>JBBQDQ010000058.1:0-17963 GCA_038319835.1 Thermoanaerobaculia bacterium | reverse complement strand
GCCCGTCTGGGTCGGCGTTCCGGAGAGCGTGTCCGTGACGAAGCTCATCCCCGCCGGAAGGGTGCCGGCCTGCTGGAACGTCCAGGGCGCCGTCCCGCCGGAGGCGGTGAACGTCGTCGACGGGTACGGCGCGTTGGCGGGGGCCGTCGGGAGCGAACCGGGAGAAAGCGTGATCGTGGTGCCCGAGCACGTGACGACGAGGAGGTAGTCGCGGCTCGCCGTGCACTCGTTCGCGTCGGTCGCCGTGACCGTGATCGGGAAGCTGCCGGTCTGTGTCGGCGTGCCGTCGAGGACCCCCGCCGCGAAGTTCATGCCCGTCGGCAGCGTGCCGGTCTTCGAGAAGGTCACCGGACCGATGCCGCCCGTTTGCGTGAACGTGACCGCGGCATACACGACGCCCGCCGTCGCCTGCGGGAGCGCGGCCGGTCCCACGGAGTACGTCTGGCAACCCACGACGAGCGTGTACGTGGCGCCGGTGCCGGTGCAGCCGTTCGCGTCGGTGACCTTGACGACGATGGGGAAGCTTCCCGTCTGCGTCGGCGTGCCGGAGAGCGTCCCGTTCGCGGCGAGCGTCAGTCCCGTGGGCAGCGTGCTCGCCGTCGAGAACGTGGCCGAGCCGATGGCCCCCGCCTGCGTAAAGGTCTGGCTGAACGCGACGCCCGCAGTGCCGGTCGTCGTCGAGGGGTTCGTCACGGCGACTCCCTGGCAGCCGATCGTGAGGTTATAGGTCGCGCCCGTGCCCGTGCAGAGGTTTCCGTCCGTGACCTTGACGACGATCGGGAACGTGCCGACGGCGGTCGGCGTGCCGGAGAGGACGCCGTTCGCCGCGAGCGTCAGTCCGGCGGGCAGGGCGCTCACGGTCGTGAACGTGGCCGCACCGATCGCGCCTGCCTGCGTGAAGGCCTGGCTGAACGCCGATCCGGCGATGCCGGTCGTCGTCGAGGGGTTCGTCACGGAGATCGTCTGGCAGTTCACGACGAGGTGATACGTCGCGCCGGTGCCGGTGCAGCCATTCGCATCCGTGGCCTTGACGACGATGTCGAACCCGCCCGCCTGCGTGGGCGTGCCCGAAAGGACGCCGCTGGCCGCGAGCGTCATTCCGAGCGGCAGCGGGCTCGACGTCGAGAAGGTCGTCGCCCCGGCTCCGCCCGTCTGCGTGAACGTCTGGCTGAAGGGAACGTTCGCCGTGCCGGTCGTCGTGGCCGGATTCGTCACGGTGATCGTCTGGCAGGAGATCACGAGGGCGTACGTCGAACCGGTGCCCGTGCATCCGTTCTGGTCGGTGGCGGTCAGGACGATCGGGAACGTTCCGGGCTGCGTGGGCGCGCCGGAGAGCGTCCCGTCCGCCGCGAGCGTCAGGCCGGCGGGGAGCGGTGACGCGGTCGTGTAGGTCTTCGCACCCACGCCGCCGGAGGACGTGAACGTCTGGCTGAACGCGGCGTTCACCGCACCGGTCGTCGTCGCCGGGTTCGTCACCGTGATCGTGCTCGTGCACGCGGTCACGAAATAGCCGAGGACGTCGAGGATGTAGTCCGCGGAGCCCGCGGACCCGTTCGCGAGCGCGATCGTCCCAAACCCATCCGACGCGAGCGCGACGAACGCGAAGCCCGCGCGCGTCCGGTGCGCGGGGAATCCGAGGACCGTCGTCGGCGGGACCGCGGCGTCCCCCGCGAAGAGCTGGGCGTATCCGAGGGCGGCCGGGTTCACGACCGTGAGGTTGACGACGAGGCCGAGCGCGTTCGCAGGGACGCCGCAGCTGCCGGCGATCGGGAGGACGCGCACCTCGTTCGCCGCGAGAGCCGGTCCGCCGCGCGGAGCGGCCGGGCCGCGCGTGTCGACGGCCCTGCAGGCGGTGATCGGAACGAACGCCTGCCCGACGGGGCCGACTCCGGCCGCGAGGGGGAGCGCGGCGCCGAGGAGTGTGAGGGCGGTTGAAACCAATGCGAGCCCGCGACGAGCCATTCGACCTCCGCTGCGCCGTTCAGGTGACGCGCCAAAATTCTGTACGGTTGCTCCTGGTGAGCGCGAGCCATTGAGGATACAAACGGGATCGTACCGCAGAGACAGAGTCTCGGTGTGAAATGCGAAACGCGGTTCTCCACGATTCAGGGGGCGGCCTTCGGGCGCGGGATCGTGGCCTCGTGCCGGACCGCGCCTGTGGCGTCAACGGCGCGGACCTGGATAGCCTCGCGGCTCACGACGAGGGCCATGAACCCGCCGGTGGCTTCGGCCCACACGGTTCTGGCGTCCGGGGAGACGCGTGTGACCTCCGATCCGGCGCCCGACGTGAGGAAGTCGACCCCGTCGGACGCGAGGTGCTGGAGGCCGTGCTCGTGGCCGTTCAGGTAGAGGGGGACGCGGTGTCGCGTCAGGACAGGGAGGATGTCGCGCACGAGCTCGGCCGAATCGCCGTGGGGCCCGCACGAGCGGATCGGATGGTGGCCGACCACGATCTTCCAGTCCGCGGTGGACCGGGCGAGCTCCCTTTCGAGCCAGGCGCGCTGGGCGGCCGGGTCCTGGCCCGCCACGTCCGTGCGCGAGAAGATCGAACGGTACCTGCCGAGGAACGGTGTCGTGTCGAGGACGAAAAATTCAGCGCGCGTCCCGTCGCCCGAGGCTTCCTGAAAGGTGAACGTCCGCCCCGGCATCTGCCACCGCGCGCTCGACCGGGAGTACTCGATCTGCGCGTCGGCGCTGCCGCGCTCGTCGTGGTTGCCGAGAGCCACGTGCCAGGGGACCTGAAGGCTCTTCGCCGAGTAGACGTCTTCGAAAGACTCCTTCCAGGCGGGGTCCGAGACGGATGAGACGCCGTTCTCGTAGAAGTTGTCCCCGACCGAGAGCACGAAACGGACGGGGCGCGCGACCGCCCAGGCGGCCATCGCATTCGCGACGCTCCGCTGGGCGAGGTTTCCGTGCCGGCCCCAGTCGCCGAGGACGAGGAACTCGAGGGATCCGGCGGGCGCCGCTGCGATGGCGGCCCCGCCGGGTGCCATGGCCGGCGAGGGTGTGCGAGCGGGCCCGCACGCGAGGGCGAAGGCGGCCGCCGAGAGCGCGGCCGCCGCGAGCCGGACCCGCAGCCCGTGAAGCGCCGGCCGATGCGTCATCTCGCGATGCTAACGGAGATCGGGCGGCCGTCCCGGTCTTCCCGTGGCATCAGCGAACGGTCAGCACCGGACAGGACGCCGTCGCGATGACCTGGCTTGCGACGCTGCCGACCATGAGCTTTTTCAGGCCGGTGCGTCCGTGGGTCCCGATCACGACGAGAGCGGCTCCGTTCCGCTCCGCGAGGTCGGCGAGCCGTTTTGCGGCATGGCCGGCGAGGATCTCGCCGCGGACCTTGACGCCGGCGGCCCGGACGGTCGCGAGGACCGGCTCCATCTGCTTCTCGACGTCCCGGCGGATCGTGTTCTCGATCTCGGCCTCGATCAGGTCGTCCGCGACGCCCGAGTGACTCAGGCTGGCGGGCGGCTCGTAGACGTGGGCCACGATCAGCTCGGCGCCTTCCTTGCGCGCGAGCTCGATCGCCTTCTCGAGCGCGCCTTTCGACGCGGGCGAGAAGTCCGTTGCGAAAACGATCGGTTGGAGGGTCACCGCCTTCGCGGGCGGGGCTGGGGTCGAAGTGATCTGGGGCGTCGCCATACGCCACCTCCCATGCCCTCATGTACGCGATAGGTCGGGGAGCAGGGCCCGGCCATGAGTCAGATGAATCAGGGCCGGACCGGGCGCGGGATCAGGCCGACAGGCCGTTTGGAGCGGGCAGGTTCGCCGGCGCGACGACCGGCGTCTCGAGCTCCGCCGCCTTCTTCTCGACGCCTTCGCGCGCTGCGGCGCGGTGGGCGCGTGCGGCGCGGACGAAGTCCTTGAAAAGCGGATGCGGTTGCCCAGGCTTGCTCTTGAACTCCGGGTGGAACTGGCAGCCGAGGAACCACGGGTGGTCCGACAGCTCGACCATCTCGACGAACTTCTTGTCCGGCGACATCCCGCAGAACGTCAGTCCGGCGTCGCGGAGCATCGGGAGATACTCCTGGTTGACCTCGTAGCGGTGGCGGTGGCGCTCCCAGATCTGGGGCTCCCCGTACGCGCGGCGGGCGAGCGTCCCCTCGCCGAGGTCGCACGGGTATTTCCCGAGGCGCATCGTGCCGCCGAGTGCCTCGACCCCGAGGAGGTCGCGCAACATATAGATGACCTTGTGCGGGGCCAGCGTGTCGAACTCCGTGGAGTTCGCGCCGGCGAGGCCGCAGACGTTTCGCGCGTACTCGATGACCGCGCACTTCATCCCGAGGCAGATCCCGAAGAACGGGACTTTCATCTCGCGCGCGAAGCGGATCGCCTTGAGCTTGCCCTCGATTCCGCGGCGGCCGAAGCCGGGGCCCACGAGGATCGCATCGGCGCGGGCGAGCATCTCGGGGTAGCCGACAGATTCGAGCTCCTCGGAATCCACGAACGTGATCTTGACCTTCACGTTGTTCGCGATCCCGCCGTGGTGGAGCGCTTCGTTCAGAGACTTGTAGCTGTCTCCGAGCTGGACGTACTTGCCGACGAACGCGATCGTGACCTCGTCCTGCGGGTTCTTGACGCGGTTCACGATCGCGTCCCACTTCGTGAGGTCGCGGTCGTAGTGGGGGAGGGAGAGATAGTCGAGGAGGATCTCGTCGAGGCCCTCGCGCGCGAACGCGAGAGGGACCTCGTAGATCGTCGGGACGTCGGCGGCCGTCACGACGGCGCGCTCGTCGACGTTGCAGAAGAGCGCGATCTTCTTCTTCATCTCCTCCGGGATCGAGCGGTCGGCGCGGCAGAGGAGGATGTCGGGCTGGATGCCGATCGAGCGCAGCTCCTTGACGGAGTGCTGCGTGGGCTTCGTCTTGAGCTCGTCGGAGCCCGCGATGTGGGGCACGAGCGTGACGTGGACGTTGATCGCGTTCCCGCGTCCGACGTCCTGGCGGAACTGCCGGATCGCCTCGAGGAAGGGCAGCGATTCGATGTCGCCGACCGTGCCGCCGATCTCGACGAGGACGACGTCGTTGTCGCCGGCGACGCGGCGGATGCAGTCCTTGATCTCGTCCGTGACGTGCGGGATGACCTGCACCGTCTTGCCGAGGTAGTCGCCGCGCCGCTCCTTCTCGATGACGGACAGGTAGATCTTCCCGGTCGTGACGCTGTTCGCCTTCCCGGTGATCGTCGAGGTGAACCGCTCGTAGTGGCCGAGGTCGAGGTCCGTCTCGGCGCCGTCGTCCGTCACGTAGACCTCGCCGTGCTGGAACGGCGACATCGTGCCGGGGTCGACGTTGAGGTACGGGTCGAATTTCTGCAGCGTGACCTTGAAGCCCCGCGCCTCGAGGAGCGCGCCCATCGAGGCCGCCGCGATGCCTTTGCCGAGGCCGGAAACCACGCCACCGGTGATGAAGATGTACTTGGTTCCCATGTCAGACCTCCGCCGTCGTTCGTCGCGTTGACAGAATCGCTTCCACTTTTCTCGCGTCGTCCTCGGTGTCGACTCCGATCGAGTCGCTCGCCGCGTCCAGCACGGCCATCGCCATCCCCGCCGCGAGCGCGCGGAGCTGCTCGAGGCTCTCGGCACGCTCGAGCGCGTGCGGAGGGAGAGACGTCCATCGCCCCAGCGCGGCCTTGCGGTAACCGTAGAGGCCGAGGTGCTTGAGCGTCCTCAGCCCGGGCACGGCCCGGCGGGGGTACGGGATCGGAGATCGGGAGAAGTAGAGCGCGCGGCCGTCGTCGGCGCGCACGACCTTCACGTTGTTCGGGTTCGCGATCTCGGCCGCGTCGTCGATCGGGAGCGCGACGGTTGCGAGCGGGAACTCGGGGTGGTCGAGGAGGAAGCCTGCGACCCTCTCGACGTTGACGGGGTCCATGAGGGGCTCGTCCCCCTGCACGTTCAGCACGACCTCGACGTCCAGGTCCTTCACGGCCGCCCAGACCCGGTCGGTTCCCGAGGGCAGCGCCGGGTCCGTCATCACGGCCCGGCCCCCGGCCGCTTCCACGACCCGCGCGATCCGCTCGTCGTCCGTGGCGACGAGGACGAAGTCCACGCGGCGGGCTCTCAGGGCCTGCTCGAGCACGCGGACGACCATCGGAATGCCGGCGATCGGATGGAGGGGCTTGCCCGGGAAGCGCTCCGCGCCGTAGCGGGAGGGGATGACGGCGACGGCTTTGAGGGGGGAAGAGTTCGCCGTCCGGTGCACGTTCGATACTAACATCGGCGGGCGTGAGCGCGTCAACGAGGCAGCCCGGAGCCGCGCGGAGCGCGTTCCTCATCGCGGTCCTCGCGCTGACGCTTTCCGCCGTGGCCGCGGCGGTGCGCGAGAGGGTCGGCGACGACCTGTCCGGCGCCTGGTGGATCGGGCACTACCCGGTGGCCCGCAACGGCGAGGAGGCGACGATCGCGTTCGCTGCCCGTTTCTCCCTGGCGTCGGCCGCGCCGAAGGCGACCCTGCGTCTGAAGGCGAGCGGACGCTACGAGGCGTTCTTCGACGGGGCGCCGGTCGGCGCCGGACCGGCGTCCGGCGCTGTCGTCGAGTGGCCGCTCCGGCACCCGATCGCGGCGGGGGAGCACGAGATCCTCGTGCGTGTCTCGCACCCGGAGGGGTCAGCCGCCCTGCGCCTCGCGCTCGTCTGCGCCGGCGCGCGGAAACCGGATGTCGTCACCGGCCCGGGTTGGCGGGTCGATGACGACGTGAACAGGATGAAAAAGGGATTCGGGGGACTGCGTTACCCGGCCACTTTGTGGGCGCGGCCGCCGTTGTCTGTGTTCTCGGCCTCGTCGGCTTCGTCCGCGACGAGATCGTGAAGGGTCAGCGCCGTGTCCACGGCGCCGGCGAGCTCCTGGATTCCCTCGCGAGCCGCGACGGAGTAGGAGTTCGACTCGTCGTAACCGGAGGCCGCGATGACCTTCTCGTACGTGAGGAGGGCCTTCGTCGGCTCCTTGAGCGCGTAGTGGTACGTGTGGGCGACGGTCATCCGCGCCTGCAGGTCGTAGGGGTTCAGCCGGAGGATCTTCGCGAGGAAGACGAGAGCATCGGAGTAGCGCTCCTCTTCGAGGGCGACCTCCGCCCGGTGGCGGTACAGCGCCACTTCCTCTTCGAGAGTGAAGTCCTCGCGTCCCGAAGCGCCGAACGGCGTACGGAACGAACGGAACAGCTTTTCGATCATTCAGTCTCCTGATCGTTCCCGAAGCTGTGGGGGTCTTTGTTCATACCCACGATAGGTTGTGGTTAAGGTACGACTGCCGGGAGCTGAAATCAAGAGAGAACCCAGAAAAAAGAAGGAGATTCTTGGAGTGTGCCTTCTTTATTTCGGCTACTAGGCGCGCATATGGCTAGCTGGCTGTTCTCGTTAGGCAGACCTCGCACCTGACCTACAATCATTCGAAGAATCGTAAATCTTTTACTGTTAGTTACTTACGGCGATTCGCGGCGTACTCGGCGGCGAGGAGGTAGCCCTCGCGCGAGGCCGTGTCCGGGAAGGAGGCCGCGATCTCACGGGCGCGCTCGGCGTGCGCCTCGGCCATCGCGTGCGCGCGGTCGAGGGCGTCGAGACGGTGGACGATCTCGAGGATCTGGTCGGGCCGCACGGACTCGAAGCCTTCTTCCTCGACGACCGTCTCGACGAGCTTGCGTTCGGCGCGCGTGGCCTGCGGGAGGCAGAGGATCAGGGGGAGCGTGAGCTTCCCTTCCTTCAGGTCGGAGAGGACGGGCTTGCCGAGGTCGGCTTCCTTCGCCGTGTAGTCGAGAAGGTCGTCCTGGAGCTGGAACGCGATCCCGAGCGAGAGGCCGTAATCCCACAGGCGTTCGCCCCAGGCTTCGCCGGGCTGCCCGAACGCCTCCGCGACGAGGAACGACGGGATCTTGCAGGCGCCCGCGAAGAGCAGGGCGGTCTTCCGCCGCACGATGTCGAGGTAGCCCTCGAGCGTGAGGTCGAGGAGGCCCCGCCGTTCGGCGCCGATGATCTCGCCCTCCGTCATCCGGAGCGTCACGTCCGACAGGACGCGCAGGACGCGCAGATCGCCCTCTTCCAGCGCGATCTCCATGGACTTCATGTAGAGGAAGTCTCCGAAGAGGACCGTCAGCTCGTTGCCCCAGCGGCGGTTCACGCTCGGGCGCCCGCGGCGGAGCTCCGCGTCGTCGATGATGTCGTCGTGGACGAGGGTCGCCGTGTGGATGAACTCGATCATGGCGCCGAAGCGCACGTCCCGGTCGCCCTCGTACCCGAGCATGTGCGCCCCGAGGAGGAGCAGCGCCGGCCGGATGCGCTTGCCGCCGCCCTCGACGAGGTAGTCCCCGATCAGGGAGATCGTCGGGATGCCGGAACGGGTCCGCTCGACGAGGACCGCTTCGACCTCCTTGAGCTTCGCCTCGATCGGGGCGAGGGCCCGGAGGAGGCGTCGGCCGTTCTCGCGCTCCTCGGCCGGGAGGGTTGCGACGAGAAGGCGGTCTTTGAGGGAGGTTTGGCTCATCCGCGTGGGGCGCATCTTACCGCCCCTGACGACCGGTCTACGCCCGGCCGAGTGGGCAGGATGCTCTAGCCCCTGAAATTCGTGAACTGGAGCGGAAGGCTGAAATCGAGACCTCTCAGGAGGGCGATCACGGCCTGCAGGTCGTCCCTCTTCTTTCCCGAGACCCGGAGCTGCTCGCCCTGGATCGAGACCTGCACCTTGAGCTTGCTGTCCTTGATCGCCTTGACGAGCTCCTTCGCCTTCTCGGCCGGGAGCCCCTGCTGGATCGTGACGACCTGGCGCACCGTGCCCTTAGCTGCCGGCTCGACCTTTCCGTAGTCGAGGGACTTGAGCGAGACGCCGCGCTTGGCGAGCTTCGTCTGGAGGATGTCGTTCACGGCCTTGAGCGCGAAGTCCGTGTCGGCGGTCAGCGTGAGCTCGCGCTCCTTCTGCTCGAGGCCCGCGGATGTGCCCTTCAGGTCGTAGCGCTGGGCGATCTCCTTCTGCGCCTGGGCGACGGCGTTCTGGGCCTCGGGGAGGTTCACTTCGGAGACGACGTCGAACGTGGGATCGGCCATGGCGTTACTCCGTCAGGATCTTCGTTCCCTCCGGGGTCGCGAGGGCGAAGTCCGATTCGGGGCGTTTCGCCCCGGAGATCTTCTGCGTGAAGGTGAACGTGGTCCGGTTGCCCGCGGTGTCGAGGAGGACGAGGCGCTTCACCTCTCCCGTGGTCGCCTGGGCGAGGAGGGTCAGGGACCTGAGCGCGCCGGGCTTCTTCGGCGCGAGCGCGACTTCGACGAGGCCGTTGTCGGCGGCTTTCTCCGAGGCGTCGTAGCGCGCGAGGAGGGCGTCGGTGGATTCGAGGAAGACGATCGGAAGCCGCTCGCGGTCGCCGGGGGCGAGGCGCTTGACGACGAGCTGCCGGTCGGCGGCGACGTACTGCCGGCCCGCCGTCCCGTCGAACGTGAAGACTTTCCCTTCCGGCCCGTCGTAGTCGAAGCGCACACGGTCGGGTGCCTGCAGGACGAGCTTCCCGGTCTCGGGCGCGGTCTCCGTGAACCCGGCCGGCGCGTAGGTCTGGACGAACGTGCAGGAGACCGATCCGCTCGAGGTGTAGGCGGCTCGAACTCTCGAGAGGGTGGATCCTGCGGCCCGCTCCGCGGGCCGTGCTTCGAAGGCGAAGAGAAGAAGGGATACGAGCAGGGCGCGCGCGGTCCTATTCACTTTCCAAGAAATCCCTTTTCTCTTCCTCAATGCCGGAAGTGTCTCTTGCCCGTGAACACCATCGCGATGCCCGCGGCGTCGGCGGCGGCGATCACGTCGCCGTCCTTCACGGAGCCGCCTGGCTGGATGACGGCGGTGACGCCCGCGCCCGTCAGGACCTCGAGTCCGTCGGGGAACGGGAAGAACGCGTCGGACGCGGCCACGGCGCCTTTCGCGCGCTCTGCGGCCTTGCCGGCCGCGTCGCGGCAGGCGTCGACGCGGCTCGTCCGGCCGCCGCCGATCCCGAAAGTGGCCGTCTCGCCCGCGACGACGATGCCGTTCGAGACGACGCCTCTGAGCACGAGATTCGCGAAGCGCAGGGCGCGCCTTTCGGCCTCCGTCGGCGCCCGCTTCGTGACGACCTTCCAGGCGCTTTCCTCGTCCGGCAGGAGGTCCCCTTCCTGCACGAGGAGGCCGCCGTCGATGCCGCGCGCCTCGAGGCGTGGGCGCGAGCCGGTCTCGGGTGTCACCGTCAGAACACGAAGGTTCGGCTTCTTCGCGAGGATCGGCTTTGCATCCTCCGTGACGGCGTGGACGACGACGACCTCGAGGAAGCGCGACGTGAGCGCGGTGGCCGCCGCCGCGTCGAGAACGCCCGTGTACGCGACGACGCCGCCGAAGCCGGCGATCGGGTCCGACGCCCAGGCGGCTTCGAAGGCCCCGGCCATCATCGCGCCCGCCGAGGCGCCGGACGGGATCCGGTGCTTGACGATCGTGAGCGCGTTCGGCCCGACGACGCGCGACGTGTAGAGCGCCGCGTCCGCGTCGAGGAAGTTGTTGTACGAGAGCTCCTTGCCCTGCACGAACGCGTAGCGCGACAGGGCGGCCGGGTGCGCGGCATGGTCCGCGTAGAGCGAGGCCTTCTGGTGCGGGTTCTCGCCGTAGCGCAGGTGCGTCGCGAGCGTGTACGACAGGGAGAGGCGCTCGGGGAAGTGCTCCCCGGTCTGCCCCGAGATCCAGCGCGCGATCGCGGTGTCGTAGGAGGCCGTGCGGCGGAACACCTTTGCCGCGAGCTTCCGCCGCGTCTCGTCCGTGAGCGCGCCTCCGTGCGCCGCGAGCTCCGTGGCGACGGCGGCGTAGTCCGCCGGGTCGCAGACGACGCCGACGTGGGCGTGGTTCTTGGCGGCCGCGCGGAGCAGGGACGGCCCGCCGACGTCGATCTTCTCGATGGCCTGCTCAAAGGTCGCCCCGGCCTTCGCGACGGTGTCCTCGAACGGGTAGAGGTTCACGACGACGAGGTCGATCGGGCCGACGCCGTTCTTCTGCGCCTCGGCGCGGTGCGACTCCTCGGAGCGGTTGAAGAGGATGCCGCCGAAGAGCTTCGGGTGAAGGGTCTTGACGCGCCCGCCGAAGACCTCGGGGAAGCCCGTGAGGTCCGAGACGCTCGTGACGGCGAGACCGGCGGCCGCAAGGTGCTGGGCGGTGCCGCCCGTCGAGACGAGGCCGAAGCCCTGCGCGACGAGCGCGCGGGCGAATTCGTCGAGGCCGGTGCGATCGGAGACCGAGAGGAGGGCGAGTCGGGAGGTCACGGCTGGTACGGTCCTTTCGAGTCGGGATACTGCTTCACGATCGAGGCGTCGCCGCCGGCGCTTTTCCACGTCCACGCGAGGAGCCGGGCCGTCAGCGTGATCGCGGAGGCCCGGCGCTCGGCGCCGGTCGCGGCGGGGAGCTTCGCGGCCGCGAGGGCCTCGGGCGCGGCGAACGGGTCGGCGGGATAGCCCAGGAACCCGGACGGGCCCGGCACGCCCGCGGCGTCGGGCGCGTACGCCATCGCGGCGGCGTGGAGGAGGGCGCCCGCGTCGTGGGCGACGTCGGCGAACGACGAGTGGCGGCGAATCGCGGCCGCGAGAGAACGCGCGACTTTCGCCGCCGCATCGCGGTGAGCGGGCGCGCCCGGCTCGAGGCGCTCGGCTGCGGCGGCGTCCGCGACGCCCTGCATGAGCCGGCGCGAGTGCTTCGCGAGCTGGCGCTTGAGGTCGGGCGGGGCCCAGGACGCGGCCTCGGCCGCCATCCGGACCTCGTCCGCGGCGCTCCAGCGCACGGGCTCCGCGCCGCGGGCGGGCGGGGCGAGGAGCGCGGCGGCGAGAAGGAGGGGGGTGGCGCGGCGACGCATGGCGGCGGGATTGTACGGGGCGGCGCGGAAGGCGCCGGGCCTCAGAAGATCTTGAGGATGTTCAGGTTCAGGACGAACCCGGTCATTCCCCGGTTGCGGCCGGCGACGGGAGTTCCGGCGTCCAGCTTCACGAGCGTCGCCCATGGCCCCGCGAACTCGCCCGACAGCCCGACACCGCTGAAGTAGGCCCGGGAAAGGCCCGCGGTCCGGTCCGTCACGCGCGCGTCTTCGTAGATTCCTTCGAGGCGGAAGGCGTTCCCGATCACGTAGCCGTACGCGACCTTCGAGGTGATCGCTTCCTCGGCGCGCAGCGCGCCCGAGCGGAAGCCCCGGAGCGACGTGCCTCCGAAGAAGCCGAACGTGTACTTCGAGAAGCGGTCCGTGTTGTCCGAGCCGAAGTAGCCGACGGACGTCCGGATGCGCTGGAAGCGGGGCAGGTGGAAGTCCTTCTGGAGCTCGGCCCCCCACGTCGTGTACGCGTCCTTGTCCGGGGAGTAGTCCGGGTTGCCCGCGAAGCCCCAGGGGTCCCATTGCGAGCGCTTGTTCCACGCCCAGCGCCCCGACAGCGCCCACCCGCGCCAGTCCCAGGCGAGCTGACCCTCGACGCGCGTGAGCCAGTGGTTCGACGGGATCACGAACGCCGGCGAAGTCTCGGCGTCGTCGGCCGCGAAGTCGCGGTGCGACTCGCTCACGGTCCCGGTGAGCTTCAGGTGTCGGGCGATCGGAATCCCGGCCTTGAACGCGACGGCCGCCGAGCGGCTCTTGACGCGCTGGGTCTTGTCCTCCTCGCCGTCCCGGTAGAGCGCGTCCGTGCCGCGGATCGCGATCCCGAACACGTCCACGCCGACGTCCACGGGCGAGCCGAAGAGCCGCGGCTGGTTCCACGAGCCCGCGAGCAGGACGCCGCCGAAGAGCACCTGGACCTGGTCGTGCCGCTTGCTCGCGTCCAGGTCGATCCAGTAGAGGCCGAGGATCGGAAGCGGGTAGTCGTACGAGCCGTCGTAGAAGAGCCCGCCGAGGCCGAAGAGATGGCCGCGCTTCTTGTCGTCCGTCACGACGCGCCCGCCGTCCTTCGTCTTCTCGAGGTACCGGACGCCTGTCTCGGTGTCGCGCACCATCGTGTCTTTCGACGCGAAGGCCTCCTCGCGCTCGGCGAGGAACGACGCGTCGTCGAGCCGGACGTCCGTCAGGACGCTCTCGCGCTCGACGACCGTCGTGCGGGAGAACGTCTTGAGGATCCACTGGCCCGTCGTGCGCGTGGGGAAGCGGAGCGGCGGCCCGCCGTCGGGCGCGGGCACGTCCGTGAAGTCCGACGTTTCGTCCACCGCCTGGATCTCGCCCGTCAGGTTCAGCTGGCGCGTCCGCATCCGGACGGCCGCAAAGCCGTCCCGGGCGATCCACACGCGGCCCGCGTATGCCGGCTTGTCCCCGGCGGCGACGCGCGGCTCGAAGTCGAGGGCCCAGCACGGCACGCCGTTCGCGCTGTCCTCGCCCACGAGCGTGTAGCGGTACGCGTCGTCGAGCGTGAGCGCGAGCGGCATGTCCGAGACCCTCTCGGGCTGCAGGAGCGGCAGCTCGGGGAGCTTCTTCGCGCGCCAGCGGACGCCGTTGAAGTACGCGTCGTGCCAGGCCCAGTCGAAGCCGGCGCCCTTTGCGTAGAAGAAGGGACCCGCGAGGGCGAGGTCCAGCGTGTTGCCGAGGTTCGCGAAGCGGAACCGCATCGAAAGCGTGTTCGTCGCCGAGAGCGTCTTCCAGCGCGCGTCGCGCGAAGCGCGCCACGCCTGGTGCTTCGCGAGGATCTCCTCGGCCGTGATCCCGCGCGCCGCCGCGACGCCGACCGCCGCCTTCGGCGCCTCGGCCGGCGCCTTCTCCCGCGCGGCCAGGCGCACGGCGAGCGGGCCCTTGTCGAGCGAAAGGGTCAGGCGCGCCGGGACGGCCGATGCGGGGATGTCCAGCCGCTTCGTGGCGCCCGTCGCGAGCTCAAGGATCTCGGCGGAGGAGTAGGGCGTCGCGTCGAGCGTGAGGGTGATGCCGCCGGGGCCGCCGGCGGCGGGCGCACCCTCGCGCGTGCCCGGGACGAGCACGACGCCGCCGAGGTCGACGCCGGAGACGACCCGGAACGTGTCGCGCGCCGAACCGTCGGCCGCGAGCGCCGTCGAGAGGCGGGTGTCCGGCCCGAAGTCTCCCGCGAGGAGGCGCCCGAACCGCTCGAGCACGGCGTCCTCGGCAGGCGGCCACGCGGGCGCCGCGATGACGAACGGCACGTTCCCGGGCGCGAGGCGCGCGGCGGCGGCGAGGAGCGCCCCGGGCGTGGGGGCGGAGCGGTCGAGGCCCACGAGCGCGGGTTTTCCGAATGCGATGGAGTCCACGGACTTGCGGACGGCTTCGGCTTCCGTCTGCGCGTCTCCGGTGATGCCGACGAAGTCGAGATAGGCTGCGTTTTCTTCTGAAAGGAGAGAGCGGGTCTCGGCGCTCACGAGGTCGCCCGCGGCGCCGGGAAGGGCCGCGAATGCGATGAGCGCGTGAGGAGCGGACGCACGGATCCCCGCGGCCGCCTTTCGAAGCAAATACGATCTTGCCTTTGCCTCGCCGCTCCCGGCAGAGGCAAAAGCGATCGTGACGAGGTCCGCGGTCTTCGCCTCCGTCAGGATTTCCGCCAGCCCCGGCCACAGGTCTTCGACGGTCGCCGCCTCGGCGGCGCGCACGTCCGCAGGCACCGCGGCGTCGGGCAACGCGAGCGCGAGTCCCCATTTCCAGCCAGCGCCGTGCGCGTGCTCGGCCAGCTCGCGGGCCGCCGCGACGGAGGCCGCACGGCCGCCGGACCAGGCCGGAGCGCCGAGCGTCAGGAGGAGGCCGGGCGCGTTCGGGGAGTGGGCGGCGAGAGGCAGGCCCGCGACGCGCGCGATCCGCGCGTCACCGGGCGTCACGGACAGCCAAGGCGCGACGTAAGGATGTGGAGTCGCGGCGCGCATGGCCGTGGCGGCGAGCAGCGCGAGGAGCGGGGTAAGGAGCCGGCGCCGTGACACGCAGGGATTCTACGGGTGCGAGGGCCTGGGTGTCGGGCCGTGAGGTTCGGTCAGAGGGAGTGCATGTGGTCGCCGGTCGGCGCGACGACCCGCGCCGCGACGAACCAGAGGACGAGCAGAAGCGTGCCGCAGCCCTCGAGGAACCCGCCCGCGGTGAACAGGGACGCGGCGTACGACGTTTGCGACTGCAGGAGGACCACGGCTGCGGCCACGAGGGCGATCCCGCTCACGTCGAAGCCGAGTGCGGCCGCAAGGAACTGCTTCGGCGGGCGAGACAGATAGCGCTTCTCGGCGAACCGCGCCAGCGTGATCCAGAGGACGGGCAGCGCCGAAACGAGGGCGAGCCCGATCAGCGTGTATTCGAGAGCGCCCGAAAGGCCCTGGAACGCCGCTCCGAGGGCGATCGTGCTCGTGGCGAGAAGGGAGAGCATCGCGATCGTCCGGCTCCAGAACTCGAGAGCGACGCGGCGGGTCCAGGGGAAGTGTCCGGCGACGGTGACGGATGTGGGCATATACAGGGGCCGCATGCAATCACTGGACGCAGCCCCCGCGGAAAGGTTTACGAATTCAGGATTATTTTCTGCCGAAGCCTTTGCCCGGTGCCTTTTCGGCCTTTTCGGGAGCCGGGAGGGGAGCCACGTTCGGACTGGCGACGACATCGCCCGTCGGGAGGCCGAAGCTCGCGCGGATCTTCTTCTCGAGCTCGGCCGCGACGTCCTGGTTGTCGCGGAAGAACTGCTTCGCGTTCTCGCGGCCCTGCCCGATGCGAAGGTCGCCATAGCTGAACCACGCCCCCGACTTTTCGACGAGCTTCATCTCGATCCCGATGTCCACGAGCTCGCCGACCTTCGAAATCCCCTCGCCGTAGCCGATGTCGAATTCGGCGATGCGGAACGGCGGCGCCACCTTGTTCTTGACGACCTTGACCTTCGTGCGGCTTCCGACGACGGCTTCGCCGTCCTTGATCGCGTTGATGCGGCGGATGTCGATGCGCACGGACGAGTAGAACTTCAGCGCCCGGCCGCCCGTCGTCGTCTCGGGGTTGCCGAACATGACGCCGATCTTTTCGCGGATCTGGTTGATGAAGATGAGCGTCGTCTTCGACTTCGACACGACGGCCGTGAGCTTGCGGAGCGCTTGCGACATGAGGCGGGCCTGCAGGCCGACCATCGCGTCGCCCATTTCGCCCTCGAGCTCGGCCTTCGGGACGAGGGCCGCGACCGAGTCGATGACGACGACGTCCACGGCGGCCGAGCGCACGAGCGCCTCGGCGATCTCGAGAGCCTGCTCGCCGGAGTCGGGCTGCGAGACCATGAGGTTGTCGACGTCGACGCCCAGCTTGCGGGCGTACTCGGGGTCGAGCGCGTGCTCGGCGTCGATGAATGCCGCGAGCCCGCCCCTCTTCTGCGCCTCCGCAATGATGTGGAGCGTGAGCGTCGTCTTGCCCGAAGACTCGGGTCCGAAGACCTCGAGGACGCGCCCGCGGGGCACGCCGCCGATGCCGAGGGCGTTGTCGACTCCGATGGAGCCGGTGGAGATGGACTGGATGGCCTCCTGCGGCTTGTCGCCGAGCCGGACGAGCGCACCCTTGCCGAACTGCCGGTCGATCTGCTGGACGGCCTGCTCGAGCGCCTTCAGTTTTTCCTTGTTCACTTCGACCATGAGGTCTCCTTAATAAGAAGAGAGGCGGATTATAGGGACGGATGGAGGGGGATTCGGATTCGGATTTCTTCGAAGGGTGACTGAGGCTGCGGCGCTCGGGCAGCGCCTCGCCGGGCACACAGCGCACCGGCCCCACTCACCCTTCTAAGAAAATCTTCTTTGTCGGCGTTTCGGCCTACGATGGCTTCGCCGCGCGGAAGGAACGGATGAAAACTAGGTCCGAAATCTCCGAAAAGCAAGGAATTCTCCGCCCCTGGCCCGAGGTGTTCGCCGCGTCGCGCGTGACGACGCTCGTCTCGACGTGGTTCGGCGCGGGGTTCCTGCCCATCGCCCCCGGAACGTGGGGGAGCCTCGCCGCGATCCCGGTCGCGCACCTGATCGTGATGGTCTGGGGCGTCTGGGGCCTCGCGGGCTTCGCGCTCGGCGTCGCCGTCGTCGGGACCCACGCCGCGGGAGAGACGGCCCGCCTGCGCGGTGTGCATGACCCGTCCGAGGTCGTGGTCGACGAAGTGGCCGGGCAGGCGATCGCGCTGATCCCGGTCTACGCGCTCGTCCCGCCGGGCGCGGTCGCGCTCCGGATCGGGACGGTCCTCCTCGCGTTCCTGCTCTTCCGCATCCTCGACGTGTGGAAGCCGGGCCCGATCGGCTGGCTGGAGCGGCTGCCGGGCGGCTTCGGCATCATGGCCGACGACCTCCTCGGCGGTGCCGTCGCGGCCGCGATGGTCGCGGCCGGGCTCCTTCTCAAGGGATGATTCCCGCCCCTCCGCGCGGCCCCGGGATCGTCGTCCGCGAGGGCGAGGCTCTCGCCGCACGCACGACGCTGCGCATCGGCGGCCCGGCGAGGCTCCTCGCGGAGGTCGCGGACGCGGGTGCCCTCGCGCGGGTCCTGCGCTTCGCCTCGGCGGAGGCGCTGCCCGTCCTCGTCCTCGGCAAGGGCTCGAACCTCCTCGTCCCGGACGCCGGCTTCCCGGGCGTCGTCGTCGTCCTCGGCGGCGCCTTTCGCGAGACGCGTGTCGAGGGAACGGAGATCGTCGCGGGGGGCGGTGTCTCGCTGATGGAGCTGGCGGTCGCGGCGCGCGATGCCGGCCTTTCCGGCGTCGAGAACATTTCGGGCATCCCGTCTTCGGTCGGCGGCGCCGTGCGGATCAACGCGGGCTCGTACGGATCGGAGATCTTCGACGTCCTCGTGTCGGCGACGCTAGTCTCACGCGCCGGCGACGCGCGAACGGCACCCGCGCCGGAGATCGCGCACGGCTACCGCTGGACTTCGCTCTGCGAGACGGCCGACGTCGTCGCCTCGGCGCGTCTTCGCCTGACGCCGAAGAGCTCCGCGGACATCGCGGCGCGCATGGCCGAGGTGGCCGCGGTGCGCAGAGGCGCCCTGCCGAAACAGCCGAACGCGGGCTCGATCTTCAAGAACCCGCGCGGCCGGTTCGCCGGGAGGCTTCTCGAG
>JBBQDQ010000057.1:0-18060 GCA_038319835.1 Thermoanaerobaculia bacterium | reverse complement strand
TCGTTCATGGGCGGCGCGATCCAGTTCTCGCGCATGACGACCGTGGCGGCGCCTACGCAGACGCTCTGGGCGCTCAGCGCGGCGGGGTTCCTCGAGGCGGGGCGCCGGGGGCGGGCGTGGGCCTGGGGGCTCGCCGGGTGCGCCGGCGGGCTCTCGATTTTCTTCTACCCGACCGGGCGTCTCTGGTGCCTGCTCGCGATCCCGTTCTCGATCGCCGTGTTCCTCCGGGCGTCGAAGGAGACGCGCGCCCGCACGGCCGCGGGCGTGGCCTTCGCGGCGCTCGCGGCCTTCGTCTCGGCCGGGCCTTTCCTCGTCGGCGCCGCGAAGAATCCCGGGGAGTTCACCGTGCGGGCGAAGGAGACGACGGTCTTCATCCGCGAGAACGCCTCCCGTCTGGCGTACGTCAAGCCCGAATGGGGAACCGGGCGCCTCCTCGTCGCCCAGGTCGAGCACGGGCTCGGCTTCTTCAACCGCTACGTGGACCAGAACATCGTCTGGCCAACGGGGAAGCCGCTGTTTCCGCCCGTCCTCTCGGCGCTCACGTTCCTCGGCCTTCTCGCCGCGACGCTTCGCGTGCGCGACCCCCGGCTCCTCCTTGTGTCTCTCTGGTTCTGGACGGGATTCGTGGGCGTGATCGTCACCGTCGAGACGCCGAACATGCACCGCTCGGCGACCGCCATTCCGGTCCTGCCGCTCCTCGCGGCCCTCGTTCTCGACGAAGCGGCGCGCCGTTTCGGCGGCGAAGGCCGGCCGCGCGCGACGAGGGCCGTCACGGTCGCCGTCGCGCTCGTCGCGGCCTTCTGCGCGGTGACGGAGCTGGCCTTCTACTTCGGCCCGTACGCAGAGGTCGACCGCTGGCCCTTCACGCGCGTCGAGGGCGAGGTCACCGCCGAGGCGGGCTCGGGCGGCTGGGCCCTGACGGTCGGAAACGACGCGCACATGGTGAACTCCGGCTGGGTGCACCTCGAGGCGCCGCTCGCGCACCGCCTGGGCGTTGCGACGCCCGGCGTCGCCCTTCCGCTCGCGCTGCCGGCCGTGCGCGACCTCTCGTTCCTCGTCTACGCGCGGCAGAGCTACTACCTGCCCTATCTCGAAAGCGTCTACCCGGGCGGCGCGACCCGCGAGGCGCGGCATTTCCCGAACGAGCTCGTCGTCACGGAGTACCGCGTACCGCTCGCGGCGTGGTCCGCGCGCCGCGGGGCCCTCGTGTCCGTCGCCGGAGCGCCGCCGGTGCGCGTCGACGCGATCGGCGACGCGCCTCCGGGCGGAGCCGGGGCGGCGGCGACGGTCCGGCCGGCGCGCTGGCGCGCCGCGCTCCGCGTGCCGCGCTACGGGAACGTCCGTTTCTCGATCGGGGAGGGCGTTCTCGCCGTCGACGGCCGGGAAATCGCCCGCGCCAGGGGCAGCGCGGGCGACGTGACGGTCGCGCTGCCGGAAGGCGACCACCGTGTCGAGTTCACCGCGCCCCTCGGCGGCGGGCCGGCGACGTTCCTGTGGAAACCCGAGGGCGAGACCGCCCTCCGGCGCACGCGCCCGTCGGAGCTCTGGGCCGTGGACGGCCCCGTGCAGGGGCTCCTCGGCACGTACACGCATCCGAAGGCCGCCGTTCAGCTCCGCCTCGACGGCACGCTCGCCGCGATGTCGCTCGGCACGGATTTCGACTTCGACGACGAGTGGACGGCCCGCTGGCGGGGCACGCTCGTGGCGCCGGCCGACGGACCCTACGCGTTCGGCTTCTTCACGCATGGCGGCACCGTCGAGATGACGCTCGACGGCGGTCCGGTCCGGCGATCCGAGGGCGACGGCGAGAAGCGCACCCGCTTCGAGCCCGTCTCCCTGAAGCGCGGCCCGCACGCCGTCGAGATCGCATACCACGTCATTCACAGGCCCGCGGCGATCGACTGGATCTGGACGCCGCCCGGGGGCGCCGAGTCCATCGTGCCGCCTTCCGCGCTCCGACCGCCGCCCGAAGCCGGACCGCGGCCGCCGCTCTCGGTCGAAGACCTCGTCCTCCTGCGAGCGCGGCGGCACGGGACGCCGTTCCTCTTCGCTCCCTGAGCGCTTGGAAATCTGCCTCCGGGGGCGCTATCCTCGGGACGCTTCCGGCGCGCACTCCCGACCGGTTTCCGGTGCGGGGAAAATCGGGCCGGACGGAGTCGTGGACATGAAACGCACCCTCACGAACGTCTTTATCCCCGCTTGCGCGGTCGCCCTCCTGCTCGCGGCCTGCGGCGGAAAGAAAGAAGCCCCGAAGCCCGTCGCGGGGGGAGGCCCCGCGTCGACGCCGTCCGCGGAGGCGCCGACGCCCGAGGCCGCGGCGGCCAAGGCGCAGATGCGTCTCGACGCGTTCCGCCTCGGCTACGCGCTCGGGCCCGACGGGCAGGTCCGCGGCGAGGGCAACGCGTTCGCCAGGGGCGACAAGGCGTTCGTCTCGTACGCGATCCGCGACGCGAAGTCCGGATCCACGACGAAGGTCACGTGGGTCAAGAACCCGGCCGGAACGAAGGTGAGCGAGGAGTCCAAGCCTCTGCCCGCCGACCCGGGAACGGTGAGCTTCGTCGCGGACACGGCGAGCTGGTCGAACGGCGAGTACGCCGTCGAGATGTGGGTCGTCGAGCCCGGGTCCGAGCCGCGCCGCCTCGGGGCGGCCACGCTCAACGTGGCCGCGAGCCGCGGAAAGTAACCCTCCCCGCTCAGTCGATCAGGAGGATCTGAGCCCACCGGCCCTCGACGCCCGGTAGATCCTCCACGCGTGCCTGCGGAAACGCCGAGAGAAGCTTCGGGACGTCCACGGCGATGCGCTCCTTCGGCACGACGACCGCCTTCGGCCCCGGGACGAGCGTCGCTCCTTCCTCCAGCTCGCGGATCTCGAGGAGGTGGAGGTTCCAGACGAAGGGGAGCATCTCTCCGAGGCGCGGGGGGCGCTCGCCGTTCACGTTGAGGGACCAGTCCGAGCGATCCGTCGCGACGATGTAGACGGTGCGGCCGGGCCCGAGCGTGCGGAGCCGCCGGCCGAGCGCCGTCGCCTCCCAGAGAGGGCGCTGGTTGGTTTCGTAGTCGACATAGCGCCTGAGGTTCGCGGCGGTCGAGAACGAAAGTATCGCCGCCACTGCCGCCGCGAGCGCGGCCGCGCGTACGCGCGGGTCCGGGAGACGCAGGGAGTCCAGCACGGACGCAACGGCGGCGCCCATGAACGCGCAGGCGATCGGGAGGCTTGGCAGCATTCGCGTGTACCAGGGCGGCGAGCCCGCGAACGCCCCGAGGACGAGCAGGACGAGCCCGACGTAGAGGAGGAGGAGGACGTTCAGCGAGAAGCCCGCCGCGAGCGCGACCGCGACGCCCGCGACGAGGAGCGCCGCCTCGGTCGTATTCAGCGCCGGCGACATCGAGCCCTGGCTGCTCTGGTCGGGAGTCGCGAAGAACCAGCCCGCGCTCATCGCGAGCGGGCGCCCGAAGGAGGCGCGCAGCCGCTCGTGGTTCAGCCCCCCCTGCGGCTTGTAGACCTCGAGGGACTCCTGCGCGCGCGGCATCGCGTAGTTCGGCAGAGCAATCCACAGGGGCAGGAGCGGAACGATCCACAGGAGGAAGACGAGCGCCATGAGCGGAGGCCCCGCCCAGCGCCGCGCCGTCGCCCGTGGCGATCGGAGCGCGAGGACGAGGCCCGCGAGAAAGCACGCGACCGGCGCCACGCGCGACGCCGGCCAGAGGTAGAAGCACCAGCCGGCGACCCACCCTCCGAGGAGCCACCATCCCGCACGGTTCGTCTTGAGCGCGAGCGCGAAGAAGACGACGAGCCACAGGCCCGCGATCGCCGAGACGCCCGTCGCGGACATCCGGTTGAAGTGGATCCAGGGCACGGCACCCGCGAGGAAGATCGCGCCGAGGAGGCCGGCCGCCCGTGAGCGCCACACGACACCGAGGACGTACACGGCGAGGACTCCGGAGATGCCCGCGAGCACGGGGCCGAGGCGGAAGCCGATCTCCGTCGGGCCCGCGAGCAGGAAGCCCGTGATCTCGGGCAGGAGGCCGATCACGGGCACGGGCACGAAGCCCGGCTGGAAGATGCTCTGGAGCCGGCCGTCGAGCAGCTCGAGCGCCGAAACGGACGTGTAGACGAAGTCGAAGTGGACGTTCGTCGGGACGTCGATGAGGTGCGAGAAGTGGGTCACGCACGCGGCGAGGAGCGGCACGAGGACGGGCCAGTGCGTGCGTGCGGCCTCGAGGAGGCGGAGGCGGCCGCGGAACGACGCCGCGACCATGGCAAAGACGAGGACATGGAGGGCGGCCCAGAGGCACGCGGAGTCCACCTCGGCCCTGGCGGCGCGCCATCGGTAGAGGACCGCCATCCCCCCCGCGAGCGCTACGGCGCCGCCGAAGAGCGCGAGGAGGAGCCGCCGGTCCTCGGCGGGCGCAGCGAGGACCGCCTGCCAGTAAGGGTCCTTCCGCTTCGTCGCGACGCGGTCCCAGATCGCCGCAGCGAGCGCGAGGGAGAACCCGGCGAGGAGCGGGACGTCGCTCTCCGGGTGGAAATCGGGGGTCAGGAGGAGGACGCCCTGCCGGGCGAGGACGAGGGCGGCGGCGTAGAGGACGAGCGGCGTAAACGCCACGGCAGCCGAAAGAACGCGTCGCGCGAGGGAGCGCCGGTCTCCCGCGGGTGGACCGGCCGGGACGACGACCGGCGACGGCGAGGCGGCCGGCGGGCGGCCTCGCCCGAAGAAGACCGCCGCTCCGACCGCGGCGGCCGCGAGGAGAAAGAGCGCGAACCGCGGCCACGGGAACCGCGCCGCCGACGCGCCCGCCTGCCAGCTTTCGGGCCACGCCGCGGCGGGGACGCGGACGTAGGAGACGGCGTAGAGCTTGCGGGCGGGCAGGTAGACCGCGCCCAGAGGGGCGAACGGCACACGGAACCGTGTCATCGAGCCGTCGAGCGTCGCGTGGCGGATCTCGAACGAGTCGGAGATCCCGACGATGCCACCCGCCCCGTCTGCGGCGACCTTCCACACGAGCGGCATCGAGTAGTACGCCTTCGCGACGAGCCGGCCGTTCTCGAGGACCATGCGCGACACGGTCTCGAGGTCGTGGTGCCAGACGAGGAACGCGGACGAGGAGGGCGCCTCCGGCTCGAGCCGGAGCGAGAAGCGCGTATGCCCCCAGCCGTCGCCGAGCACGAGGCGCTCGAAGTCCTGCGAGCCCGGCGCGCGCCGCAGGATGGGCTGCGGCTCCTCGGTGGACGAGAAGACCGTGCTGCCGTCCGCGAGGCGCGCCGCGCCGAGCAGGAGCACGTTCGCCGGCGGGTCGAACTCGGCGACCGCTTTTCCGGAACCGTCGACCTCCGTGACGCGGAACTCGGACGCGAAGAGGACGTGGCCGCCCTCGAGGGGGAGCGCGCGGTCCGGATGGGGGTTCGTGGGCGGGCAGGCCTGGTCGCGGGTGACGCGCCCGTCGGCGTCCAGCTCGAGGAGCCGGCCCGTGGCGCGGTCGAGGAGGAGGAACCGGTCGCCGTCCACGGCCGCGAGATGGGCGGGCTCCCCGAGGCCCGTGAGGCGTCCGAGGCGGCGGCCGGTCGCGTCGAAAAGGCCGACCTCCCCGGCGGGCGCACCGGCCCCCGGGACTGCGATCGTGAACGGCCCGTCCGCACGGGTCGGCGTTGCGGCGGCGGCCAGGAAGACAGCGAGGGCGCCCGCCGCGGCCCGCGTCCTCACGCGGACGCCCCGGGGGCCGCAGGCCAGTAGTCCTGGGTCGAGAGGCGCCGGAGTCCCTCGGACTGGTAGAGGCCCCGCACCCACTTCCCGCGCATCTTCAGGACCTCGAGGAGCATCCCCGGCGCGTGAGCCCCGACGCGGACCGTCGAGGCGTCGTGTCGGCGGAGGCGGACGGGAATCCGGCGGAGCTCGAGGTTGTACTTGAGCGCGACGTAGAGGAGCTCGACGTCGCCCGCGAAACCGTCCACCGTCAGGAGAGGGAAAAGGAGGTCCGCGACGTCGCCGCGGAACCCCTTCAGACCGCACTGCGTGTCGAAGAGGCCGCCCGTCACGAAGAGCCGCACGAGACCGGCGAACGCGACGCTCGCGGCCGCGCGCGGCCAGGGCCGGCGCTCCGCCCCGGCCGACGCGTCGAGCGTCCGGTCGCCGACGACGACGTGGAATCCGCGCTCGTTCACGAGCGACTCGACGTACGCGAGCGCCTCGAGGTCGTACGGGACGTCGACGTCCGTGAAGATGCGGCAGCGCCCGCGCGCCGCCGCCATCCCGGCCTTGATCGCCGCGAACTTCCCGCGGTTCTTCGGCAGGGCGACGAGCCGGACCCGGCCGGACACGGGGGCGCGCGCGGCCGTTCCGTCCGTGGAGCCGTCGTCGACGAGCACGATCTCCCAGCTTCCCGGGCGCGCCGCGAGCGCCTCCGCAAGGAGCGTCACGCCGGGCGCGACGAGCTCCGCCCCGTTGAAGACGGGGACGACGACCGACAGGTCGACGCTCACACCCTCCTCCAGAGCGCGTAGAGGAGTGAGCCGAGCGGGCAGCCGAGGCGGTGTTCCGCGCGGTCGAGAGCTTCGGCAAGCCGCCACGAGACGGCCGCCGCGAATGGCGCGGCTCCCGCGAACCGCCCCCGTCGCACGACGGAAAAACCGCTCTCCTGCGCGAGGGCGTCGAGGAAACGCGGCGTCGGGTGCGAGACGTGCTGCTCGCCCTCCATGTGCGGCGCGAGGCCGAGCCGGTCCATCGCGCCTTCGAGGAGCGGCCACGGGCTCCGGTAGTTCGGCGTCGTGAGGAAGACGGTGCCGCCCGGCGTGAGGAGAGCGCGGAGCCGGGAGAACAGCGCCGTGAGCTGGCCCGCGTAAAGGTGCTCGATGAACTCGAGGACGTAGATCCTGTCGAAACGCTTTTCCCCGAACGGGAGCGCGTCCGCGGTCGCGAGGTGGAACGTCAGGTTCTCCCGCACGAACGTCCGGCGCGCGTACTCGACCGCCCGCGGGTTCGCGTCGACCGCGTCGACCGTCCGCGCCCGGGAGGCGAGCCAGTCCGCGACGACGCCGGAGCCGCAGCCGAGGTCGAGGACGGCCATCCCCGGCTCCGGCGGGGCGACGCGCTCGATCGTGACCGTCTTGAGACGGTGCCAGAAACGCTGAACGACGAAACCCTCGGTCAACGCGCGGTGCTGGTAGCCGCCATCGATGTCGATCGTGTCGCCGGTCCGGACGGCCTCGGCCCTCGTCGCCTGCATGTCCCTCCATAATGCAACACCGTGAAGCGGCTTCCTCCGGTCCTGGCGGCCCTGCGCCCCGCGCAGTGGGTCAAGAACCTGTTCGTCCTCGCACCGGTCCTGTTCGGCAAGGTCGCGGACCGCGGGGAGCTCGCCGGCCGGACGGCGGTGGTAGCGGCCGCGTTCTGCGCGCTCGCCTCGGCGCTTTACCTCCTGAACGACGTGCGGGACGCCGAGGCGGACCGCCTGCATCCCGTCAAGAAGGACCGCCCCGTGGCGTCGGGGGCCCTGGGCGCGGGATCGGCGCTCCTCCTGGCCGCGGTCCTCGGGCCCGCAGCGCTCCTCGTCGTCTTCCTCGCCGCGCCCGCGGCGCTGCCGGCGACGCTCGTCTACGCGGCCGTCACGGTCCTCTATTCGCTGGGGCTCAAGAAGGTCGCGCTCCTCGACGTCTTCATCGTCGCGTCCGGGTACGTCCTGCGCGTCCTCGCGGGCTCGGCGGCCGCGCAGGTGGCGCCGTCGCACTGGCTGCTCCTCTGCACGTTCTTCCTCGCCCTCTTCCTCGCGCTCAGCAAGCGGCGCAGCGAGCTCGCCGTGCGCGGCGCGGCCGGGCGCGAGTCCCTGAGGGAGGTGCCGGTCGGCCTCCTCGAGGCGTTCGAGAACGTCGCGCTCGGGACGACGATCGTCTGCTACGCGCTCTACACGGTCGCGCCGGAGACGATCGCGTGGTTCCGGACGGACCGCCTCCTCGTCACGGTGCCAATCGTCCTCTTCGGCCTCTTCCGCTGGCGCCTCATCGAGACGCGCGGCGGCGGCGAGGACGCGACGTCGGACCTGTTCACGGACCCGGGCCTCCTCGCCACCGTCGTGATCTGGGGTACGGTCTGCGCGGCGCTGATTTACGGCCCCGGACGGAGCTAGGCCGGAATATCCTTACCGAGACGAAGTCTCCATTACGGGACGCGCCGATGCCTACGCGCCGCACCTTCACGCTCACCGCTCTCGCCGCCGGCGCCGCCGCATTCGCGTCGGTTGCGGGCGCTGCCCTGACGTTCGCGCTGTCGCCTCTCGTGAAGCGGCGTGCGGAAGCGGGCGCCTCGCTCGACCTCGGGGCCGCGAACGACTTCGACTCGGTCGTGAGCGGTGCCGCGGGCGCGGTGGAGGTCGTTGTCGAGCGAAAGATCGAGGACGGCACCATGACGCGCCGGGTCCGGGAGCGCCTCGCCGTTGTGAAGGACCCGTCCTCGCCGTCCGGTCTCGCGGCGGTCTCGACGACGTGCACGCACCTCGGCTGCGGCGTCGCGTGGAACGCGGAGAAGAAGGCGTTTCTCTGCCCCTGCCACGGCGGCGTGTACGGCGCCGACGGGCGCGTCCTCGCCGGGCCCCCGCCGCGCCCGCTCGCGAAGGCGCCGCTCGCGATCGCCGGTGGCCGCGTGACCGTCGATCCGGCGGCGTTCGAGGCATGAAGAAGCTCGTCGCGTTCCTCGAGTCGCGCGCGGGCGCGTCGACGTTCTGGCGGGCGTTCGCGGACGAGCCAGTGCCGAGGCGTCACGCGTGGCTGTTCGCGCTGGGCTCCGCGGTGCTCTTCGCGCTCGTCGTCCAGGTGATCACGGGCCTCGCGCTCGCGCTCGCCTACGCCCCGACGCCGGACCACGCGTGGGAGAGCGTGAAGGCGATCCAGACGAAGCTGCCGGCGGGCGCGGTCGTGCGGGGCCTGCACCACTGGGGCTCCTCGGCGATCGTCGTCCTCGCCGCGCTCCACCTCGCCCGGACGTTCCTGTTCGGGTCGTATCGCAAGCCGCGCGAGCTGAACTGGCTCGTCGGCGTCGCGCTCCTCCTCCTGATCCTCGCGTTCGGCTTCACGGGCTACCTCCTCCCGTGGGACCAGAAGGCCTACTGGGCGACGGTCGTCGGGACGAAGGTCCCCTCGGCCATTCCGGTCGTCGGCACCGCGGCGTCGCGCGTCATGGCGGGCGGTGGCGCGGTCGGCGCGGCAACGCTCACGCGCTTTTACGCCGTCCACGTGATCCTCCTCCCGATCCTCACGCTCGGCCTCGTTGCGCTCCACCTCCTCCTCCTCCGCAAACACGGCCACGCCGGGCCGACGGACGGGCCCGATCCGCGCGAGCCGTTCTTCCCGTACCAGGCCGCACGCGACGCGGTCGTCGGCCTCGCGGTCGTCCTCCTCCTCTTCGCGCTCGCCGCCGGCTCGCCCGCGCCGCTCGAGCGCGTCGCCGACCCCTCGGACACCTCCTACGTGCCGCGGCCGGAGTGGTACTTCCTCCCGCTTTTCCAGCTCCTGAAGTTCTTCAAGGGTCCGCTCGAGCCGGTCGGCACGGCGGTCCTCCCCGGGGTGTCGATGCTGCTCCTCGCCCTCGTGCCGTGGCTGGACCGCGGCGCCTCGCGCCGCCCGCGCGACCGCAAGCGCGTCCTCGTCGCCGGTGGGCTCGTCGGCGCCGGGATCCTCGCCCTTCTCGTCTTCGGCGCGCTGGACGCGCCGAAGGTCAAGCCGAAGTCGGGCCTCGGGTCCGGCGACGTGCCCGACCCGCGCCTCCTCGGCGGCCTCGCGGCCTACGAGCGGCGCGGCTGCGCGTCGTGCCACGGGAGCGAGACGTCGCCTCCGCCCGCTCTTCCCGGAGCGGCGGCGCTCCCGCCGCTCGCGTCGCGGCCCATCGCGTGGAGCGCCGAGGCCGCGGTCGCGCACGTGAGCGAGAAGTCGCCGAAGCCCGCCGCGGGCGGCGCGGACGGCGCGGGCGGCGAGGATCCCGACAAGGACATTCCGTCGCTCCTCGGCTACGTCGCGGCGCTCAAGGACGGCGGGAGCTTCGCGAAGCTGCCCGAGCCGATCCGCGTCGGCGGCGCCGCGATCGACCGGGAGGACTGCCGGCAGTGTCACCAGATCTACGGCGACGGCGGGCGCCGTGGCCCCGCGCTCCAGCACCTCCTTGGCAAGCGCGACGAGCCGTGGCTCGTCGAGCACTTCAAGGACCCCAAGAAGCTCGTCCCGGGCTCGAAGATGCCGAAGTACGCGTACCTGTCCGACGCCGAGCTTGCCGCGATGGCTGAGTACCTGCTCGCTCTGCCGTGAGCGCGAAATACGTGCGGATCGCCCTGGTCGCGGACCTCGACCTCACCCTCGCGACGGGCCTCCTCGCGGAGAGGTCCCGACCCCGCTAGAGTCCGGAGAGAGCCCTACTTCTCCCTCTCCTTGAACCCCTTCAGCTCGATCCGCTGGCCGAGGAATCGACGGAATTCCTCAGGCGGGATCGACGCGACCTGGCGTCCCGTCGACAGCTCGATCGCCTTGAGCGTCTTCTCCCAGAGGTGCTCGCGGCGCGCGATCTCGTCGAGGTCGCGGACCTTGCCGAATTCCTGCACGTACTTGTTGTGCCGGCAGAGCATGCGGAACGCGTTCTCCGTGTTCGGGCGCCGGAGCGGGAGCCCGAGGATCCTCACGTCGTTCCCAACGTCGTGGATCGGCTGGCCCCACTCGCCGTAGCCGCCGAAGATCGTCCCGAGCTTGTCGAGCGCGTTCGCGAGCTTCGGCTCGCCGCTCCTCTCGAGGACGGCCTTGACGACCGGAAGCGTCACGTTGCGGAAGAGCGTCGGGTCGGCGAGGTGGACGTCGATTCCGATCTCCTCGCGCGTGATCCGCGCGATGTCTTCGGACCGGATCCGGTTGTCCGTGGCGAGGTGAATCCGCTCGCCGATCGACTCGGGAACCGTCAGCGCCGCGAGGATCCCCTCGACGACGCGGTCCACGGGGACGATGTTCAGCTCGGCGGAGCGGTCCCCGGGGAACGCAGACGCGATCGAGCCGATGAGCCACGCCTTTCCGCGCCCGACGGCGTCGCCCTGCAGGAGGTCCATGGCCTCCTTGCTCCGTCCAAAGGCGTTGATCGGTGCGTTCACGACCTTCGTGTCGCCCCGGTTGTTCCCTGTCTTGCTGTGCCCGATCACGATCGACGGGAGGAGCTGCGAGACGCGCAGGCCCTTCTCGATGAGCGTGTAGTCCGTCTCGAGCGAGGCCATCGCCTTCGTGAGCTCGTAGAAGTTGTTGTAGAAGTTCCGCGGGAACACGAGGGCCGACTCCTGCGCCGTCGTGCGCTTCTTGCGCCCGTGGATGTAGGACGTCTCGATCGCGATGTGCTGGATGAACTTCGAGCCCTTCGCGGCCTGGAGCGACAGCGCGAACTCCAGCGCGTTGCGCGCACCCTGCACGTTGGCGCGGAAGGAGTTCTCGTACGCGTCGTCGAACGACACGCTGGCCGCGCAGTGGACGACGTTCGTGACGGACGTTTCGAGGCGGGCGAGATCCGCGTCCGCGATCCCGAGGTTCGGCTTCTCGATGTCTCCGTCGATGAAGACGAACTTCTTCGCTTTCGCGCCGGTGATCCCGATGCGCCGGAGGAGGATCGCCCCGCGCTGTTTCGGCGTGAGGACCTTCACGACCTCCTTCGTCTTCGGGTCCCGGATCTTCTCGGGCCTCACGACGGAGACGACGCGTTCGATCCGCCGGTCGCCGGCGGCCTGGAAGAGGATCTCCTTGCCGATGAAGCCGGTCGCGCCGGTCAGGAGCACGTGGAGCTTCGGGCTGCGGCCGCGCGCCCGGAGGAGGGCCCGCGCTTCCTTCTGCAGCTTCTCGATCCGCGCCTTGACCTCCTTCTCGGAGAGGTGCGAGGCCTCGCGGAACTTGAAGAAGACGTCGCGGTCGGAGACCCCGATGAACCGCTTCGCCTGCTTCTCGACGGAGCGGCTGCCCGTCGCCTGCCCGAGGGCTTCGGCGATCTTCAGGCCGAGGAGGTTCACCTTCCGCAAACCGTCCTTGACGGTCTGCTCGTTGCCCGTCCACGAGATCGCGCGGCTCGCGAGGAACTGCGCGGTGACCTCAATCGGGTTCTTGTCCCGGTGCGCCGAGACGAGGAGGTCGTCGGGGTCGAGCGGGCGGAGGATCTCCTTGCCCGTCGCGAGGCTCACCTTGGCGATGTAGCGCGACGGGGAGCTCTCCCACGCCATTTCGCCCTTGGGGTTGACGGTGGGGATGAGGTCGGCGCCGCGCCTGGCGGAGAGCGCCGGCGCGTCGGCGGAAGGTTTCGACGGTGACATCGGCTTGGTCCTCCGGAAAGGGGACCCATTCTAGACGGGGACGCCGCAGGGAGGCCGGCGCGTGTTTACGCGAGCGTCAGCCGAGCGCCGAGACGACGTTTGCCCCGCCCAGCGCGACCGAGAGCGCGGAGTCGTTTCCGGCCTCGAAGTAGAGCGTCGCGGTGGGGTCGCCGACGAGCGCGATGCGCCCCGCCGGAACGAGCCGCGACTCGTCGCCATCGACGAGCGTGACCTGGCCGGAGAAGACGGCGATCGCGGACAGGCCAACGAAGACCCAACGCGCGCCCGGCGGCGGCCCGAGACGCAGCACCGTGATCCCGCCTCCGGCGTGAAGGGTGCGCAGTCCCGTGATGCCGGAGACTCCGCGCCCGGCGAGGCCGTCTCTCCTGAAATGGTGCTGGGGCCCGGGGGACGTTCTGGAAAGTTCTTCGAGCGGAAGAGAAGGGGACCAGAGGAGAACGTCTCCGGCCGTCGTCGAGTCGCCGGCCTGCAGCACCAGAAGGGCCAGAGACCGGCTTTTTCTCTCTTCACCTTCCAAGAAGAAACCGTCCTTGCCACTGCCGAGACGCAACAGGCGCGAAGAGGGAACCTCCGCAAACGTGTGAAGGGATATCGCGGGCGGGTGCGCCGTGCGCGGCGGAGGCGGAACGGGGCCCGCGCGGTCGAGGTCGCGCGGGATCGCGCTCTGGGTCACGCGCTGCGTTTCGCGCCTCTCCGGCTTCTTCCCGAACGGCCAGACCATGTTCGGACTCTAGCCGAGTCAGCGGCCGAGGAGCTCGTTCAGGCGCTGGGCGCCCGCGCGGCTCACGGGCAGACGGGTCCCGTCCGTGAGAATCGCCGTCGGCGCCCCCGTGTCGGAAGGCTCGACCTTCCAGAGGCGGTCCAGATTCAGGATGTACGACCGATGGATGCGCACGAAGCGCTCCTTCGGGAGCGCCTCCTCGAGGCTCGCGAGCGTCTGCTGCTTGAGGTGGTTCTTCCCGCCCGCGCGGAGGAGGACGTAGTCGTCCTCGGCCTTCACGAAGTCGATCGTCGCGACGGGGAGGACCGTCACGGTCGTGCCGTCCTTCACGACGACGCGAGAGAGCGGCCCCTCGCGCCTCGGCGCGCTCGCCCCGGGAGCGGCAGCGCCGATGCGGCTCCGCGCCCTCTCGAGGGCGGTGTCGAAGCGCGCGCGGTCGTAGGGCTTGAGGAGGTAGTCGACGGCGTTCGCGTCGAAGGCCCGGAGCGCGTACTGGTCGTACGCAGTCGTGAAGACGACCGCGGGGCGGCCCTCGGCGTCGCGTTCGATGAGCTCGAGGACCTCGAAGCCATCGAGGCGCGGCATCTGGACGTCGAGGAAGAGGACGTCGGGCTTCGTCTCGGCGACCGCCTTGACCGCCTCGAACCCGTTCGCACACTCGGCGAGGACCTCGACATCGGGGCGGGAGGCGAGGAGCTCGCGGACGAGCGCGCGCGCGAGCGGCTCGTCGTCCACGATCACGACGCCGAGAGGGCGGGAGGTCACGGAGCGAGGATAGCTCCGGCCGGTCAGCCGGGGAGGGGCAGCTCGATCTCGGCGCGGAAGCGCGAATCGACGGGGCCGGCCGTGAAGTGGCCGGAGTCGCCCCAGGACGCGGCGACGCGGCGGGCGACGTTCGAAAGGCCCATCCCCGTTCCGTCGGCGCGTGGCGCGTCCGCGTCGGTGGGGTTCTCGACGACGATCGACACGCGGCTCCCGATGCGCTTCGTGACGAGCGTGAGCGTCCCGCCGTCGAGGCGGCCCGCGATCCCGTGCTTGACGGCGTTCTCGACGAGCGGCTGAAGGAGGAGCGGCGGCACCTGCGCGTCGGACGCTTCGGGGTCGAGGTCTTCGCAGACGCCGAGCCGGTCGCCGAAGCGCACGCGCTCGACGGCGAGGTAGCGGCGGACGAGGGCGATCTCCTCGGAGAGCGGGATCTGGGCCCGGCCCGAAAGGCCGAGCGTCGTCCGGAGGAAATCCGAGAGCAGGGCGCACATGCGCCGGGCCTCGTCGGGCCGCGTCGCTGCGAGCGAGGCGATCGAGTTCAGCGCGTTGAAGAGGAAGTGCGGGTTGAGGCGCTCTTTGAGGGCCTGCAGCTCGGCCTCGCGCGCGAGGGACTTCAGCTCGGCCTCGCGCTCCTCACGCTCCTGCGCCTCGCGGGCGGCGGCGAGGAGGTAGTGGAGCGCGACGGCGAGGAGGTAGAGGAGGATGCCGAGAATCAGGACGACCGGCGTCGCCGTCCGGAGCGTCTCCGGAAGCGTCGCGAAGGGCGGTGCGAGAGCCAGGAGGCTGCCGAGCGTCGCGCCCCAGAGCACCCAGAGCGACGCGGCGACGCAGGACGCCACGGTGATCGTGACGCCGAGCGAGAAGAGCCGCGACGTCCGGATCGGGAAAGCGACGCAGAGGTACCACGAGGAGAGGCAGACGAAGGCGTACACGCCCGTCAGGAGCGGCGAGACGACCGCGGCCTCGAGCGGCGACGTCCCGCCGGCGAGGACGAGGAGGGCGCCGAGGATCGCCGTGAGCGGGACCCACGCGAGGAGGTAGACCACGAAGGCGCCCGGCCGCGCGAGAAGCGGGTGCACGGCGCGCCTTCAGTTCTTGACGCCGAGACCGCCGAAGACGATGAATCCGGTGACGACGAGCGTCTTGAGGGGCACGCCGCCGCCGGGAGGCGGCTCGTGCCGCGTCTTGTCGTCCGTCCCGCCGAAGATGGCGACGACCTTCAGGACGACGTTCCAGCCCTCCGGCACGCGGATCTCGCCGCCGCCGCAGAAGCAGAAGACGTCGATCGCGGCCGAGTCGCCCACCATCGTGGATTTCCTCAGGTCGAGGTTGAAGCCGCCGAAGACGGCGTTTGCCTGGCCGCCGGCGAACTCGGACGAGATCCGCCGGTCGCCGCCGCCGAAGACGGCCCACTCGTTCACGACGCCGCCGGCGCCCGCCAGGTTCTGCGGGGGCGGCCAGCGGCGCCGGGCTCCCTCCGTGACGATCCTCAGGCCCACGATCACGAAGATGAGCGGCAGGAGCATCAAGAACCGGAACCAGATGAGGTCCAGCTCGCGGAGCTGGAACAGGACGCCGAGGCCGAGGAAGACGAGGCCGGCGAAGACGTTGCGCGACGCGAGGCGCAGGAGGCCGATCGCGACGAGGATGAGCGGCCAGTACCGCGTGACGTCCCTCACGTGGACGACGCCGAAGTTCGCGAGCGTGAAGAGGATGCCGCCCGCGATGAAGAGCAGGCCGACGAGCAGGCGGCCGTAGCGGGCCGAGGTGCGCGGGCTGAGAGGGGTTTCCATGTCTGCCTCCACGCTGAAGGTACGCGCGGGAAACGCGTTCGGCCCGGAGAAATCGGCCAACGGACGCCGGGGGTCGGCGAATGGAGCCGGGCCTTCCGTCAGCGCACGGCGGCGGCGGGTGCGGCCGTCCGCGCGGGCTCGTACCCGAGGTTCGGCGCGAGCCAGCGCTCGGCGTCCTCGGGGGACATCCCCTTGCGGCGCGCGTAGTCCTCGACCTGGTCCAGCCCGAGCCGTCCGACGGCGAAGTAGTGGGCGTCGGGATGGGCGAAGTAGAAGCCCGAGACGGACGCGGCGGGTGACATCGCGAAGCTCTCCGTCAGCGCGATCCCCGTGGCCTCCGCCCCGCCGAGGAGCGTCATGAGCGTGCCCTTCTCCGTGTGGTCGGGACAGGCGGGGTAGCCGGGCGCCGGCCGGATGCCCCGGTATTTCTCCCTGAGGAGCTCGTCGTGCGAGAGCGCCTCGTGGCGGCCGTAACCCCAGTCGGCGCGCGCGCGCTGGTGGAGCATTTCGGCGAAGGCCTCGGCGAGGCGGTCCGCGAGCGCCTTCACGAGGATCGCGGAGTAGTCGTCGTGTGCGGCCTCGTAAGAGCGCGCGAGGCTATCGGCGCCGATCCCGGTCGTCACGGCGAAGAGGCCGAGGTGGTCGCGGCGGCGGCTCGCGAGCGGCGCGACGTAGTCGGCCAGCGCCTCGAGCGGCTGGCCCTCGGGCTTCTCCATCTGCTGGCGCAGCGTGTGGAGCGTCGCGAGCTGCTGCGTTCGCGCCTCGTCGGCGAAGAGAACGACGTCGTCCCCTTCGGACGCGGCGGGGAAGAACCCGTACGCGCCACGCGCCGAGAGGAGGCGGTCCTTCACGATTCGCGCGAGGAGCGTCTGCGCGTCCGCGAAGAGCTCTTTGGCCCGGTCGCCGAGGACCGGGTCTTCCAGGATCCGCGGGTAGCGGCCGCGCAGCTCCCAGGCGTGGAAGAAGGGCGACCAGTCGATGAACGGGACGAGCGTGTCGAGCGGGACGTCGGCGAGGACGCGGACGCCCGTGAAGGACGGCGTCGGCAGGTCAGCCGCCGCCCAGTCGATCTTCGGCCTGCGCCCGCGCGCGGCCGCGAGCGGGACGAGCGGCTTTTTCGCCCGCTGCGCGTACTCGCCAGCGAGGAGCGCCTGCTTCTTCCGGTTCGCGTCCGCGAACGCCGCCTTCTCCGCGCCGAGGAGGCCGGAGGCGACGCCGACGGCGCGCGAGGCGTCGTGCACGTGGACGACGGGCCGGCCGTATGCCGGGGCGATCTTCACGGCCGTGTGGACCGGGCTCGTGGTGGCCCCCCCGATCAGGAGGGGCACGGCGCAGCCCGCGCGCTCGAGCTCGCGCGCGACGTGCGTCATCTCCTCGAGGGAGGGCGTGATGAGCCCCGAGAGCCCGACGACGTCGACGGCGTGTTCTTTCGCGGCCTTCAGGATGCGGTCCGCGGACACCATGACGCCGAGGTCGATCACCTCGTAGCCGTTGCACGCGAGGACGACGCCGACGATGTTCTTTCCGATGTCGTGGACGTCGCCCTTGACCGTCGCGAGGAGGACCTTGCCCTGCGACGTCGACGCGCCCGCGGCCTTGTCGGCCTGCAGGTACGGCTCGAGGTACGCGACCGCGCGCTTCATGACCCGCGCGCTCTTGACGACCTGCGGAAGGAACATCTTCCCGGCTCCGAAGAGGTCGCCGACGACGTTCATGCCCGCCATGAGGGGGCCCTCGATCACGTCCAGCGGACGCGGGAGCCGGGCGCGGGCCTCCTCGGTGTCGGACTCGACGAAGTCCGTGATCCCGTGGACGAGGGCGTGCGTGAGCCGCTGCTCGACCGTGCCGCTCCGCCAGGCGTCGGTCTTCGCCTCGGCGGGCCCCGTCTTCTTCACGGAGTCGGCGAACGCGAGGAGGCGCTCGGTCGCGTCGGGCCTCCGGTTCAGGAGGACGTCCTCGACGCGCGCGAGGAGATCCTTCGGGACGTCTTCGTACACGGCGAGCTGGCCTGCGTTCACGATCCCCATGTCGAGGCCGGCGCGGATCGCGTGGTAGAGGAACGCCGCGTGCATCGCCTCGCGGACGGTGTTGTTGCCGCGGAACGAGAACGAGACGTTCGAGATCCCGCCGGACACCTTCGCGAAGGGAAGCGCCTCCTTGATCCGGTGCGCCGCCTCGAAGAACGCGAGCGCGTAGCCGTCGTGCTCCTCGATGCCCGTCGCGACCGTCAGGACGTTCGGGTCGAAGATGACGTCCTCGGGGGGGAATCCGACTTCCTCGGTCAGGATCCGGTACGCGCGCTGCGCGATCGCGAGCTTCCGCTCGACAGTCGTCGCCTGGCCGTCCTCGTCGAAGGCCATGACGATCACGGCGGCGCCGTAGCGGCGGACGAGGCGCGCGTGAGTCCGGAACGTCTCCTCGCCCTCCTTCAGGCTGAGCGAGTTCACGACGGCCTTG
>JBBQDQ010000056.1:0-18074 GCA_038319835.1 Thermoanaerobaculia bacterium | reverse complement strand
ACGGGTTGGTACTTCGCGAACGGCCTCTGGGAGCTGCGCGGGGCGCTCGACCGCGCGCTCGGTGGCGTCGGAATGCGGCGGGGACGCCGCGATCCCGATTTGCTGCGCGTCGGCGACGCCGTGGACTTCTGGCGCGTGGAGCGCTTCGAGGAGGGCCGCCTCCTCACGCTGCGCGCCGAGATGAAGGTTCCCGGGCAGGCCCGCCTCACGTTCGAGGTCGAGGCGGCTCCGGGAGGCGGTTCACGCCTCCGTCAGACGGCGGAGTTTCACCCCGAGGGGGTCGCGGGCCGCGCCTACTGGTGGTTTCTCGCGCCGGTCCACACCATCGTCTTTAGTCTCATGGCGCGCCGCATCGCGGAGGCCTGACCCGGTCAGAGCCCGTCCAGCGCCTGCTTGTATGCCGAAAGGTGGCGGATCGCCGCGGCGGGCTTGCCGAGCTTCTCGTAGAGGAGGCCGAGGTTGTAGTGCGCGTCGAGGAAGTCGGGGTCCGACGCGAGGGCGCGCTCGTAGGATTGCGCTGCCCCGCGGAGCTTTCCGCGGTCCTCGAGCGCGACGCCGAGGTTGAACGCGGCCGGGGCGTGCTTCGGGTTCGCGGTGAGGGCGATGCGGTAGTGGACCTCCGCCGCCCCGGTCTTCCCGTCCTCGTGGAGGAGGCGCCCGAGGTTCACGTGCGCGTCGGCGTGGTGGGGCTCGAGCTCGACCGCGCGCCGGTACGCGTCCCGGGCGTCCACCGGCGACGCAGCCTCGACGTCGCAGCCGAGGCGGTACCAGTCGGCCGCCGTCAGCTTCTCGCCTTCCTTGCGCGCTTCGGCGGCCGCCTTGCGCGCGTGGGGCGCTGCCGCCGTCGCGACCTCGGCGACCGCGAAGTCGAAGAGGGCCTGGCCCGACTCGGGGTTCCACACGGACGCGCCGTCGCGCGCGACGACGCGCCGGCCGTCCGCGGCGATCCTCACGCCGGTGATCGGCCGGCCGTCCGGGAGCTGGGCGCGCAGGCGTTTGAGCGAGCGGCGCACCGTGGCCGCGGGGACCTTCGCCTCGGCGAGGCCCTTGGCCGTGCGCAGGAGGACGAGGTCCTGGAACGAGAGCCTCAGGTCGCGGCGGGCCGCGTCGAGACCCAGCCACTCGGCCCACGCGGAGACGCGCGCGAGCGAGACCCCGAGCATCGTCGCGGCGTCGCGCGCCGAATAGCCCGCGGGCATGTCAGCCCTTGGCGGCCCTCTTCCCGCTCGCGACGGCCCGCAGCTTCGTCCGCGGCTCGCCGCGCGTCGCATCCGCGCGCGTCGCAGGCTTGCGCTCGGGCTTCGCGGGCTCGTCCGCCTTCGCGGTGCCCCTGCGGCCCGTGCGCGCCGCGAGGCTCGCCTTGAGGGCCTCCATGAGGTCGATGACCTGCGTCTTCGGCGCGGGCGCCTCGGTCTCGGAGATCTCCTGGCCGGCGATCTTCTTCTGGATCAGGCCCTCGATGCGGTCCTTGACCTCGTCCTTGTAGTTCTCAGGATGGAACTCGTCGGACGCGATCTGGTCGGTGAGCTGGATCGCGAGCTTGAGCTCGGCGTCCTTGATCTCGCCCTTCGGGAGCTCGACGTCCGTGAAGGAGCGGACCTCGTCGGCGTAGTGGAGCTGCTGCATCATGAGTCCGCCCTCGTGGCCCGTCACGGGGCGCACGACGACGAGGTACTGCTTGCCGCGCGCCGCGTATTTTGCGAGGCCGCAGCGGCCCGTGTCCGTCATCGCCCGCGAGAGGAGGCGGTACGCCTTGTCGGCGCCCTTGCCGGGAGAGAGGTAGTAGCCCTTGTCGAAGAAGACCGGGTCGATCTTCGCGAGCGGCACGAACTCCGTGATCTCGATGACCTGGTTCGCCTGCTCGTCGAGGGCCTTGAGCTCCCCGGGCGTGAAGACGACGTACTGGCCCTTCTCGAACTCGTAGCCCTTCACGATCTTGTCGCGCTCGACGATCTCGCCGTCCTTGCTGCAGACGAGCTGCTGCTTGACGCGGGCGTGGTCTGACTCGTGGAGCATGTTGAAGGACACGGCGGCCTTGGACTCGCTCGCCGAGTGGAGGTTCACCGGAATCGAGACGAGGCCGAAGGAGATCGTGGCGGAACCGGTCGGCTTGAGTGCCATAAGGCCTGCAATTCTACGCCTTCGGGCGCGACAGGGTCTCAGCCGGGTACGACGACGACCGGGACGGGGGAGGAGGCGAGGACCTTCCGCGTGGTGCCGCCGAGGAAGCCGGTGATTCCGCCCCGGCCCGTGCGCCCGAGGACGACGAGGTCGAAGCCCTTGGCGGCCTTGACGATCTCGCGGCTGGCGCGGCCCGAGGCAAGGCGCGCCTCGGCGGCGCCGGAGCGGGCGGCGAGCGCGGCGAGCTTCTCGGTGTAGTGGCGCTTCAGCGCGGCGGCGAGCGTGCGCGAGGAGCCCTTGAGGAGGTCCTCGCGGCCCTCGGCGATCGCGGCGCTCACGTCCGCGACCGGCCGGACGTGGAGGAGGGTCACGGAGGCGACCATCTGGTCGGCGAGCCGCCCGGCTTCGCGCAGGGCCTTGAGCGACGCGGGGGAGAAGTCGACGGGAACGAGGAGAGAGAGCGTGACGGAGGCCATGGAGGGATCCTATCCAACCGATCGGTCGCGCGTCACGAACGCCTTGCCGGCTTCGACGGCGGCGAGGGCGAGGCCGGCCATCCCGACGACGCGGAGCCAGTCCTGTGGAGACAGGGGCTCCGTGAGGAGGACCGAGGCGAGCGGCGCCCAGTGCAGGGCGAGGATCTGCAGCGCGAGACCGCCCGCGAGCGCGAGCCAGAAGGGCGGCGTCAGGCTCCGGCCCATCCGCCAGAAGGGGTGCTTCTCCGAGAGCCCCGCGAGCGTTCCGACGAGGAGTGTGAGGGCGAGAGTCGCCATCACGAGCGTCTGCCCGCGCGGCCCGTCGCCGCGTCCGCCGCCAGCGGTGTAGCTCCAGAGGACGACGGCGGCCACGACCGCGCTCTTCACGGCCACCCGCCCGGTCGCGCCCCATGTCAGGAGCGGTTCTCCAGGATCGCGCGGAGGGCGGCTCATCACGTCCGTCTCGCCCGGCACGAGGACGAGCGCGACCGCCGGGAAGATGTGGACGACGAGGTTCAGCCACAGGAGTTGGAGAGGGCTCATCGGCAGCGGCAGGTTCGTGACGACGGAGACGAGCATGACGCCGATCGTCGAGAGGCTGCACAGCAGCAGGAAGTGGACGGCACGGCGAATGTTCGCGTAGATCTGGCGGCCCTCCGCGACGGCGGCCGGCAGGGTTGCGTAGTCGCCGCTCGTCACGACGAGGTCCGAGGCCGCGCGCGCGACGTCGGCCGAGCCGAGTCCGATCGCGATCCCGATGTTCGCGGCCTTGAGTGCAGGCGCGTCGTTGATGCCGTCGCCCGTCATTGCGACGATCCGTCCCGCTTCCCGGAGCGCGCGAACGACCGTGAGCTTGTCCTCGGGCGTGACGCGCGCGAAGACGGCCGTCCGGCGGAGATCCTCCCAGCGGTGCTCGCGCAGGTAGACAGCGAGCTCGGTGGAATCGAGGCAGAGGTCGCCCGGGGCGGCGATCGCAAGCGTCTTTGCGACGGCCATCGCCGTGCCCTTCTGGTCCCCGGTGACCATCACGGTACGGATGCCCGCGCCGCGCAGGGCCTCGATGGCGCCCCGGACGTTCGAACGGGGCGGGTCGATGAGCCCGACGAGGCCGGTCCACACGAGCTCCTCCTCGGCCGTCTCGGGAGCGGCGTCCGCATCCAGCCGCCGGTACGCCAGCGCGAGGACGCGGTGGCCCGACGCGCCGAGGGCGTGGGCGTCGGCGAGGATGCGCTTCACGCCCTCGCCGTCGAGCGGCGCCTCGGCGCCGCGCTGGAGGACGCGCGTCGCGCGCGCCGCGACGCTCTCGGGAGAGCCCTTCACGAACGACCAGGTCGCGCCGCCGCGATCGCGCGCGACGACGGACATGCGCTTGCGCTGGGACGAGAAGGCGGTCGCGCCGAGGCGCTCGAAGCGGCCGGCGTCCACCTTGCCCTTGCTCGCCAGCGCGAGGAGCGCGCCCTCGGTGGACGAGCCGTGCACGTGCCAGCCCTCGTGCGACTCGAGCTTCGCGTCGTTACAGACGGCGCCGATCTCGAGGAGGCGGAGGAGGTCCGGATCTTCCGGGGCCGATACGGACCGCCCGGCTTCGGTGAACGCGCCGACCGGCTCGTACCGCTCGCCCGTGACGTCGAGGCTGCGCCCGGGGAGGACGACGCGCGTCACGCGCATGACGTTTTCCGTGAGAGTTCCGGTCTTGTCGGTGCAGATGACGGAGGTGCAGCCGAGCGTCTCGACCGACGAGAGCCGCCGCACGAGGCTGTCGGCCTTCGCCATCCGCCTCACGCCGGCCGCGAGCGCGATCGTCGTGACGGCGGGCAGGCCCTCGGGAATCGCGGCGATCGCGAGGATGACGCCCGTCTCGAGCATGAGCCAGAAGGGGCGCTCGCGCAGGAGGCCGAGGGCGGTCACGAGCGCCGAAAGGCCGATCGCGAGGAGCGCGAGCCGCCGGCCCAGCTGCTCGGCCTGCTTTTCGAGCGGGGTCTCCTCGCGGCCCTGGCCCGCGACGAGCTTGCCGATCCGGCCCAGCTCCGTTCCGCCGCGGACGCCCGTGACGACCATGCGGCCCCATCCGCTGACGACCGTCGTGCCGGCCCACGCCATCGAGGTCCGGTCGGGTAGCGGGGCGGCGGCGTCGACTGGTTCCGTCGACTTCGCCACGGGCACGCTCTCGCCCGTCAGGGCGGACTCGTCGGCCTGGAGGTCCCGTTCCGAGACGACCCGTCCGTCCGCGGCCACGATCTGCCCGCCGGTCAGGACGAGGAGGTCGCCGGGTCGGAGGTCGCCCGCCGGGATCTCGTGCTCGAGGCCGCCCCGGACGACCCGGGCCGTCGGCGCGGAGAGCGTGCGGAGCGCGTCGAGCGCGCGCTCGGCGCGGAAGTCGGTGATGAAGCCGAAGAGGACCGAGAAGACGACCGACGCGCCGATCGCGAGGGAGTCGCCGACGTGGCCGAGCGCCAGCATGACGGCGGTCGCGGCGATCAGGACGAGGATGACGCCGCCCTTGAGCTGGTTCCAGAAGATGCGCCAGGGCCCGCGCGCGTCCGAGTCGGGAGCGTCGTCGGCCGGCCTTGCGGGAAGGGCGTCCGGGGAAAGTCCGGCCTCGAGGTCGGTCGCAAGCGCGGCGGCGACCTTTTCCACGCTCTCGGCGTGCCAGGCCGGAACCGGCAGCGGAGGCGGTGGAGCGTGGGAGGTTTGCATGGGGGGCGAGCGCGGAAGCCGGGCGGCCGCGACAGCGTACTCCCCGGACCGCAGATTCCTCGCGATGAGACATTTGCATCATGGATGCAGTCTCAGGAAAGGAGGAGCATAATGCTCGTGGATGAGACTTAGTCTCAACACGGACGGTCTATGACGAAGACTTCAGATGCCCCCGCGACCGCCTCGAACCTGGCCGACCTCGTGCCGGGGGAGAGCGGGATTCTGACCACCCTCGACCTGCCGGACGGCGACGCCCAGCGCCTCATGGAGCTGGGGTTCCTGCCGGGCAGCGTGATCGTGGCCGCGCGGAGCGCGCCCGGTGGGGACCCCCGCGTATACCGCGTCGAGGGGACGGAGTTCGCGCTGCGCCGCGACACGGCCCGGCACCTCCACGTCGACGCCTCCTCCGTCGGCCGCGCGGCGGAGGAGGGCCGGTGAGCGCGAACGCCCACTGCGACGGCTGCCCAATCGCGGCGCTTCCGATCCACGGACACCCCCGGCTCGTCGGGCTCGTCGGCCCGCCGAACTCCGGCAAGTCGACTCTCTTCAACCGCCTCACGGGCCTCCGGCAGAAGGTGGCGAACTACCCGGGCGTCACGGTCGAGGAACGGCGCGGCCGCGCCCGGCTCGACGGCGACACCGAGGTCGTCCTGATCGACCTGCCGGGCGTCTACAGCCTGACTCCGCGCTCGGAAGACGAACGGGTGACGCGCGACGTCCTGGCGGGGGAGATGGCGGGGCAGCGGAAGCCCGACGCGATCCTCCTGATCCTCGACTCGACGAACCTCAAGCGTCACCTCGTCCTCGCGGCGCCCGTGCTCTCTCTCGGCCTGCCGACGCTCGTCGTCCTGAACATGGCCGACGAGCTCGAATCGCGCGGCGGTTCCGTCGATCCGGCGGCCCTCGCCGAGCAGCTCGGCGCGCCCGTCGCGCTCGTGAGCGCGGCCAAGGGAGAAGGCATCCAGACGGTTCTGGACTTCCTCAACGGCGCCGTCGGCGTCCCGCGCGCGCTGGACCTGCCCATGCTCGCGGACATTCCGAAGTGCCGCCAGTGGGCCGTCCGTGTCGGTGACCAGGCGGGCTACGCTCCGCCCGCGCCGCCGGTCTGGACCCGCCGGCTGGACGCGGTGTTCCTCCATCCCGTCGCGGGTCCCCTGATCTTCCTCGCCGTCGTGGTCGCCGTCTTCCAGACGATCTTCTCGGCCGCGCGCCCTCTCATGGACCTCGTGGACGCCGGCGTGCGCGCGTCGGGCGCGTGGATCGGGGCGCTCCTTCCCGCGTCGCCGGTGCGCAGCCTCCTCATCGAGGGCGTCTGGGGCGGCGTGGGGTCGGTCCTCGTGTTTCTCCCGCAGATCCTGCTGCTCTTCCTCTTCATCGGGCTGCTCGAGGACTCGGGCTACCTCGCGCGCGCCGCGCTGATCGCCGACCGGACGATGCGCAAGGCGGGCCTGCAGGGGAAGTCGTTCCTGCCTCTCCTCTCGGCGTACGCGTGCGCGGTCCCGGCCGTCCTCGCGTCGCGCACGATCGAGAACAAGCGCGACCGGATCGCGACGATCCTCATCGCGCCCTTCATGACGTGCTCGGCGCGCCTGCCGGTCTACACGCTCATCATCGCGGCGTTCCTCCCGGAGCGCCCTCTGCTCGGGCCGTTCCTCGGGACGCGCGCGGCCGCGATGCTCGGCCTCTACGTCCTCGGTTTCCTCGCCGCGTTCGGGACGGCGCGCCTCCTCAAGTCCTCCGTCCTGAAGAGCGACGGCTCGCCGTTTCTCCTCGAGATGCCGCCCTACCGGCGCCCGACGCTCCGGCAGATCGGGCTCCGGATGTTCGACCGCTCGAAGATCTTCCTCCGCCGGGCCGGCACGGTGATCCTCGGCGTCGCGATCGTGCTCTGGGTCCTCGCGCACCTCCCGCTCTCGGCGGGGCAGATGCCGGCCATCGCGAACAGCGTCGCGGGCACGCTCGGCCGCGCGCTCGAGCCGCTCGTGAGGCCGCTCGGGTTCGACTGGAGAATCGCAATCGGCATCGTCACGTCGCTCGCGGCGCGCGAAGTCATCGTCGGGACACTCGGCACCCTCTACGGGATGGAACCGGGGGCGGGCACCGCCGGCCTGCAGGCGGCGCTGCGGCACGACCTGACGCCGGGCGGCGCCGTGGCGCTCCTCGTCTTTTTCGCCTTCGCGATGCAGTGCCTGTCGACGGTGGCCGTCGTGCGGCGCGAGACGGGCGGCTGGAAGTGGCCGGCCATCCAGTTCGCGTACATGGGGCTCCTCGCCTACTCGGGAGCGTTCGTCGCGAACCGGATCGTCACGGCCCTCTTGAGCTGAGACGGGGTCGCAAAAAACCGGCTATTCTTCGGTTCGCCTGTGAACCGGAAGAAGTTTTTCGACGCGGCGGCCCAGTGGGACGTCAAGACGGTGGCCGCGGGCCTGCGCTCGGAACGGGCCCTCGCGCGTGCCGTGGACGAGCGCGGCAGGACGGCGCTCCACCGCTGCGCGCGGACGAACGGCGAGAAGGAAGGCCGGGAGGTCGCGGAGTCGCTGCGCGTCGCCCGGGCCCTCCTGAGGGCAGGTGCCGATCCGGACGCGGTGCACGACTTTCCCGGCGAGGGCGGCAGCTTTCGGGCGACCGCGCTCTGGTACGCGGTCGCCTGGGGCCGCAACCCGGATCTCGCGAAGCTCCTCCTCGCGAAAGGCGCGGCGCCGCGCGGGTGCCTCTGGGCCTGCGTGTGGGCGGACGACCTGGATCTCGCGCTCGCGCTCGTCGATGCGGGCGCGCCGCTGGACGAGGTCCTCGGAGGCGAAACTCCGCTCGCCTACGCGACGCGGCTCAGGAAAAAGGTGTTCCTCGCGCTCCTCGGCGGACGCTGAACCCGATCTCCGGTCAGGCGGCGACGGTGGGGCGACGCACCTTCTTGCCGGCCGCGGGCTTCTCGTCGGCGGCTTCCGCCTGGCTTGCGGCGCACATCGTCTCGCAGAACATGCCGAGCTCTTCGAGGATGGCGCATTCCTCCGTGGCGCATACGGGGCAGCGCGTGCAGGAGTGATGACCTTCCGGGTTCAGGCTCGAGCCGGACGCCGGGAGGGTCGGGCTCGGCTGGGTCGCTGGGCTCATGGGCACCTCCTTCGGCCAATGGGAAATATAGGCCTATTTACGCGGCGCGTCAACTCATTGCGTTATGGGACGCCCACGTCACGCGAGCCTGTCGATCCGGCCCCGGTCGAGGGCGCGCGCGGACTGCCGGCCGAGGATCCTCACGCCGTGGATCAGGCCGGCGAAGCGCGGGTCCTTCGTGTGACCCTCGGCGAAGCGGCGATAGATCTGCTGGGCGATCACGGCGATCTTGAAGAGGCCGAAGACGTACGCGAAGAGGACGCCCGGGTCGCGGCCCGTTTTTTCCGCCCATCGAGCCGCGACTTCGCCGCGGGAGAGGTTGCCCGGAATGAGCGTCGGCCCGAAGGGGAGGGCCAGAACGTCGTCCGCGTCGTCCGGGTCCACCCAGTAGCCGAGCGCCGTCCCGAGGTCGAAGAGGGGGTCGCCGAGCGTCGCCATCTCCCAGTCGAGTACGGCGACGATTCGCGCCGGGTCCATCGGGTCGAGGACGAGGTTGTCGTACTTGTAGTCGTTGTGGAGGAGCGCGGGGCGCGAAGGGGCCGGGAGGCGGCCGGCGAGCCACGCGGAGGCCGCGTCGAGCTCGGCGACGTCCTCGGTCTTCGCCCGCGTCCACCGCTCCGTCCAGCCGGAGACCTGCCGCGCCGCGTAGCCGTCGGGCCTGCCCAGCGCGGCGAGCGGCCCCGACGAGACGGCGAGCGCGTGCAGCTCGGCGAGGCCGTCGACGAGGGCCTCCGAGGCGGCCCGCATCGCGACGGGCTCGAGCGCGAGGCCCGCGGGAGGAACCCGGTCGCGGAGGATCACGCCGGGCGCGCGCTCCATGAGGAAGAAGGGCGCGCCGATCAGCGAGGAGTCGTCGCAGCAGGCGAGGACTTTCGGAGCCTTCGAATAGAGGGGAGCGAGAGCGGACAGGACCTCGTACTCGCGGCGCATGTCGTGCGCGGTCTTGACGGAGACCCCGTGCGGCGCGCGGCGCAGCACGGCCTCGCGCCCGGCGAAGCGGACGAGGTACGTCAGGTTCGAGTGGCCGCCGGGGAACTGGGAGACCGAGAGGGGAGAATCGATGCCCGCCGCTTCGAAGTCCGCCGGAAACGCGCTCCGGAGGAAACGCGCGAGGGCACCTTCATCGAAGCGGTCTTCTCTTCGGACCTCTCCCGGAGCGTCGAGCCCGCTCACGCGCGCCCCGGAAGCCCGAACCTCCGCAACGTGTGCCGCCCGACGAAGGAGAGGTGGACCTCGTCCGCCCCGTCGTAGATTCGCGCGGCCCGCTCATGGGCGTACCAGAAGGCGAGCGGCGTGTCGTCCGTCATCCCGAGGCCGCCGAGGGCCTGAAGGGCGCGGTCGAGGACCCGCTGGAGAGCGCGGGCCGCCGTCACCTTCACGAGCGAGATCGCCTCGCGCGCGGCCTTTGCGCCGCCGGTCTCGAGGAGCCACGCCGAATGGAGGACGACCAGCCGCGCCGCGTGGACGTCCGCGCGGCTCTCCGCGACAGCCGCCTCGACGAGCTGCTTGCTCCCGAGGAGCGTGCCGGGCGCGATCTCGCGCGTGGCCGCGTGGCGGCACATGATCTCGAGGGCGCGCTCCATGACGCCGATCCAGCGCATCGCGTGGTGGATGCGGCCCGGGCCGAGACGCTCCTGCGCGAGGACGAACCCGTCGCCCTCCTGCCCGAGGAGGTTCGCGAGCGGAACCCGTGCCCCCTCGTAGCCAACCTCGGCGTGGCTTGCCCAGCCTCCGCCGCGGTGGCCCATCACGGAGATGTTACGGAGGATCGAGAAGCCCGGCGTGTCGGTCGGGACGAGGATGAGGCTCGCGCGCCGGTGCGGGTCCGCGTCGGGATCCGTGACGGCCATGCACACGGCGAACGCGGCGCCGTCGGCCGAGGACGCGAACCACTTGTGGCCGCGGATCACCCATTCGCCGCCGTCACGCTTCGCGGTGGTTCCCATCCAGACGGGGTTCGAGCCCGCGAACTCCGGCTCCGTCATCGTGAAGCAGCTCCGGATGTCGCCGGCGACGAGCGGCCTGAGCCAGCGCTCCTTTTGCGCGTCGGTGCCGTGCGAGAGGAGGAGCTCCATGTTCCCGACGTCGGGAGCCTGGACGTTGAAGGCGTAGTGGCCGAGCGGGGAGCGCCCCAGCTCCTCGCTCATGTGCGCGAACTCGACGAGAGAGAGCCCCGCGCCGCCCCACGCGGCGGGAAGGTGCGCCGCGAAGAGGCCGGTGGAGCGGGCACGCCGGCGCACGTCCTCGAGCGCCGGGGCGACCGCGTGCCAGCCCTCGTTCAGAAACTTCGGCTCGAGGGGGACGACTTCCTTCTGGATGAACGACCGAACCAAGTGGCGCATGTTCGTCACCTTTTCCGGCTGCGAAAAGTCCACCGAAACCTCCGTCCCGCGCTGATTCTCGTTATATCCTGAGTTTGGCCGACTTCCAGGCCAGAAAGGCCGGGTTGTCGGTGCTTCCGAAGATCATTCAGGGCGGAATGGGGGCCGGCGTCTCGAACTGGACCCTCGCGAACGCCGTCTCGCGCCTCGGCCAGCTCGGCGTCGTCTCGGGCACCGCGCTCGACGTCATCCTGTCGCGGCGCCTGCAGGACGGGGACAAGGGCGGGCACATGCGGCGCGCGATCGCCGCGTTCCCGTTCCCCGAGATGGCCGCCCGCGTTACTGCAAAGCACTTCGTGGAGGGCGGGCGGCCCGAGGGCGCGCCGTACCGCGCGATTCCGATGCACGTGCGGACGGGCTCGGCCCGCGAGCTCATCGAGCTGTGCATCGTCGCGAACTTCGTCGAGGTCTACCTCGCGCGCGAGGGGCACGACGGCCCTGTCGGGATCAACTATCTCGAGAAGATCCAGCTTCCGGTGCTGCCGTCGATCTACGGCGCGATGCTCGCGGGTGTGGCGGCCGTGTTGATGGGCGCCGGCATCCCGATCCGCGTGCCGGGCGTCCTGGACCACTTCGTCCTGCACGAGGCCGCGGAGTACCCGCTCGCCATCACGGGCTCGATCGAGGGCGACGACACGCAGATGCGCTTCAACCCGACTGACTGGATCGAGGGGGCGCCTCCCACGCTGAAGCGGCCGCTGTTCCTCCCGATCATCGCGTCCAACACGCTCGCCCTCACGCTTCAGCGCAAGGCGAACGGGCGCGTGGACGGCTTCATCATCGAAGGCCCCACCGCGGGCGGGCACAACGCGCCGCCACGCGGCAAGCCGCCCCTCTCGGCGAAGGGCGAGCCCGTCTACGGCGAGCGCGACGTCGTGGACCTCGCAAAGATGTGCGAGATGGGCCTCCCGTTCTGGCTGGCGGGCGGGCGCGGCACGGCCGAGGGCCTGCGGGACGCGCTCGCGAGCGGAGCGGCGGGGATCCAGGTCGGCACCGCGTTCGCCTACTGCAACGAATCAGGTCTCGACGCCGCGACGAAGGCGCAGGTCGTCGCCCTCGCCGCCGCGGGCGACGCGCGCGTCTTCACGGACCCGGTCGCGTCCCCGACGGGGTTTCCGTTCAAGGTCGTGCAGCTCGAGGGGACGATGTCGTCCGAGGCCGAGTACCTCGCGCGCAAGCGGATCTGTGACCTCGGGTACCTCCGCGAGCCGTACCGCAAGGAGGACGGCACGACGGGCTACCGCTGTGCGTCCGAGCCCGTGGAGATCTACGTGTCCAAGGGCGGCGCCGAAGCGAACGCGCAGGGCCGCAAGTGCCTCTGCAACGCACTCATGGCCGACATCGGGGTCGCGCAGACGCGCGGCGGCATCGCGGAGAAGACGCTCGTCACGTCGGGGGACGACGTCGCGGACATCGGGCGGTTCCTGCGGCCGGGCCAGGCGTCCTATTCGGCGGCCGACGTCGTCGCGCGCCTCCTCCAGAACGCCTGACCGCTCAGATTTTCGCGCGCCCGTACGGCGCGGGCCAGTCGACGTCGACGCCCAGCTCCTTCGCCGCGTGGAGCGGCCAGTAGGGATCGCGCAGGAAGGCCCGCGCCATCACGATCGCGTCGGCCTGCCCGTCCCGGAGAATGGTCTCGGCCTGCCTCGGCTCAGTGATCATGCCGACCGCCGCGGTGGGGATCCCGGCGTCCCGGCGGATCGCCTCGGCGAACGGGACCTGGTAGCCCGGCCCGACCTCGACCTTCGCATACGGAACGAGGCCGCCGCTCGAACAGTCGACGAGGTCCACTCCCTCCGCCTTGAGGTGCTTCGAGAACGCGATGGACTGGGCAAGGTCCCAGCCGTCCTCCGCCCAGTCCGTCGCGGAGATCCGCACGAAGAAGGGCCGGCTGGCCGGGAAGGCCTCGCGCGCGGCCCGGACGACGCGCAGGGGAAAGCGCATCCGGTTCTCCAGAGAACCGCCGTAGTCGTCCGTCCGCTTGTTCGAGAGCGGCGACAGGAACTCGTGGAGGAGATACCCATGCGCGGCGTGCACCTCGACAGCGCCGAAGCCGGCGTCGACGGCTCGCGTCGCGGCCGCCGCGAACTGCTCGGTCACGCGGTCCATGTCCGTGGGCGTCATCTCCCGGGGCGTGTGCCATCCGGCGTCGAACGGGACCGCGCTCGGACCGAGCGTCGTCCACGCGCCCTCGTTCTCCGCGAGCGGGCGGCCGCCCTTCCAGGGCACCTGCGTCGACGCCTTGCGTCCGGCGTGGGCGAGCTGGATCGCGGGGACCGCGCCGTGCGCGGCGACGAATCCCGTGATCTGCCGGAACGCGTCCACCTGCGCCCCGTTCCAGAGTCCCGTGTCGCCCGGCGAGATCCGGCCTTCGGGAGAGACGCCCGTCGCCTCGACGATCACGGCGCCGGCCCCGCCGATGGCGCGGCTGCCGAGATGCACGAGATGCCAGTCGTTCGGGACGCCGTCCGCGGCCGAGTACATGCACATCGGCGAGACGAAGATGCGGTTGCGGAACGTGAGGTCGCGCAGGCGGAGCGGCTCGAAGAGACGGTTCACGGTTCTCAGCTTCCCATATGAGCGGGAGACCCTGCAGCCGGGGCACCCGCGCCGTGGTGCCGACGCCGCTCGATCCAGGTCTTCAGCCGGTCCATGTAGACGTAGAAGACCGGCGTGACGTAGAGCGTGATCATCTGCGAGAAGAGGAGGCCCCCGACGACCGCAAGGCCCAGGGGCCGGCGCGACTCGGCGCCCGCGCCGAAGCCGAGCGCGATCGGGAGCGTGCCCATGAGGGCCGCCATCGTCGTCATCATGATCGGCCGGAAGCGGACGACGCAGGCCTCGTAGATCGCCTCCTCGGCGCCCTGGCCGGCGCGTCGCGCCTCGATGGCGAAGTCGACCATCATGATCCCGTTCTTCTTGACGAGGCCGACGAGGAGGATCACGCCCACGAAGGCGTAGATCGAGAGTTCCGTCTTGAAGATCAGGAGCGTGAGAAGCGCGCCGAAGCCCGCGAAGGGCAGAGCCGACAGGATCGTGATCGGGTGGAGGAAGTCCTCGTAGAGGATTCCGAGCACCCCGTAGATCACGAGGATCGCGACGAGGAGGAGAAGCCCGAGTCCCTTTTGCGACGCCTCGAACGCCTGCGCGGTGCCCTGGAAGCTCGTCTGCACGGTCGCCGGGAGCGACGCACGCGCGATGCGGTTGACCTCGGCGACGGCGTCGCCCAGCGAGACGCCCGGGGCGAGGTTGAACGAGATCGTGACGGCCGGGAGCTGACCCGCGTGGTTCACGGCGAGCGGCCCGACCGTCCGCTCGAGGTGGGTGAGCGCCGAGAGCGGCACGAGGTCGCCCTTCTTCGAGCGCACGTAGAGGAGCTGGAAGGCCGAGGGGTCGCGCTGGAACTCCGGGAGGAGCTCCATGATGACCTGGTACTCGTTGTTCGGCGCGTAGATCGTCGAGATCTGCCGCGAACCGTACGCCGAGTAGAGCGCGTTCTCGAGCGACTCGGGCGTGACGGCGAGGGCCGAGGCGCGGTCGCGGTCGATCGTGAGGTATGCCGTCGGGTTGCGGAGCTGCAGGTCGCTGTTGACGTCCTGCAGACCCCGATACCCTCGGAGCTTCTCCTCGAGCGCGGGCGCGGCCGAGTACAGGTCCTTCGTGTCGGAGGCCTGGAGCGTGAACTGGTACTGCGCGCGCGTGAGGTTCCCGCCGAGCCGGATCGGGGGGAGGACCTGCGGGTAGACGCGGATGCCGGGCACCTGCGCGAGCTTCGGGCGGAGGCGTTGAATGACCTCTTCGACCGGGGGCCGCTCGCTCCGCGGCTTGAGGCGCATGAAGATCGTTCCCGTGTTGCCACCCCGCGTGTCGTTGCCGCGGTTCCCGCAGCTCGACATGAACCCGTCGACGGCGGGATCCTCGGCCACGATGGCGGCGACGGCCTTCTGGTGCTGGACCATCGACTCGAACGAGATGCCCTGCGCGGCCTCGGTCGGCGCGAAGACCTGGCCCGTGTCGTCGGAGGGCAGGAAGCCCTTCGGGACGTGCGCGAAGAGCCACGCCGTCGCGAGGAGGATGACGGCGGAGAACGCCATCGTCGTCCGCTGGTGGGCGAGCGCCCATTTCAGGCCCCGCTCGTAGAACGCGAGCGAGGAGTCGAAGACGCGCTCGGAGGCGTCGTACAGGCGGCCGTGCTTCTCGTCCTTGCCGTGCGCGCGCAGGTAGCGGGCGCAGAGCATGGGCGTCAGCGTGAGCGAGACGAAGCCCGAGACGAGGATCGCGACGGCGATCGTGACGGCGAACTCGCGGAAGAGCCGCCCGATGATCCCGCCCATGAAGAGGAGCGGGATGAAGACGGCCGCGAGCGAGATCGTCATCGAGAGAATCGTGAAGCCGATCTCCTTCGTGCCGTTCAGAGCCGCCTCGAACGGCTGCTCGCCCATCTCGAGGTGCCGGACGATGTTCTCGAGGACGACGATCGCGTCGTCCTCCACGTAGCCCACCGACAGCGTGAGCGCCATCAGCGAGAGGTTGTCCATGCTGTAGCCGAGGACGTACATGGCCGCGAACGTCCCGGCGATCGAGAGGGGAAGGGCGAGGGACGGGATGATCGTCGCCGAGAGGTTCCGGAGGAACAGGAAGATCACGAGGACGACGAGCGCGAGGGTGAGCCAGAGCGTGAACTTGACGTCCGCGACGGACTCGCGGATCGACTGCGAGCGGTCGAAGAGGATGGTCAGCTTCGCGGAGCCCGGCAGCGCCGACGTGAATTGCGGGAGGAGCTTCCTGATGTTCGAGACGACCTCGACGGTGTTCTCGCCGGGCTGCTTCTGGATCGCCAGGACGATCCCCCGCGGAGCGCCCGACTCGTCGATGTACCAGGCGGCCGTCTTGTCGTTCTCGGTGCCGTCGACCGCCCGGCCGACGTCGTTCACGCGCACCGGGGACCCGTTGCGGTACGCGAGGATGAGCGGGCCGTACTGGGCGGCTTCCGTGAGCTGGCCGGTCGCCATGACCGTGTACGCCGTGTTCGCTCCCCAGAGCGTCCCGGTCGGGATGTTCACGTTCGCGGACGCGACGGCCGCCGAGGCCTCGTCGATCCCGATCCCGCGTGAGGCGAGGGCGCGCGGGTCGAGCTGGACGCGCACGGCGTACTTCTGGGCGCCGTAGACCTGCACCTGCGCGACGCCCGAGACCGTCGAGATGCGCTGCGCCATCATCGTCTCGGCGTATTCGTTGAGGACCGGGAGCGGGAGCGTCGGCGTCGTGAGCGCGAGGAAGAGGACCGGCTGGTCTGCCGGATTCACCTTCTGATACGTCGGCGGCGTCGGCATCCCGGGCGGCAGCTGACGGGAGGCGGCGCCGATGGCGGCCTGCACGTCCTGCGCGGCGGCGTCAAGGCTGCGGCTGAGGCTGAACTGGAGCGTGATCTGCGTGACGCCGAGGATGCTCGTCGACGTCATGTTGTCGAGGCCCGCGATCGTCGTGAACTGCTTCTCGAGGGGCGTCGCGACGGCCGAGGCCATCGTCTCCGGGCTCGCGCCGGGGAGCGCGGCCGTGACCTGGATCGTGGGGAAGTCGACGTTCGGCAGGTCGGAGACGGGCAGGAGGCGGTACCCGACGATCCCGAAGAACAGGATCGCGAGCATCACCAGCGTCGTCGCGACCGGACGGCGGATGAAGAGCTCTGAAATATTCAAGGGACGGCCTCAGCTCGCCTTCTTGATCGTGACCTTGACGCCGGGGGCGAGGCGGAGCTGGCCGTCCGTGACGACCTTCTCGCCGGGCTCGAGCCCCTTCTCGATGACGGACCATTGCTTGTAGACGCGCCGCACGGTCACGGGCCGGGCTTCGACCGTCTCGTCGGCCTTGATCACGTACACGAGCGAGCCCGCCTGGCCTGGCTGAATCGCCGTCGTCGGCGCGACCGTGGCGCCGGCGTCCGTGGCGAGGACGAGCTGGACGTTCGCGAACTGTCCCGGCCAGAGCGAGCGCTCGCGGTTCGGGAACGTCGCCCTCAGGTTGATCGTGCCCGTCGTCGTATCGACGGCGTTGTCGATGAACGTGAGCTCGCCCTGGGACGCGGCGGCGCCCGCGCCGTTCGGGAGCGCGGAGACCTTGAGCGTTCCCGACGCGGCCCGCTTCTTCACGTCGGAGAGCGCCGCCTCAGGAACCGAGAACGTGACGTAGATCGGCTCCACCTGATTGATGACGACGAGCGCGCGGTCGTCGTTGGCCTTGACGAGGTTGCCGGGATGGACGAGGAGCCCGCCCGTGCGGCCGGAGATCGGCGCGGCGATCGTGCAGTACGAGAGGTTGAGGCGGGCGGTCTCGAGCGCCGCCTCGTCTCCCTTGACGGTCGCGCGCAGCGCGTCGGAGTTCGCCGTCGCCTGCGAGAACTGCTCCTTCGTCACGTAGTCCTTCTTCACGAGCTCGGCGTACCGTTTGAGGTTCTCGTCGGCCTCGCGGGCCCGGGCGCGGTCGCGCTCGAGGTTCGCCTCGGCCTCGGCGAGCGAGGCCTGGTAGGGACGGCGATCCAGCTCGAAGAGCGGGTCGCCGGCACGGACGTCCTGTCCCTCGCGGAAGGCCACGTTCGTGACCTCTCCGCCCACGCGCGTCCGCACCGCGACGTTCGAATAAGCGTCCACGTGCCCGACGGCCGTCAGCTCGAGAGGGACGTCCATCTTCTCGACGGCCGCCGCCGTGACCGGAACGGACGGCGGGCCGGACGCCTTGCGCTCGGCGCGCGTGCAGCCGGAGACGGCCGCGGCGAGGAGGAGGGCGGGGACGATCCGTCTCATGGAGCTTCCTTCCTTGGAGGGACGGGGATGAGCGCCGTGTCGGCGCTTCCGGTGTCGTGGGCGAGCTGGGCGACGGCGAGGAGGAACCCGGCGCGGCTCCGGACGTCCTGCGCGAGGGCGTTCGCAAAGGCGCTCTCGGCGGTCAGGAGGTCGAGGATCGAGCCGACCCCTTCGCGGTACCGGCCGCGGGCGACCTCGGCGGATTCCCGGGCGCTCGCGAGGAGGTCCTTCGAGGCGCGCACCTGCTGGGCGGCCGTCTGGACGCCGAAGTAGCTGTTCCAGACCTGAAAGATGACCTGCTGGGAGTAGGACTCGGCCCCGGCGTCGGCGGCGCGCGCGGCGGCCTCGGCGCTCCGCGTGTCGTAGACCGTCTTGAATCCGGTGAAGAGCGGGACGCGCAGGAAGAGGCCGACGGAATAGTTCGTCGTGTACGGGACGGCCTCGGCGGCGAAGTCGTAGTAGTTGCGGCCCGCGAACGCGGAAGCCGA
>JBBQDQ010000055.1:0-18228 GCA_038319835.1 Thermoanaerobaculia bacterium | reverse complement strand
TCGCGCGCGGCCTCGGCGTCCCGCGGGCCGCGCTCCTCGGCGTGACGGGCGACGCCGCCGACGGAGGGCCTGTGGACGGCGGCGGCAACCTCGTGCTCGCCGAGCTGCCCGCCGGAGCGCGCCTCCGGACGACGCGACTCTCCCGCCAGGAGTTCACGCAGCGCCCGACGGCGGCCGTGGCGCGCCTGAGGCGCGCGGGCTTCCGGACGCTCGCGCCCCTCACCGTCAGCGGCCGGCTCCTCGCCCTCTTCGCGGTCGCGGACCGCGCGGGCCGCGTTCCGCTCTCCGCGGAAGACACGGAGCTCCTCGAGACCGTCCTCGCGCCTGCGGCGCTCGCCCTCGACCACGCGCGCCTCTTCGAGGAGCTCAAGGCGCAGGCCGACCGCTACCGCAACCTGCAGGAGTTCCACGAGAACGTCGTAGCGGGCTCGGCGGCGGCGATCGCCGCGACCGACGGCGACGGCCGCTTCACGTCCGTCAACCCCGCGTTCGCCGCGCTCGTCGGAAAGACCGCATCCTCCCTCCTCGGCGCACGCGCCGCGGAGGTGCTTCCGCCCGCCCTGTCCGCCGCGCACCCGCCCGCCCGCCTCGAAGCCGACCTCGGGACCGGGGTGCGCGTCCTCAACGTGGCCGTCTCGCCGTTCCCGGGCGCGCCCGCGGGATCGAGCGCGCGGGTGCTCGTCCTCGTCGACGCGACGGAGACGGCGCGGCTCGAGAAGGCCCTCGCCGATCGCGAGCGCCTCACGGCGCTCGGGACGCTCTCGGCGAGCGTCGCCCACGAGGTGAACACGCCGCTCGCGGGCGTCGCCGGCTTCGCGCGACTCCTCCTCGACGAGACGCCGGGCGACGACCCGCACCGCGCCCTCGTCGAGAAGATCGAACGCCAGGCGTTCCGCGCCTCGCGTCTCGTCGGCAGCCTCCTCGACCTCGCCCGCGGCCGCCCGCGGGAGATCGAGCCTCTCGATCCGTGCGACGTCGCGCGCGAGGCCGTCCGCGCGCTCGAGGACGAAGGCGCCGCGCGCGGAGCGACCGTGCGCCTCGCGCTCGCGGACCGGACGCCGGCCGTGGCCGGGCACCGCGACGCGCTCGTGCAGGTTCTCGTGAACCTCGTCAAGAACGGCATCGAGGCCGCGACCGCTCCGCGCGCCGCGCAGCCCGCCGAGCCCGAGGTCGTCCTCGCCGTCTCCCTGGACGGCCCGAACGTGCGCTTCGACGTGACGGACAACGGGGCGGGCCTCGCGCCCGAGGACGCGGCCCGCATCTTCGAGCCCTTCTACTCGACGAAGACGGCGCAGGGAGGGACCGGCCTCGGCCTCTCCATGGCGCGGGATATCATTCGCGCTCACGGCGGCACGCTGACCGCGACGTCCGGCTCGCCCGGCGCCCGTTTCACGGTCACGCTTCCCGCTGCGACCTGAAAAACATGGCCACGGTCCTCATCCTCGACGACGAGCCCGTCATCCGCGAGGTGCTCGGCTCGGTGCTCGCGAAGGCGGGCCATGTGACGCGCGAGGCCGCGACGGCGAACGAGGGCCTCCAGCGGCTCGAGAAAGAGCCCATCGACCTTCTCCTTCTCGACCTCATGCTCCCCGACCGGCCCGGCCTCGAGGTCCTCGTCGACGTCCGCGCCCGCCACCCCGAGATCCCGGTCGTCGTCGTGACGGCCTACTCGTCCGTCGAGAGCGCGATCACGGCGATGCGCGAGGGCGCGTTCCACTACATCCCGAAGCCGTTCCGGAACGAGGAAGTCGTCCACGTCGTCAAGCAGGCGCTCGAGAAGCGGCGCCTCGTGGCCGAGAACAAGGCCCTGCGCGCGAAGCTCGACCCGCCCGGCAGCTTCCGCGAGCTCGTGGGACGTTCGGCTTCGATGGAGCGCGTCTTCGAAACCGTCCGCCAGGCCGCCGCCTCGCGCTCGACGATCCTCGTCACGGGCGAGAGCGGCACGGGCAAGGAGCTCGTCGCGAAGGCCCTCCACCGCCTCTCGCCGCGCGCCGCGGGCCCGTTCATCACCGTGCATTCGGGCGCCCTTCCGCCCGACCTCCTCGAGTCGAACCTCTTCGGGCACGTCCGCGGCTCGTTCACGGGCGCCGTCGCAGACAAAAAGGGGCTCTTCAAGGCCGCCGACGGCGGCACGATCTTCTTCGACGAAATCGGGACGGTCCCGATCGACACGCAGGCCAAGCTCCTGCGCGTCCTGCAGGAGCGCGAGTTCACGCCCGTCGGCGCCGTGGAGCCGATCCACTCCGACGTGCGCGTGATCGCCGCGACGAACGCGGACCTCACGAAGGCCGTCGCCGAGGGGCGTTTCCGCGAGGACCTCTTCTACCGGCTCTGTGTGATCACGGTGAACCTGCCGCCGCTCCGCGAGCGCAAGGACGACGTCCCGCTCCTCGTCGAGACGCTCCTCGCGCGCGCCGCGACGGAGAACGGTCGCGCCGTCCCGTCCGTGACGCCCGCCGCGATGAAGGCGCTCCTCGACCACGACTGGCCCGGCAACGTCCGTGAGCTCGAGAACGTCCTCGAGCGCGCGCTCGTCCTCGGGCACGGCGTCATCGACCTCGACCAGCTCCCGGACGCCGTGCGCCGCTCGGTCCCGCGCGCGGCCGCGTTCCCGGCCGAGGGCCTGAACTTCAAGGACGCGGTCGGCGCTTACGAGCGCGCGCTGCTCGCGGCGGCCCTCGCGCGGGCAAACGGCGTCCAGAAGCGCGCGGCCGAGCTCCTCGGGCTCAAGCCGACGACGCTGAACGAGATGCTCAAGCGGCACGGGATGCTCCCGCGCGACGCGAAGGAACCCGAGCCCGAGACCGCTAGCCGCGCCTGAGGAGGACGATCGTCCGGTCGTCGCCGAAGGGCGTCCCGCCCGTGAAGCCGAGGAGCGCCGCCGTGAGCTCGTGCTCGAGCTCCTCGAGGGGCTTCTGGCGGAGGACCTTGAGCGTCTCGACGAGCCGGTCCGTCCCGAACTCCTCGTCCTCGGCGTTCGCGGCTTCGGTCACGCCGTCCGTGTAGAGCGCGAGGAGGTCCCCCGGCCCCATCGTGAACGCGCTCGACGCGTACGTCTTGCCCGGGAAGAGGCCGAGCGGCGGGCCGTGGGCGCCGAGCTTCTCGACCGACCCGTCCGCGCGCACGAGAATTGCGGGGTTGTGGCCCGCGTTCGTGTAGACGACGGCGCCGGACTCCGGGTCGTAGAGCGCGAGGAAGAACGTGATGAACTTCTCCGGGCTCGTCCGGCGATACACGAGGTCGTTCAGACGGGAGCAGAGCTTGTCGGGCGGGAAGTTCTCGCCGGCCCACACCTGGAACGCGGCCTGAACGGAGGCCGCGAGGAGCGAGGCGCCCATCCCCTTGCCGCAAACGTCCGCGACGACGACGTCCAGCGACTTGTCGCCCCGCTCGTAGAAGTCGTAGTAGTCGCCCGAGACGGTCCGCGACGGGACCGTGCGCCCGAGGATCTCCGTGTGCGGGAGCACGGGCTCGGCCTCCGGCAGCATGCGCCGCTGGATGTCCCACGCGAGCGCCATCTCGCGCTCGATGCGCTGCCGCGCGACCGCGCCCTCCTGCAGGCGCAGGTTCTGGATCTTGATGGCCGAGGTATTCGCGAGCGACGTGAGGAGGCGGAGGTCCTCCTCGCTGAAGCTCTTCCGGCCGAGCCGCACCTCGAGGTAGATGAGGCCGATGACCTTGTCGTCGACGAAGAGCGGCGCCGCCATGCACGACGTGATGCCCTGGATGCGGATGGACTCGGCCGCGCCGAGGCCGGCGTCCGTCGCCGCGTCGATGAGGAGCACGCCGTTTTTCTTGTCCACGACCGACGCGATGAGCGTCTTGGAAAGCCGGATGTCCGACGGATCGACGCCCGGCGCGTACTTGACCTTCTCGGCCTTCAGCTCGCCGGACTCGTCGGCGAGCATGAGGAGGCCGCGGTCGGGCTGCAGGAACGTGAACGTCTTCTCGAGAATGAGCTCGAGGAGCTTGTTCAGCGGGATGTCCCCGAGGAGCTCGACGGAGATCTCGTTGAGCATCCGGAGCGACGCGTTCAGGCGCGCGAGCTCCTCGGCGCCGAGCTTCGAGTCCCAGGCCTGCTTGTGGGGCCGCAGCAGGTCCTTGGAGGACTGCAGAAACGTCGTCTTCTTCGACGTCTCGTCCATCCCCTCGATCACGACGCGGGTCGTGGATTCCTCGAGGACGTCGATGATCGTCTCGCCGAGCTGGATCCGGTCGCCGGCGGCGAGGACCGCCGGGTCGCCGATGCGCGCCCCGTTCAGCGAGGTCCCGTTCCGCGACCCGAGGTCGACGAGGCGGACGGCCGTTTCGGACACCTCGAGGCGCGCGTGGACACGCGAGAGAGTCCGGTCCGCGAGGGGGACGTCGTTCGTCGACGAGCGTCCGAGAGTCAGGACGGGGCGGTCGAGCCGGATCCGGCGGGCGGGCTCCCCGGGCACCCTCACGTTCAGAATGAGCACGGCGCGAGTGTAACCGGGCCGGACCCCGTTCGGGACAGCGCCGCACGGGCCATGCTATCCTCACGGGTTCCGGACCGGCTCACCACGCGGCCGGCCGACGAAAGGGTTTCCCCATGAAGGAAAAGATCCACCCCGAGTACCACGAGGTCGACGTGCATTGCGCGTGCGGGACCACGTGGAAGACGAAGAGCACGCTGAATGAGCTCCGGCTCGAGATCTGCTCGAACTGCCACCCGTTCTTCACGGGCAAGAACAAGCTCGTCGACACCGCGGGCCGCGTCGAGCGCTTCCAGAAGCGCTATGCGAACGTGGCGAAGCCCGCCCCGAAGGCCAAGGAAGCCAAAGAAGGCAAGGCTCCCGCAACCCCGGCCTGAGCCGGTGACCGGCGCGGCTCCGTGAGCCGCCCCCACCCGTCATGTTCCAGAAGCTCGACGACATCGAACGACGGTACGCGGACCTCGAAGCCCGCGCCGCCTCGCCCGAGGTGCTGGCGGACCACGCGCTCGCGACGAAGACCGCCCGCGCCATGCGCGAGATCGTGCAGGTCGTCGAGAAGAACAAGGAGCGCAAACGAATCGAGGCGCAGCTCGCGAGCACCGGTGAGCTCCTCGACACGCTCCCCCCGACGGACGAGCTGCGGCCGCTCGCACAGGCGGATTACGAGGCCCTGAGCGCCAGGCGCGCGGCCGTCGACGAGGAACTGCGTCTTCTACTCCTCCCGAAGGACCCGAACGACGGGAAGAACGTCGTCCTCGAGATCCGCGCCGGCACCGGCGGCGACGAGGCCGCGCTCTTCGCCGAGGAGCTGTTCCGGATGTACGTGCGGTACGCCGAAGGCCGCGGGTGGAAAGTCGAGGTCATCGACCGCAGCGACTCGGGCGGTGTCGGCGGCCTCAAGGACGTGCAGGCGATCGTCGAGGGCGAGGGCGCGTACTCACGTCTGAAGTACGAAGGCGGCGTCCACCGCGTCCAGCGCGTCCCGGCGACGGAATCGGCGGGACGCATCCACACGTCGGCGGCCACGGTCGCCGTCCTGCCCGAGGCCGAAGAGCTCGACGTCGTCGTGGCCGACAAGGACGTCCGCATCGACCTCTTCTGCGCGTCGGGCCCCGGGGGCCAGGGCGTCAACACGACGTACTCGGCCGTGCGCCTCACGCACGTTCCCTCGGGCGTCGTCGTCCAGTGCCAGGACGAGCGCTCGCAGATCAAGAACAAGGCGAAGGCGATGCGCGTCTTGAAGGCGCGCATCTACGAGATCGAGCGCGAGAAGAAAGAGGCCGCCTACGCGGCCGACCGCAAGAAGATGGTCGGCTCGGGCGACCGGTCCGAGAAGATCCGGACCTACAACTTCCCGCAGAGCCGCGTGACGGACCACCGGATCGGGTTCACGTCCCACCGCCTCCTCGACATCCTCGACGGCCGCCTCGACGAGCTCATCGACCCCGTCGTCGCGCACTTCCAGGCCGAGAAGCTCAAGCAGGAGCTCGCGAAGGCCTGAAACCCGAGGGTCTATGCCGCACGGCCTCCCGGCACGTCTTTCCGGGCGGAGGCCGCCATGCCGCGTCCCGTTCCCATCCTCGCCGCCCTGATCCTCGCCGCCGGCTCCGCCGTTGCCGAAACGGGGACGAAGCCCGCCATCTCCGCTGCGACGCCGCCGCCGGCCGCGTCCCAGAAGCAGGTCTTCGGGCCGCTGCCCGGACTCTCGGTCACCTCCGTCGAGCGGCAGATCGGAGGCAAGATCGGCAACGCGTTCTACATGGGCGGGTCCGACGTCGTTGCGAGGCTCTTCAACGCGTCGGCCGAGCCGGCCCCGAAGGGCTCCCACGGGATCGAGCTCAAGTGCACGAGCCCGTCGGCGCCCGCGCGGACGGTGCGCCGTCTCGTGAAGGAGGTGGCGGCGCACGGGCACCTCGACGTCAAGATCATCGAAAACGACCAGACGGGACCCGATGCGCCGGCGCAGCCGCCTTTCCCGAATATCCCTTTCCCCTCCTACGGGAATCCCTTCGTAGTAGGCCTGCCCACCACCGATCAGCCCGAGAAACTCCTCGACGACGGGCCGGCCTGGGCGTGCACGGTCGGGCTCGCGGCGCCCCGGGGACGCTCCGGCCCGCCCTCCAAGTCGATCTCGTGGGGGCCGGAGTTCGATTACGGGATCAGCGGGATCACGTTCGAGGACGCATTGTCCGCGCCGCCGACGGTGAACGTGAAGGTCGCCGTCCTCTCGAAGCGAATCGGAAACCAGATGTTCGTGTCGCCGGTCGGAGCGGTGAAGCGCACCCTGCGCCTCGACTGCAGCAAGCCGGGCTTTCCGGCCTCGATGGCGGAGAAACCGGCCTCCGGCAGCGTCCTTTTCGGCGCTGCCGGCGCCGGGTTCCTTCCCGCCCCCGCGGCGGGCTGGACGTGCAAAGCGACCCTCGCCGGTCCGGGACCCGACCTGGACCCCTCGAACGACTCCTGGTCGCTGACCGCCCCCTGAAGACCTAGCAGGCTGTTGAAGAAGGGCCTGTTTTCTTGAGACGAGGGTGAGAGAGAAGAGTCTTAGAAGGAAAAGAAGGCCGAGAGGGCGTGATTCTTTCCTCGGCCTCTGCTCTTGATTCGCCGCTTTCGGACGAATCCAGGGGCTTTCGCCTTCGGATCAGCCCGTTGCGGCCTGGATTCGGGCGATGCGCAGAAGGTTGTAGGCGGTCATCACCGAGAGCATGTGAGCTGCCACGCGCCTGAGACCTCGAAAGCGCGTCTTGGCCAGCCCGCCGACGACCTTGCCCCAGCCGAAGATCTCCTCGACCCTCTTTCTGATTCGCTGGCTCACCCGATAGCCCTCGTGGCGTGTCGTTCGTCGGTCGATGGCGCTTCTTCGATTTGTCGTGTTCTGGGCCACGTGAGGCGTCACGCTTCTTTGCCTGAGGCTTTCGATGAAGTCCCTCGTGTCGTAACCCTTGTCGCCGGCCAGCGTGATCCTCCGGTCCGTTGAAAGGGCATCGACCATGGAAAGTGCAGCTGCTCTCTCGCCGTAGCCGTCGGCCGGCGTCACGCTCGTCCTGACGCACAGGCCGTTTCGGTTCTCCATCAGCACGTGCCCGAGGTAGCACAGCTGGGCCGGCTGACCGTCGCCCTTCCTGTAAAGCTTGGCGTCGGGGTCGGTCGTCGAGGCGTGGGTGTCGTTGCGCCTCTTCTGACCGCGGAAATCGACGTCGGCGTTTCGTCCGCCCGTGGCGGGAGGATCTCCGCCGTCTTTCTTCTCGTTCTTCTCGCGGAAGCTCTTCATCGAGGCGTTGGCTTCGATCAGGGTGCCGTCCACGGTGAAGTGCTCGTTGGAGAGGAGAAACTTCTTTCGGGCCTGAGCGACGACCTCCGAGAAGAACTCCTCGAAGACTTCGGCCTCGAGCAGCCTCTGGCGGTTCTTGGAGAAGGTCGTCGGGTCGAAGGCCGGAGCAAGACCGGGCATGTCCAGAAACCAGCGGAAGAGAAAGTCGTAGCGGAGCCTCTCGCAGAACAGCCGCTCGCTCCTGACGCTGTAGAGCGCGATCAGGATCTGGGCCTTCAGCAGCATCTCGGGCGGAATCGACGGGCGCCCTCGATCCGAGTACAGCTTGGCGAGCTTGGGCTCGAGCCGCCGCAGCGCTTCGTCGGCCAGCGCTTTCACTCTGCGGATCGGGTGGTCCCGAGGCACGAGCTCCTCGGGCGTCATCGTCACGACGAGGTCGGGCTGCTGCTCTCTGTCTCCACGCATCCACACAAGGTGCTTCCGCACTTCGCAGTCGTCAAGACTCCGAAAACAAATTCAGCCCGACTTTTTCAGCAGCCTGCTAGGCGGCCTTCTTCGTGACCTTGGCCGCCTTGGCGGGCTTGGCTTCCTTGGCGCCCTTCACCTCGATCGACGAGCCGTGCATCTTGTACTTGATCGTGACCTTGTCGCCGACTTTCGCCTCGCCCTTCGTGTCCTTGTCGATCGCGATCTGGAAGCGCTCCTTGCCCTTCATGACCGTGATCGAGTCGGCGGTCTTCTCCGTGACGTTGCCCGTCACCTGGAAGTCGTCGACGGCGAGCGCGGCAGTCGAGAAGAGGAGGAAGGCGGCGGGAGCGAGGACGCGGAACATCTTCTTCATGGTGTCTCCTTCGTTTGGTGGCCCGACGGGGCCGGATGGGATTGCAGGCGGAATTATGCGCCGGTCCGGCGATCGAGGACATAGGCGGGCGCCCCGTCCGTGAGGGCCACGACGTCCGTGACGACGTACCCGCCCGCAAAGAGGGATTTCACGAGCGACGCGAACCGCCGCCGCGCCGCGAGCGCCCGCGCGGGCTCGGTCCGGTAGATCTTCGGCGCGCCCGCCGGAAACGGCAGGAGAACGCGCGGCGCGTCCCGCCGCGCGCGGGGGCTTCGGGCGACCGGAAGTCCCGCGACATCCGGCGGCGTCCGGATCTCCCCCGCCGCCGCGCGGACGGCGCGCGGCGCCTCGAGGCGCCAGAAGGCCTCGAAACGGTCCGAGGGCAGGTCGGCGTAGATCCCGCCGATGTGCCCGTAGAGGTTCGGATGGAACCGGTCGGCCGTCGCGCCGAGCCGCACGAGATTGAGCGTCGCGTTCTTGACGAGGAACGGGTCGTACATCCACGTCACGAGCCGGATCCCGCGGGCGAGGCACCAGTCGCGCTGGAAAAGCTTGAGCCCAACCGAGAGGCCGCGCCCCTGCTCCCCGGGAAGAACGGCGAGGAGGTGCGAGTACTGGCAGGGCTCGCCGAGGTTCGTGCGCGGGAACCCGTGGACGAACCCGACCATCCTCTTCCCGAGGAACGCGGCGGCGGTGAGCCCGCCCGCGTGCGTCGAGGCGACGAGGTCGCTCGCCGGCGACACGCTGCGTTCGGTGAAGCCCCACGCGGCCTTCGAGATTTCCATCGTCGCGCGGAACTCCTCCGGAGTCCGCAATTCCCGGATCGAGAGGCGTCCGCGCGCCGACGTCATCCGGCGGCCCCCTCGAGAAGGCCGGCGAGGAGCGCGGCCCGGCGCGGAAGGTCGTCGACGAGGACGTGCTCGGAGCGCGCGTGCGCTCCTCCGCCCGAGGGCCCGAGGCCGTCCAGCGTCGGGACGCCGGCGGCCGCGGTGAGGTTGCCGTCGGAACCGCCGCCGACGCGGGCGGCCGCCAGCTCGAACCCGAGCGCGTGGGCGAGGGACGCGGCGGTGCGGTAAAGCGCGAGCGACGCCTCCGTGGACTCCATGGGCGGGCGGTTCGCGCCGCCGTCGATCTCGACGAGAACGCGCGGGTCGGCGGGTCGGTAGGTGCGCAGCCCGGCCATCACGCGGTCGGACTCCGCCTTCGTCCAGACCCGGAAGTCCACGGTGAGCTCGGCCCGGTCGGGCACGACGTTCGTGACCTTGCCCGACGCGGCGACGGTCGGGACCACGGACGTCCCCGCCGGCTTGTCGGCGAGCGCGTCGGCGTAGAGCGCGAAGCGCGCGAGCTCGAGGAGCGCCGAAGCGCCCTTTTCGGGCTCGAGGCCCGCGTGGGACGCGACCCCCCGGAAGCGGACCTTCGCGAGGCCCGTCCCCTTGCGGGCGACCTTTGCGGCGCCGCCGTCGCCCGACGGCTCGAGGACGAGGACGCGGTCGCGCCGGAGGGCCTCCTCCACGAGGAGGCCGCTCGACGCGCCGCTGCCGACCTCCTCGTCCGGCGTCAGCACGAGCGAGACACCGCCCGCGGGCGTCACGTCACCCTTCGCCACGGCCTCGAGGACCGCGAGCGCGACGGCGATTCCCGCCTTCATGTCGAAGGCGCCGGGTCCCTTCGCAACGCCGTCTTCGCAGGTGAACGGCATCTCGGCAAGGGTGCCCGCGGGCCAGACCGTGTCGAGGTGCCCGAGAAGCAGCGTGCCGCCGCTCTCGGGACCGAGGCGCAAGCGCAGGGCGTCGCCGCGGCCCTCGCACGAAATACACGCGGCCGGGAGGCCGGCGCGAGAGAGCCGCTCGGCGACCCAGAGCGAGAGCTGAGAGACCCGGGCCGGCTCGTCGGAGGGGCTCTCGCGGACGACGAGGGCTTCGAGGTCGCCGAGTATCCGCTCCTTGCGCGCGGCGAAGAGTGCGGCGAGGACGCCGGCGCGGCTCACGCGCGGAGCTCCGTGACGCCCGTCGTGTAGCGCGCGAGCACGTCGGGTCGCACCGCGATGCCGGTGCCGGGCCCCTTCGGGACCGGCATGAGACCGTTCACGGCTTCGAGGGCCGGCTCTACGATGTCCTCCTCGAAGTAGCGCGAGGAGGAGGACGTGTCTCCGGGCTTCGAGAAACCGCGCAGGCTCGCGATCGCGACGTTGTGCGCGCGCCCGACGCCCGCCTCGAGCATGCCGCCGCACCACACGGGTACGCCGGCGGCGCGCGCGGCGGCGTGAATGCGCACGGCCTCGCCGTGGCCGCCCACGCGCCCGATCTTGACGTTGACGACCTTGCAGGCCCCGAGCTGGATCGCGGCCTTCGCGTCGGCTTCCGACCGGATCGACTCGTCGAGGCAGATCGGCGTTTTCAGGATCTTCGCGAGCTCCGCGTGGGCGACGAGGTCCTCGTGGTGGAGCGGTTGCTCCATGTAGTCGAGGCCGAATGCGTCGAGCGAGCGCAGCATGTCCGCGTCCGCGAGGGTGTAGGCCGCGTTCGCGTCCACCGTGAGCGTGATGTCCGGGAATGCCTCGCGGACGGCGGCGAGGGGCTCGACGTCCCAGCCCGGCTCGATCTTGAGCTTGATGCGCTTGTAGCCCTGCGCGACGTGCCTGCGGACGTTCTCGACGGTGTCGTGCGCCGTGGGCGAGATCCCGAGCGAGACGCCCACCTCGATCACGTCGCGCGTGCCCCCGAGCGCCCTGCCGAGCGGCACGCCCGCGCTGCGCGCGAAGAGGTCGCGGAGCGCGCACTCGACGGTCGCCTTCGCCATCCGGTTGCCGCGCACGCGCCGCGCGAGCTCGTCGAAGGCGGGAGGCGAGGCCACGTCGCGGCCCAGGACGAGCGGCAGGAGGTACGCCGTGAGCATCGGCGCCGCCGTCGAGAGCGTTTCCGGCGAGTAGAACGGTCCTTCCTCCGCGACGCACTCCCCCCATCCGGAAAGGCCTTCGCCGCGGAGCTCCAGGAGGAGAAACTTCTTGACGGTCGTCTCGCCGAAGGACGTCTTGAACCGGAACTTGAGCGGCATTTCGACGTGCCGGAGGACCGCGGATTCGACGCGCATGGATCGATTGTCTATCATTCGATTCCCTTCGCCGAGAGGGGACTGCAGCAAAATAAGCCGTCCCCGCAGGAGAACCGCATGACCGGTCGCACGAACCGTTTCCGCTTCGCCACCCTCTGCGCCGCCGCTGTTCTCGGGGCTGCCGCCCTCGCCGGCTGCGGCGGCAACGAGGACGACGAGGACCGCCCGAAATCTGCGCGGGCGGCCGGCGCCGCCAAGGACGCCACCGCTCCCGCCGCGGCCTCCGCCTCCGCGGCCGCATCCGGCCCGGCCGCCGGCGCCACGGGCAACGCCTCGATCACCGGGAAGATCGTCTTCGAAGGCCCGGTCCCGAAGCCCGAGAAGTTCAAGATGACGGCCGACGCCTTCTGCGCGAAGGCGCATCCCGGAGAAGTCGAGAGGCCGGACATCGAGATCGGACCCGATAGAGCGATCAAGGACGTCTTCGTCTACGTGAAGTCCGGCATCACCGGCACGTACCCGCCCCCCGCGACGGCCGCTGTGATCGACCAGAGGGGCTGCACGTACCACCCTCACGTCTTCGGCGTCGTGACCGGGCAGAACATCGAGATCCTCAACAGCGACCCGACGCTCCACAACATCCACTCGCTGCCGGAGAAGAACGAGGCGTTCAACCTCGGGATGCCCGTGCAGGGGATGAAGTACACGAAGAAGTTCGACAAGCCCGAGGTCATGGTCCGGATCAAGTGCGACGTCCACGGCTGGATGTCCGCGTACTGCGGCGTCGTCGCGCACCCGTTCTTCGCGGTGACGGCCGCGGACGGGACGTACACGATCAAGGGGCTGCCCGCCGGGACGTACACGATCGAGGCGTGGCACGAGAAGTTCGGCACACAGACGCAGCAGGTGACGGTCGGCGCGACGGATTCCAAGGCGGTGCCGTTCGCGTTCAAGGCCGGTGGCTGAGTCGCTCCTCCGGGTCGGGACGCGGACCGTCGCGGTCTGCGTCTTCCTGCTCCTGATCGCGGGCGCCCTCGTCACGTCCACCCAGTCCGGGCTCGCCGTCCCGGACTGGCCGCTCTCCTACGGGAGGGTCATGCCGCCGATGGTCGGCGGCATCCTCTACGAGCACGGGCACCGGCTCGTGGCGGCGGCCGTGTCGACGCTGGTGGGGCTCGAGATGGGCGCGCTCTTCCTCTTCGAGAGACGGAAGACGGTGAAGGTCCTCGGCGCGGTCGCGTTCGGGGCGATCCTGCTCCAGGCCCTGTTGGGGGGCCTGACGGTCCTCTTCCTGCTGCCGCCCGCCATCTCCTCCGCCCACGCGGGTCTCGCGGAGATCGTCTTCGCCCTGACGGCGGTCGTCGCGCTCATGTGCTCCAGGACGTGGCAGGCCGAGCTCGCCGAAAATTTTCGAATTTCTTCGAAGGGTGCGGAGGCGAGGAGCGCATTCCGCTGGACCGTGCTTGCAACAGCGGCCGTGTTTCTTCAGATCCTCCTCGGCGCCGTCATGCGCCACACGGGCGCGGGGCTCGCGATTCCGGACTTCCCCTCTTCCTTCGGCGGGCTCTTTCCCTCATTCGAAGAAATCTCCCGACCTGGCGTAGCGATCCACCTCGCCCACCGGCTCGGCGCCGTCGCCGTCGTCGCGCTCGTCTTTCTGGCCGCCAGAGCACTCTCCGTCCTCCGCCCACCCTTCGCCACGCTCGCCGCCGCCTGGACCGGGCTCGTCTGTCTGCAGGCCTTCCTGGGCGCCTCCTCGATCTGGTCCGGGAAGGCCGTCCCCCTGACGGCCGCCCACCTCGCCGTCGGGGCCCTCTGCTGGGTCACGGGCGTCCTCGCCGCGGTCCTGCTCGCGGCCGGATTTTCGGATAAGCTCGGGCGCGATTGAGGTGCATTCTCTGAGCAGTTCCCTCTCCGCCTACGTGTCCCTGACGAAGCCGCGCATCACGGTCTTCGTCGTGATGACGGCGTTCGTCGGCTTCGTGGCCGGCACGAAGGGCCCGCTCTCGGGAATGGACCTCGTGCTCCTCCTGCACACGCTCCTCGGGACGGCCTTCGTCGCTTCGGGCACGAGCGCGTTCAACCAGGTCTGGGAGAAGGAGCTGGACGGCCGGATGGCCCGGACCGCGTCGCGCCCTCTCCCCTCGGGCCGCATTCCCCTCGCGGGCGCCGCGCTCTTCGCGGGCGCGCTCTCCGTCGCCGGGCTCGCCGAGCTTTGGATCTTCACCGACGCCGTCACGACCGGCCTGGCCGCGTTCACGCTCTTCTCCTACGTCCTCGTCTACACGCCCATGAAGACGCGCTCGTCGGCTTCGACGATCGTCGGCGCCGTCCCCGGCGCGCTCCCGCCGCTGGGCGGGTACACGGCCGCCATGGGCGGCGCGATCGGCTTGCCGGGTCTGGCACTCTTTGCGATCCTCTTCGTGTGGCAGTTGCCGCACTTTTTCGCGATCGGCTGGCGCCACCGCGAGGACTACGCGAAGGCCGGCGTCGTGATCCTGCCCGTCGTCGACCCGTCGGGCCGCTCGACGGCGCGCCAGACGCTGCTCTGGACCGCCGTGCTCCTGCCGATCAGCCTCCTGCCGTCGCTCGTCGGCGCCGCGGGCTTCGCGTACGCGTTCGGGGCCTTCGTGATGACGCTCCTCTTTCTCGCGGCGTCGCTGAAGTTCGCGCGCGAGGTCACGGACGGCCGGGCGAAGTCGCTCTTCCTCGCGTCGATCGCGTGGCTCCCGGCCGTGCTCGCGCTGCTCGTCGTCGACCGGGTCTAATCTCCCGAACGTGCCCGCCCCCGCCGTCGAGACCGCCGCACTCTCGTACGCCTACGGCCCGCGCCTCGCGCTGGACAGCGCGACGCTCTCGGTGGCGCGCGGTGAGATCTTCGCCCTCCTCGGGCCGAACGGCGGCGGGAAGACGACGCTCTTCCGCATCCTCGCGACGCTGCTCCGGGCCACCTCCGGGACGTTCCGCGTCGACGGGCTCGACCCGGCCGCGGACGTCCGCGCCGTGCGCCGCCGCCTCGGTGTCGTTTTCCAGGTGCCTGGCCTCGACAAGAAGCTCACCGTGAGGGAGAACCTCGCGCTGCAGGGCGCGCTCCTGAGCATGTCGGGCCTGGCGCTCGCGGGCCGGATCGACGCGCTCCTCGGGGCGTTCTCGATCCGCGACCGGGCCGGCGACCTCGTCGAGACCCTGTCCGGCGGCCTCGCGCGCCGGGTCGAGATCGCCAAGGCGCTCCTCCACGAGCCCCCGGTCCTCCTCCTCGACGAGCCCTCCACCGGCCTCGACCCGGGAGCGCGGCGCGACCTGACGGCCCTCCTCCGGGAGCTCGCGGCGGGCGGCACGGGCGTCCTGCTCACGACGCACCTCTTCGACGAGGCCGACGCCGCGCATCGCATCGGCATCCTCGATCGCGGACGCCTCGTCGCCCTCGGCGCGCCCGCCGCGCTCAAGGCCGAGGTCGGTGGAGACGTCGTGACGGTCGAGGCGCGCGAGGACGGCGGAGCCTCCGCGCTGGCCCGCGAAATCGCCGCGCGCTTCGGGGCCGAAGCCGGCAAGGTCGCGGCCGTCGGGAACACGGTGCGCGTCGAGCGCCCGGAGGCCCACACGTTCGTTCCCGCCCTCGTCGAGGCGTTCCCGGGCCGGTTCCGCTCACTCACGCTCGGCGCCCCGTCCCTCGAGGACGTCTTCATCGACCGCACGGGCCGCGCGTTTCGCGAGGCCGATTCCGAGGAGCCCGCCGCGTGAACGCCGGCCTCGCCCTCGCCAAGCGCGAGATCGTCCGGTTCCTGAGGCAGAAGAGCCGCGTCGTCGGCGCGGTCGCGCCGCCGCTCGTCATGTGGCTCCTCGTCGGCTCCGGCTTCAAGGGCTCGTTCCGCGGGGACTCGTTCGGCTACTTCTTCCCCGGCACGGTCGTCCTCGTCGTCCTCTTCGCGGCGATCTTCGCGACGATCTCGGTGATCGAGGACCGCCGCGAAGGCTTCCTGCAGGGCGTCCTCGTCGCTCCGGTCGCGCCCGCGTCGATCGCGTTCGGCAAGGTCCTCGGCGGGAGCGTCCTCGGCCTCCTGCAGGGCCTGCCGCTCCTCGTCCTCGCACCCGTCGCGGGGCTCTCCGCAGACGCGAGCGGCCTCTTCGGCGCGGCTCTCGTCCTCGTCCTCCTCGCCTTTGCGCTGACCTCTCTCGGCTTTGCGATCGCATGGTCCCTCGAGTCGACGCAGGGCTTCCACGCGATCATGAATCTCTTCCTGATCCCCATGTGGCTCCTCTCCGGGTCATTCTTCCCGGTGGACGGCGCACCCGCGTGGCTGAAGGCCGCGATGGCCGTCAACCCCCTCACGTACGGCGTCGCGGCGCTCCGGCGCGCGCTCGGCGGCGCGTCGGAGTCCCTGCCCTCGCTGGGCCTCTCGTTCGCCGTCACGGCCGCGTTCGCCGTCCTCATGTTCGCCGCGGCGACGGCCGTCGTCGCGAAGATGCCGTCCGGCCCCGAGCGGCGCGGCGGAAAGGCGGGGAAAGCGGCATGACCGTCCGCGACCTCCCGACGCTGAACGCGTTCCTGAACGCGTCGAGCGCCGTCCTTCTCGTCGTCGGATGGACGTTCATCAAGCGCGGGAACCGCGACGCCCACCGGCGGACGATGATCGCGGCCTTCGTCTGCTCGGCCGTCTTCCTGACCTCGTACCTCGCCTACCACGCGCAGGTCGGGAGCGTACGGTTCCCGGGAAGGGGTCCGGCGCGGACGCTCTACCTCGGAATCCTCCTGACCCACACCGCCCTCGCCGCTGCCGTGGCGCCGATGGCCGTGACGACGTTCGTCTTCGCGTGGCAAGGACGTTTCGAGAAGCACCGCCGCCTCGCGCGCTGGACGCTCCCGATCTGGCTCTACGTCTCGGTGACCGGCGTCGTCGTCTACGTGATGCTTTACCGGATGCACTGGGACGGCGCTCTCCGGCCCGTGGCCGCCTCCTCCTCCGCGAACGCGGCCCCCACCGGTGGCGGCCTCCTGTCGCGACTTTCGAGGCCCACATTCCACGGCTGGCCCGTCGCGGACCGACAGCAGGGCGGCCTCGCCGTCGGGTTCTTCGCGGTTCCAGACGGCTGGAACGCGGCGGCCCGGACGGAGTGGACGTACTCGAACTCCAGCTGGCCGTTCCAGTGGTCCGCGAGGATCGCGGCACCGGACGGCTCGGCCTGGCTCGAAACGTTCCCCGCGGAGTGCTTCTACTGGCTCGAGCCGCCCGACCGGTCGACCCGCGTCGGGGCGAAGGCGCTCGGAATGATCCACCGTCCGGGGCTGGGCGCGAAGGACGCGATGACCTGGTTGATCGCGCGGAACCGTTCCGGCGCGCAGAACTTCCACGTCGTCGGGTTCCGCCCGATCCCCAATCTCGCGGCCGCGCTCGGCAAGCCGGCATTTCCCGGCGATTCCGTCGCGGCCCGCGTGCGCTACGAGAAGGACGGGCACCCCGTCGACGAGGAGTTCTTCCTTGTCCTCGGCGGAAACCGCATCCCGTACCACGGCCCGCAGGGCACGTCGTACGAGAACCACCGCGTCCTCGCGTACGCGCACGCGATGGGAGCGACGGACGGCCGCCTCGACTCGCTCCATCCGCTCCTCGGCTTCATCGAGTCCTCGTTCCGGACCGACCCCGTGTGGGAGAAGCGCCGCGCCGAGGTCGAGGCTCAGCTCACCGCCCAGTACAACCGGAACCTCGCCGCGGGGTATGCGCGCATCGCGGCCGCCGGCGCCCTCAGCCGGCAGATCAGCGCGAACAACGACCGGATGATCGCGTCGATGGACGCGCAGCGCGCCTCACGCAACGCGGCGATGGATCGGGTGAACGACAACTTCTCCCAGTACATCCGCGGCACGGAGCGCATGCAGGACCCGTACTGGGGAACATCCGAGCACTCCTACACGGAGAAGTACCACTGGACGGACGGGCAGGGAAACTACGCGCACTCCAACGACGCGGGCTACGACCCGAACGTCGGCGGCGCGGGAAACTGGCAGCTCATGCAGCCCGCAAAGTAGCGCTCAGGCGTCCGGCGCCGGGCGCCCCCACTTCGCGACGAGCTCGCCGATGCGCGCGAGCGTGACGGGCTTCGAGACGAAGTCATCCATCCCCTCGGCTTCGCAGCGCTCCTTCACGAGGTCGGAGGTGAGGGCCGTGAGGGCCACGACGGGAAGGTGCCCGCCTGCCGGAAGCGCGCGGAGGCGGCGGAGAACCTGGAAGCCGTCCATCTCGGGCATCTGGAGGTCGAGGAGGACGAAGTGGAAACGGAAGCGCGCGGCCGCCTCGACGGCCTCGCGGCCCGTGCCGACGGCGAGGACGTCGGCGCCGCGCGAGCGCAGCATGTGGGCGAGGAGCTCGCGGTTCTCCTCGTTGTCCTCGACGAGAAGGACGGTCGGCCGGCCGCTCCCGCTCCCGAAGGCCTCGGGCGAGAGCGCTTCGGCCGCGTCGGCCTCGACGCGCGCGAGGAGCTCATCGGTCGTGGCCTTGAGCTCGGCCGAAGCCGTGCGCCGCTGGATCGGCCCCGAGCTCTCGTCGGCCGAGCGCCGCGCCGCATCGACGATCCGGGCGATCTTTTCGCGGAGGTCATGCGTCGTCGTC
>JBBQDQ010000054.1:0-18939 GCA_038319835.1 Thermoanaerobaculia bacterium | reverse complement strand
CCGTGGTAGAGCCAGCCCTTGAGCGTCACGGTCTCGCCGACGTGGCGGGACAGGTCGGAAATCATCACTTCATCCTCGCTCTCCAGCTCTGCAGGACCACGTTGGCCTGGGAGAGCCGGAGCAGTCTTCGGCTGCGGGTCGCGCTCGCGTCGGCGTCGTCGGTCGCGACGGCCTGCGCGCGGGTGTCCCGGGTGAGCTTTTCGAGCTCCTTCATGAGGGCGTCGACCTCGTGCTTCTCGTACTTCTTGAGGACCACGGGGTTGAGCGAGACGTAGCCCTCGGCGACGTCCGCCGCCACCTTCCACGCGGGGTTCGGCATGGGGAGACATTAGCACCGGGTGTCCGGTACTCTTCCCCCCGCTGGAGGAACCGTGAGCTTTTCCGGAGTGGATTTCCTGGGAATCGAAGACATGCTCTCCGAGGACGAGAAGGCCGTCCGCGACCTCGTCCGCGAGTTCGTGGACGCCGAAGTCCTTCCCATCATCGAGGAGTGCGCCTACGAGGGCCGGTTCCCGAAAGAGCTGATCCCGCAGATGGCGGCAATGAACCTCTTCGGGTCGACGATCCCCGACTACGGCCTTCCGGGCCTCAACAACGTCGCGTACGGGCTCATCACACAGGAGCTCGAGCGCGGGGACTCGGGCCTCCGCTCGTTCGTCTCCGTCCAGTCCGCCCTCGTCATGTACCCGATCTACACGTACGGCTCGAAGGAGCAGAAAGACCGTTGGATCCCGGCCCTCGCAAAGGGCCAGGCGATCGGCTGCTTCGGCCTCACGGAGCCCGACTTCGGCTCGAACCCGGGCGGGATGCGCACGGTCGCGAAGAAGGACGGCAAGGACTGGATCCTGAATGGCGCGAAGGCCTGGATCACGAACGGCTCGATCGCGGACGTCGCGGTCGTCTGGGCAAAGGTCGGCGGGGCCGACGGCCCGATCCGCGGCTTCCTCGTCGAGAAGGGCATGAAGGGCTTCACGGCGCCCGAGCACCGGATGAAGATGTCGCTCCGGGCGTCCGTGACCTCCCAGCTCGCCTTCGAGGACGTCCGCCTGCCGGGGGAAAACGTCCTCGAAGTCGAGGGGATCAAGGGCCCGCTCTCGTGCCTGACCCAGGCGCGCTACGGGATCGCGTGGGGCGGCATCGGCTCGGCCATGGCCACGTACACGTGCGCGCTCGAGTACGCGAAGTCGCGCAAACAGTTCAAGGACCGCCCGATAGCGTCCCACCAGCTCGTCCAGCAGAAGCTCGCGTTCATGATCACGGAGATCACGAAGGGCCAGCTGCTCGCGCTCCGCCTCGGGCGAATGAAGGACGCGAAGACGATGAAGCCCGAGCACGTCTCGATGGCCAAGCGCAACAACGTGTGGGTCGCGCGTGAATGCGCGAAGCTCGCGCGCGAGATCCTCGGCGCCAACGGGATCGTCGGCGAGTACCCGGTGTTCCGCCACCTCGCGAACATCGAGTCGGTCTTCACGTACGAGGGCACGCACGACATCCACACGCTCGTCCTCGGGCAGGCCGTGACCGGCATCCCGGCCTACAACCCGCCGATGGAGTAAACCCGCTCCCCTCAAATTGTTGCGGTTACAATGGGCCGCCATGGCCATCGCAGGAAATCTGCGGACGATGCAGTTGTCCGAGCTGTTGCAATGGCTGTCCACCGGCCTGAAATCCGGCACTCTCGTCGTCCGGGGCGCTCCCGGCGAGAAGCGGATCTACTTCGAGAACGGCCGCGTCACCTCGTCCTCCTCCACGCTCGAGCGCGAGCACCTCGGCCGGTTCCTCGTCGGATTCGGGTTCATCACGGAAGAGGAGCTCATCCGGGCCCTCGAGGTGCAGCAGGAATCGCGGATCCTGCTCGGCAAGATCCTCGTGATGATCGGCGCGATCCAGGAGGCCGAGCTCGCGGACCTGATCCGCCTGAAGGCCGCCGAGACGATCTACGACATCTTCCTCTGGACCGAGGGCTCGTTCGCGTTCATCGACGGCGAGGTCCCGCAGCTCCCGATGGTCCCGATCTCCTCCGACGTCACGGGGATCGTGATGGAAGGCCTCCGCCGCTACGACGAGTGGCAGCGCATCAAGACGAAGATCACGTCGATGCGCCAGATCGCGGCGCTGGTCGTACCGTTCGAGGACCCGCTCGGCGAGCGCGAGAAGCTCATCCTCGGCGCGGTCAACGGGCACCGCGCGATCGACCAGATCGCACTCGAGACGCACAACCCCGAGTTCCACGTCGCCAAGCTCGTCTACGACCTCATGCAGAGCGGACACATCGCTCTGACCGGCGAGCGCGAAGACGTCCAGCAGGCGCCGGTCTTCGCCGACACCGACACCGATGCCGATGCCGCATCGGCCTTCGATCCGGTCCTCGGCGCCTCGATGGACGCCGGCTCGCCCGAGCTCCGGCCGCGCGTCGAGGACTTCCTGCTGTCGCCTCCCGGCCCGCGCACGCCGCCGCCGACGGACTTCGGACGCTTTCTCAAGCGCGGCCCTGACTCGGATTTCACGCTGAGGCGAAAGGCGGCCTCGGGCTCGAGCAGCTCGACGCAGCCGGCCGTCAAGACACCGCCGCCCAGCTTCCCGGCCATCGGCGCTTCCCTCGCCTCCGGTCCGTCCCTGCCGCCCGCGCCGACCGCTCCTGCTGAACCGCGTCCCGCGGCCGCACCAGCGCCTGCGCCGCGCCCGGCGCCGCCGGCGGCGGTGCCGGCCCCGGCCGCCGCCCGCCCGAAGCACCCGCAGGCTCCCGCCGAGCCCGCGCCGAGAGTCCCCCCTACGTCCATCCCGGTCCTCACGAAGCCGATGGAGGAGCTCATGTCGTTCGCGTTTACGCCGAACGAAGCCTTCATCGTCTCGCGCATCAACGGCATGTGGGACGTCCGCTCGATTGCCCGGATCTCTCCCTTCCCCGAGATCGAGGTCCTCCGTGTCTTCGCAAAGCTCCAGGCGAGCGGCGTCGTGACATTCAAATGAACCTCGCGGATCTACGCCCCGCGGTCTCCTCGCTGGTCGCGCTCGTCCTCCTCCTCGTGGTGGCGGTCATCACGCGGCAGCTCGCCCGGGCGCGGCACGGCGCCGCCGAGCTCGAGCGCAAGAACCGCGAGCTCGCGACGCTCCGCGAGATCACGGCCGTCGTGTCCAGCGTCGCGGCGGGCGATACGGTCTTCGCGCGCGTTTTCGAGACGCTGAGGCGCGCCGTTCCGATCCGGGCGATGGCGGCGGTCTCGTTCGAGGAGGACCCGGACGGACAGGCGGTCGTCGCGTTCGGCGGCGAGGTGACGCTCGAGCGCCGCGCGTTCCTGGAATGGCTCTCCCTCCAGCGCGAGCTCGAGTCGCCGTTCCTCCCCGCGACTCCCCCGCCCCGCATCGCGCAGGGCCCCGGCCGGGACCTCGTCCTCAACCCGAGGCTCTCTCACCAGGTCTTCCTGCCGCTCCAGACGCCCGCCCTCATCGCGGGAGTCCTCGTGGTGGAGTCCGACGACGCCGTGCTCATCACCCCGCAGACGCTCCAGGAGCTGTCCGTCCTCGCGGACCACCTCGCGCTCTCGCTCCAGGACCGCAACCTCAGGCGCCAGATGCAGGCGGTGAACGAGCGCCTGCAAGGCCGCGCGGAGATGCTCCAGCGGATCCTGGAGCTGTCGAACGAGCTCAAGACGCACCTCACGCTCGAGCACCTCGTCCAGAGCATCGTCCACGCCGTCCACCACAGCCTCGGCTACCGGACCGTCGTCCTGTCCCTCTACGAACCGTCCGAGAACATGTTCGAACGGCGCGCGCAGATGGGCTTCGACGACGCCCTGCCCGGAGCGCCTCCGCGGCGCGTCCCGCGCGACGACGTCGCGCGCTGGTTCGGCGAGCGCTATCGGATCTCGAAGTCGTACTTCGTGAGCCACCTCGACCGCCAGGAGTCGATGGACGACTCTGGGAAGGTCGACCGCCGACGCCGCGGCGCCGCCCCCGGCTCGTGGCACCCGAACGACCTCCTGTTCGTCCCGCTCACGGCGGGCGACCAGCTCGTCGGCGTCCTGCAGGTCGACCAGCCGCGCAGCGGCCTCGTCCCGCGCCTCGAGGACGTCCAGGCCCTCGAGATCTTCGCGAACCAGGCCGTCACGGCGCTCCAGTCCGCCCGCGCCTACGAGACGACGCGGCAGATGTCCGTGCGCGACTCCCTGACCGAGGCCTTCAACCACCGCTACTTCCAGGAGACGGTCTCGCGCGAGCTCGCGCGGCACGAGCGGAGCGGCCAGCCGCTCGCGCTCGTCATGCTCGACATCGACGACTTCAAGAAGATCAACGACCGGTGGGGCCACCCCGTCGGGGACATCGTCCTGCGCGGCCTCGTCGAGGAGCTCACGAAGGGCGTCCGCGAGATGGACACGGTCGCGCGTTACGGCGGCGAGGAGTTCGCGCTCGTCTTCCCCGAGACGACGCCCGCAAAGGCCTGGGTCGTCGCCGACCGCCTCCGCAAGCGCATCGCGTCGCGCCTCTTCACGGCGCCGCACGTCGAGCAGGTCCTCGCCGTCACGGTCTCCCTCGGCCTGTCGACCTATCCCGAAGACGGCTCCACGAAGCGGCTCCTGATCGAACGCGCCGACCAGGCCCTCTACCAGGCTAAACGCAGCGGAAAGAACTGCCTCGTGACCGCCGCGTCGCTGGCCGACCTCAAGACGCTGTGACCGGCGGCGTCGCGGGCACCCGTCAGCGTCGAGGTGCCGGCGCTCCGAGCGCCCTCGGCTTCGTGACGGCCGGACACCCGGCCACCGCGAAGCGCAGCGGCCACGCCGCGGCCTCGCCCGCGTAGTCGACTCCCACGCGCGGGCCGGACGCGACGAGAAACGTCGCGCGCGGCCCGCGGGACAGGATCAGCTCGGGCCCGGAGAGGGAGACGCCGGAGAGCGCCGTCGTCACCTCCAGGTACGCGCACAGCTTCGCCGGTCCGGAGGCGAGGAGGGGACCGGGTGAAGAGGGAATCCCGGCTCTCAGCAGCACGGCCTCGGGCGTCCCCGCCTCCCCCGCCACCACGTTCATGCAGTAATGCATCCCGTAGACGAAGTAGACGTACGCGTGCCCGCCCGGACCCCACATCGGCTCGACGCGCGGCGTCCGGCGACCGTTCCAGGTGTGCGCCGCGCGGTCCTTCACGCCGAGATAAGCCTCCGTCTCGACGAGGATCACGGACTTCGTCGTCCCGTCCGGCAGCCGCCGCGTGAGCCGGCAACCGAGCAGGGCGCGCGCGAGCTGCCCGGCGTCCTTCCGGAAGAAGCTCTTCGGAAGCGGCTTCGGCTCTCCCATTGCTATCCTCGGCACCATGATGCCCGACACGCGATCCGTCCTCGTCACGGGCGGCGCGGGATTCATCGGCTCGCACCTTGCCGACGCCTTCCTCGAGGCGGGATCCCGCGTCACGATCCTCGACGACCTTTCGACCGGCGTCCTCGACCGTGTCCCGGCGAAGGCCCGCTTCGTCGAGGGAGACCTCAGGACCTTCGACTTCGAGCCTCTCCTCCGCGCCGAGAAGGTCGACACGATCCTCCACCACGCCGCGCAGATCGACGTGAGGAAGTCCGTCGAGGATCCCGTCTTCGACGCCGAGGTCAACGTCATCGGGACGATCCGTCTCGCGCAGGCCGCCCTCGCCTGCGGCGTCACCCAAATCGTCTTCGCGTCCAGCGGCGGCGCGATCTACGGCGACCCCGAGGGCTTCGCGGCAGACGAGAAGCACGCGATGAATCCCGTGTCGCCCTACGGCGTCGCGAAGCTCGCCGGCGAGAAGTACCTCTTCGGCCTCGCGCACGGCTCCCCGCTCGTCGTGACCGCCCTCCGCTACGCGAACGTCTACGGCCCCCGCCAGGACGGGCGTGGCGAGGCCGGCGTCGTCGGGATCTGGATGGCGCGCCTCCTCGAGGGCAAGCCGTGTGTGATCTACGGCGACGGCATGAACTCCCGCGACTTCGTCTACGTCGGCGACGTCGTCGCCGCCAACCGCGCGGCCGCGGCGACACGCGCAGGCGGCGTCTTCAACGTCGGGACCGGCGTCGAGACGACGGTCAACCAGCTCTGGGACGAGGTCGCGCGGGCCTGCGGCTCGCCCGCGAAGGCCGCGTACGAGGCGGGCAAGCCCGGCGAGCAGAGGCGGAGCGTCCTCGCCGTGAAGAAGGGCCGCTCCGCGCTCTCTCTCGGCGAGCCGGTCAGCCTTTCGGAGGGGCTCCGCCGGACGGCGGCGTGGTTCCGGGAGCGGCCGAAGCCCTGACGCGGTGCTCGCCCGAGCCCTTCGGACCCCGCTTGATCACGACCACCGTCACGTCGTCCTCCGGGGCCGCCCCGCCGCGCCACGACTTCACCGCGTTCGCGACGCGCTGCGCGATCTCGCGGGCGGGGTGACGCCGGGCATCCGCAACGAGGCGCTTGAGCCGGGGCACCCCGAACTCGCGACCCTTCGCGTCGTGCGCCTCGACGACGCCGTCCGTGAAGAGGACGACGACGTCGCCGCGCTCCATGTGCGTCGCGCGGCGGCCATAGACGGCGTCCGGCATGGGGCCGAGGACCATGCCCGTCGACGGCATCTCGGTGAAGCCGCCGTGCGCCCCGTGGAGGTGAAGCGGCGAGGGATGCCCGGCGTTCACGTAGACGATGTCCCCGTTCGCGTCGAACTCGCCGTAGAAGAGCGACACGAACTTCGTCGTGAGCCGGCTCTTCGAGAAGATCTTGTTCAGGCGCTCGATCGTCCGGGCGATCTTGATGTCGTTGCCGATCCCCATGCGCAGCCCGACGTAGATGTCGCGCACGAGGAGCGCCGCGAGGAGGCCGTGGCCCGACGCGTCCGCGATCGCCGCGCCGAAGCTGTCGCTGAGCGGGATGAAGTCGAAGAAGTCCCCGCCCACGAGCTCGGCGGGATTCGAGATCCCGTGGATGTCGAAGTCGCCCACCAGCGGGACGTGCCGCGGGAGGATGGACATCTGAATGCGCCGCGCGTCCTGCAGAAGGCCCTCGAGGTGGCCCGTCCGGACCTTCGAATCGAGGACCGTGCGGATGATCCCGAGCGCGAGGAGGAGGTCCTCCCCTTTCACGCGCGGGTGGACGTCGAAGGACAGGAGGTACTTCTCTTCCCCGAACGAGACGGCCGCGAAGCGGGTGACGCCGATCTTTTGCTCGAACGCCGGATTCACCGCGGGGTCGCTGAGGTCCGTCAGGACGATTCCGTCCTCCACGGCCCGGACGATCGGGCCGTAGTCGGCGGATACGGTGAGGCCGGTCGGCGCCTTTTTCGAGCGGCCGAAGCCGCGCTCGAGCATGTAGAGGTTGTCCTGGCGGAGATAGAGCCGGCCGCCGAGGATGCCGAGCTCGGCCCGGAAATTCTGGACGATGGCTTCGGCGACGCGGAGGATCGTGAGCGAGACGTTCTCGGTCCCCTCGATCGCTTCGAGGGTTTTTTCGACGTTGCGGAGGAGTGCGCGGTAATCCATAGCCAGGCCGGAGTGTAACGGGCGGGCCGAAGTAAGGCGCGAAGGCGGTATCGTCGGGGCATGAGCCCTCTGAACCGCCGCCAGCTCGTCGCCGCGACCATCGCCTCCGGGATCGCCGCTGCCACCCGTCCGATCGCCGCCTCGGGAGGCTTGCCCGCTGTCCCCGGCGTCGGCCCTTCCGACCTCGACGAGGCGACCATCGCCGACCTTCAGGAAGGGATGAAGAGCGGGAAGCTGACCGCCCGCTCCATCGCGGGGAAGTACCTCGCCCGCATCGAGGCCGTCGACCGGAACGGCCCGGCGCTCCGGAGCGTCATCGAGCTGAATCCCGACGCGCTGGCAATCGCCGACGCTCTCGATCGGGAGCGCAAGGAGAAAGGTGCGCGCGGGCCGCTCCACGGCATCCCCGTCTTCGTGAAGGACAACATCGACACGTCGGACCGCATGGCGACGACCGCCGGATCGCTCGCCCTCGTCGGCGCCAGGCACGAGAAGGACGCCTTCGTCGTCCGGCGGCTGCGTGAAGCCGGCGCCGTTCTCCTCGGCAAGACGAACCTCTCCGAGTGGGCCAACATCCGCTCGACGACGTCCACGAGCGGATGGAGCGGGCGCGGAGGCCTGACGCGGAATCCGTATGCACTGGACCGCAATCCGTGCGGCTCGAGCTCGGGCTCGGGAGTCGCCGTGGCGGCCAGCCTCTGCGCGGTGGCCGTCGGGACCGAGACGGACGGATCCATCGTCAGCCCGTCTTCGGCCAACGGCATCGTCGGGATCAAGCCGACGGTCGGCCTCGTGAGCCGGAGCGGCATCATCCCGATCTCGCACTCACAGGATACGGCCGGCCCGATGGCGCGCAGCGTGCGCGATGCGGCCATCCTCCTCGGCGTCCTCGCGGGCGTCGACTCCGAGGACGCCGCCACGGCAGGGAGCGACCGGAAGGCCGCGCCCGACTTCACCGCCTTTCTCGACCCGAACGGACTCAGGGGCGCGCGGATCGGCGTCGTCCGCGGCCTCTTCGGATTCCTCGACCGCGTGGACGCCGCCATGGCGGAGGCCCTCGCGGCGCTCAAGGGCGCGGGCGCCGAGCTCGTCGACCCGGTCGAGATGACCTCCGCCGCGAAGATCGGCGAGCCGGAGGGCGCCGTCCTGCATTACGAGTTCAAGGCCGGCCTCGACGCCTACCTCGCCCGCCTCGGGCCCGGTGCGCCCGTCAGATCCCTCGCGGACGTGATCAGGTTCAACGAGAAGCACGCGAAGGAAGAGATGCCGTACTTCGCGCAGGAGACGTTCCTGAAGGCCGAGGCAAAGGGGCCGCTCACGTCGTTCGAGTACCTCGAGGCCCTCGCGAAGTCGCGCCGCCTCGCGCGCACCGAGGGCATCGACCAGGCGATGGACAAGCACAAGCTCGACGCGCTCGTCGCGCCGACGCTCGGCCCCGCGTGCGTGACCGACCTCGTGAACGGCGATCGCTGGCTCGGCGATGCCTCGACGGCTCCCGCCGTCGCCGGCTACCCGCACGTCACGGTGCCGGCGGGCTTCGTGTTCGGGCTGCCCGTGGGACTGTCGTTCTTCGGGAGGGCCTGGAGCGAGGGGACGCTCCTGAAGCTCGCCTACGCATTCGAGCAGGCGACGAAGGCCCGGAAGGCGCCGCGCTACCTGCCGACGGCGAATCTCAGGGCCTAGGGACTCAGCCCCTCGCCGCCAGCTCCTGCAGGAAGCGGTCCTGCCAGGCGTGGCCGCGGCGATCGGTGCAGCCGCCGTTGAGGAGGATCGAGAAAACGTACGTCTGGCCGCTCTGGGCGGTCACGTAGCCGCAGAGTGTGCTGACGCCCGAGACCTGCCCCGTCTTGGCGAAGACCTTCCCGCGCGTCGCCTCGGTCTGGAGGCGGTGGCGGAGCGTGCCGTCCGGCTCACCCGAGATCGCCATCGTCGGCTTGAACTCCTCGAAATGGCTCCACTTCGTCGCGAGGGCCTGCAGGAACTCCCCGTAGGCCGCCGCGCTCGCCCGGTTCGTGTGCGCCCGTCCCGAGCCGTCCGCGAGGTCGTAGCGCTGCGGGTCGAGGCCGAGCGACGCGAGGAACGCCCGGACCTCCGCCCGCCCGTTCTCCCACGTGCCCTTGCCGCGCGCCTCGGCGCCCAGCGTCTTGAGGATCTGTTCGGCGAAGAACGACTGCGAGCGCTTGTTGCAGACCGCGAGGACCGGGAGGATGGGCGTCTCGTGCGTGTGGAGAAGGACGCGCGGCGACGCGGGAGCTGCCTCGGTCCGGACGGTCGGGGGCGCGGAGATCGCAACGCCGCTCTCGCGCAGCACCTGCGCGAGGGCGCTCGCGAAGTAGAGCGGCGGGTCCGGGACCGTGACGTCGCCCGTCCACGTGCGGTTCTTGCCCACGGCGCCCGCGGCGACGACCGTGTGGCTCCCGGCCTCGCGGCGCACGCCCACGTACGTCCGGCGCGCCGCCGTGACGACCTGCGAGATGAGATTCAGGAGCGGCGGGCCGAGCGGGTCGAACCCGAGGATCGCGGGGGCGCCGGGACGGACGCCGCCCGAGGCGCGCACGAGGACGACGTTGTCGTTGTACGAGAGGGCCGAGACGGGCGCCTGGTACCAGCGCGCTTCCTGCTCGGCGGGCCAGTCGGGGTGCACCTGCGCGTCGTCGAAGAACGAGACGTCGAGAACGAGGCCTTCCTTCACCTCGCGCAGGCCGCGCTTGACGAGCGACTCCGCCCACGGCCGGAAGACGGCCAGCGGATCGTCGTCGTACCAGCGGCCGGAGAGGCCCGGATCGCCCCCGCCGACGACGATGAGGTGACCCGGGAGGACTCCGCCGATGCCGATCTCGGCATCGCGGTAGAGGCGCGTCTTGAAGCGATACGCGGGGCCGAGCCGGTCGAGCGCCGCCGACGTCGTGAAGAGCTTCGTCGTGGAGGCGAGGACGAGCGGCTGGTCCGCGTTGACGGAGACGAGCGGCTTCGCGTCGCCGACACGCGCGACGAAGATGCCCGCTTCCGAGCGCCGGACCGGCGGATGCTTCGCGATCGCGAGGAGGCGTTGTTCGAGAGTCGCCGGGGCCGCGGGCGCGGCCTTCTTCCTCGCAGCCCTTGCCGCAGACGCCGGCGACGCAGCGACCAGCATGGCGACGGCCGCCGCCAGACACGCGACTCTCCCGGCGAGGTTGCGCTCCATGCTCGAATTTTAGCCGGTATTGCAGGTCACCGGTAACCTTTCACGCCGCTACAATCGCGCGTGGCGATCACGATCGATCTCGCGGCGAAGACGATCTCGCTCTCCCCCGGCGCTCTTCTCGCCGGGAGCAGGCGGCGGGTCGGCTTCGACCGCGGCGAGGGCTTCGAGCGGCTCTGGATCGGCCAGGCCGTCCACCGCCGGGTTCTCGGCGATCACCTCGGAACCGTGCCGGGCTACGCGGTCGAGAAGGGCGTGTCGCTCACGTTCGCCGTGGACGACTACACGGCGATCCTCGAGGGTCGCCTCGACGGGCGCTGGGAGGACGGCGGCCGCGTCGTCATCGACGAGGTCAAGTCGCTGCACTTCGCCGAGGATCTCGCGCGGCTCCCCGGCTCGCCCCGGCTCGAGCGCTTCCAGCACCAGCTCCGCTGGTACATGCACGCGGTCGCCGAAGCCGAGGGGCGGGAGGTCACGGGGCGCCTGATCCTCGCGGACATCGAGACCGGCGCGACGAAGATCATCGAGGTCGCCCACGAGCCCGACAAGACGCGGACCGACCTCGTCCGGCGCACGCGCGTCCTCCTCGACGAGTTCCTCGAGGAGCAAGCGCTCGCCAAGGCGAAGGCGGCCGAGGCGGCGACGCTCGTCTTCCCGCACGAGATCTACCGTCCGGGCCAGCGCGAAATGGCGGCGTCGGCAGCCCGCGCCGCGGCGCAGGGCGAGCACCTCCTCGCCGAGGCGCCCACGGGGATCGGCAAGACCGCGGCCGCGGTATTCCCTCTCCTGAAGGGCGCGCTCGAGTCCGGGCGCCGGCTCTACGTCCTGACGGCGAAGACGACGCAGCAGGAGATCTACGTGAAGACGCTCGGCCTCGTCGAGGGCGATTCCTTCCGGTCCGTCCGCCTCCGTGCCAAGGAGCGGATGTGCGCGAACGACGTCGTCCTCTGCCACGAGGACCACTGCGCGTACGCGAAGGACTACGGCGCCAAGATGGAGGCGTCCGGGCTCCTCGAGCGCCTTCTCGAGACGCACCGCCACCTCGACCCGGACACGGTCTTCGAGGAGGCCCGCTCCGAGACGGTCTGCCCCTTCGAGGTCTCGCTCGAGCTCGCCGAGAGCGCGGACGTCGTGATCGGCGACTACAACTACGTCTTCGATCCGGTCGTCGCGCTCTCGGGCGCGCGCGAGCCGGCGGCCCTGAAGGACGCGTTCCTCCTCGTCGACGAGGCCCACAACCTCGTCGATCGCGGGCGGGGCTATTACTCCCCCGAGCTTGCCGAGGCCGAGCTTCGCACCCTCGAGCAGCGCATCGGGTTGTCGACGGCGAAGACGGCCTGGGACGCCGGCGAGGCGGTGCGCCGGATCCTGAAGCTCGTCGTCGAGGCCGCGTCGATCCTGCCCGAAGAGGGGCGGGAGGCGGCCGACCTCGTGACGCTCGACGAGGGACGCCTCGACGACCTGCGCCTCGACATGGAGTCCCTCCTCGTCCGCCACCTCGCCGAGCTGCGTTCCGGGGCCGAGCGCGTGCCCGACGATCCCGTCCTCGACCTCTACTTCACGTACGCGCGGTTCCACGACGTCTCGAAGCAGGCGCAGGCCGGCGACAAGGCCTCCGACGCGTTCGACATCCTCGCCTCACGCGGGCCGAAGGGCGCGAAGCTCGCGATCCTCTGCAAGGACCCGTCGCGCCTCCTCGGCGAGACGCTCAACGCCGCGGCCGCGACGGTCTCGATGTCCGCGACGCTCTCTCCGCCCGAGTTCTACCGCGACCTCCTCGGTCTGGACCCGGACCGGACGTCGGTCCTCCGCCTGCCGTCGCCGTTCCCGCGTGAGAACCGTGCGATCCTGATCGCACCGGACGTGGACACGACGTACGCCGCGCGCGGCAAGGGCGCGCCGCGGATCGCGGCGCTCGTGGCGGACGTCGCGCGCGCCTGCCCGGGGAACGTCCTCGCGCTGTTTCCGTCCTACCGGTTCCTCGACGACGTACGCACGCACCTGCCCGCCCTGCCGGGGCGGCGCGTCGTGCGCCCGTCCGACCGCTCGACGGAGATCGAGCGCAACGGAGTCCTCGCCTCCCTGAAGGACCGGGGCGCGCCGGTTCTCCTCCTCGCCGTGTCGGGCGGAGCGTTCGCCGAGGGAGTCGACTACCCGGGCGAGATGCTGCGGGCGGTCGTCGTCGTCTCGCCCGCGTTGCCGATGGTGCGGTTCGAACAGGAGCGGATGCGAAAGTACTTCGAGGAGCGCTTCGAGCGCGGGTTCGAGTACGCGTACGTCGTCCCGGGCATGACGCGCGTCGTGCAGAGCGCGGGGCGTCTCATCCGGAGCGAGTCGGACACGGGCGTCGTCGTCCTCGCCTGCCGGCGCTTCCTGCAGGCCCCCTACAGCCGGTACCTGCCCGAGCACTGGTACGGCGAGGACCCGTCGGAGCTCGCCTGCATCGACGTCGGCAAGGCGACGAGGGAATTCTTTGAAGGGGTGCGAGGCGAGGTTCCGGAAGAAGGCAGGAACCGGGTTTCGCCCGGCAGGACGGGAACGGTGTCGAAGTCCCCGGCGTCGCCCCGGTAGAAAAGGAGAGCGCGTCCGGCCCGGAAGCCGGACTCCGGAAGCGCGATCTCGACGCCGCCACGCTCGTCCTCGGTGCGCAGCGAGGCGCGCCGCCAGCCGAACCCCGCCGGGCCGCCGCCGACACCATGCACGCGACGACCGTGCCCGCGAGGGCATCCGCGAGAGAGGGGGCGCCGGCGCGAGCGCCGCGGCCGCGGGCAACGGGGCGGGCGGAACCGAGTATCAGGATCCGGTACGCGGGGTCTTGGGGGGGCCGTCGAGCTGGACGGCCGTGCTCTCGCCGGACTCGGGGCGTTCGGGCTTCTCACCGACCGGGTCCGTCCTCGCGGCGTCGGAACGGCCCGCGCCGGTGCTCTTCACCTCGACGAGGATCGCCGTGATGTTGTCGACGCCGCCGCGCGTGTTCGCGACTTCGATGAGGCTGCGCACGGTCGCGTCGAGCGCGTCGGCCGCCCGGAAGTGCTCGTAGAGCTCCTCGTCGGGAAGCATCCCCGTGAGCCCGTCCGAACAGAGGAGGTACCGGTCGCCGACGCGAACGGGCACCTCGATGAGGTCGACCGAGACGTGCGCCGCGCCGCCGAGCGCACGCGTGACGACGTTCTTGAGGGGGTGGCTCTTCGCCTCGTCCTCGCTCAGGATCCCGGCGTTCACCTGCTCCTGCACCCAGGAGTGGTCGTCCGTGAGGCGCCGGAGCTCGCCGTCGCGGAAAAGGTAGGCGCGGCTGTCGCCGACGTGCACGAGGGTGGCACGGTCGCCGTCGAACAGGGCCGCAACGACGGTCGTCCCCATGCCCTTGAGCTCGGGCCGGTTCTGGACGGCACGCATGACCTTCTCGTTCGCCTTCTCGACCGCCGTCGTCAGGCGGTTGCCCTCGAGCGAGACGCGGCTGTTGAAGCCGAACGGCCAGGAGCTCTCGTGCTCCTCCTCGGTGGCCGCGATGTATTCCTGGATCGACTCGACCGTGATGCGCGAGGCGACTTCGCCGGCCGCGTGCCCGCCCATGCCGTCGGCGACGACGAAGAGGCCGCGCTCCTCGTCTATGAGGTACGCGTCCTCGTTGTGCCGCCGCTTCCGTCCGACGTCCGTGAGTCCGTATGCAGAGACCGTCACGCCCCGATTATCCCTTCCGTCCGAAGATCCCGCTCGGCGCCTTGCGGACGCCGCTCGCGGGCTTGTCCGGGCGCACTTTCATGAGGAGCGTGAGCGTCTCGGGATCCTCGGGCAGCCAGGTGAGCGCTTCCTCGAGGTGGCGCTCGGCCTTCGCGTTGAGGCCGGCCATGATGTAGAGCTTTCCCGCGTCGCGATGGAAAAGTGCGTTGTTCGCGTCGAGCTTGATCGCGGTCTCGATCGCGTCGACGCCCTTACGGACCTGCCCGACGACCTTCATGCACGAGAGCGCCAGGTAGTGCCAGGCCTTCGCATCCTTGTCGTAGTGGTTCACGGCGAGCTCGAAATGTGCGATCGCGTCGGGGAAGTTGCCCTCGCGGTAGGCCTTCACGCCCATGGCGAGGAAGACGCGGGCCTGGCCGGCCGGGTCCTGCGTGATGGGGCGGTTCTTCTCGAGCTCCGCGTCGTGCGCCTTCCGGCGGGCGGGGTTCGTGAGGACGTTCAGGGCTTCGGTGAGAAGCTGGAACTTCGACTCCGCAGACCGCTTGCGGTCGGGCTCCGTGTAGCGGTCCGGGTGCTGCTCCCGCGCGAGAGCGCGGAACTTGTTCGTGATCTCCTGCTCCGTCGCGTCGCGGGAGACCCCGAGCACGTCGTAGTAATTCGTCACCGATACCTCAAAAGGCGCGCGGGTCGCGGCTGACCGGTCACTTGACCCGAGAGATTCTCACGAACAGGCGAGTCATTTCAAGGAGCCTCAGGACTCCTTGCGCGACACCTCGCGACGGGCGGTGGACCGCACGGCCTCCGGGACGTTCCGGTCCCCCGAAAGGGTCTTCATGTCCTTGGCGTTCAGTTTCATGACGAGGCCCAGCGTCACGTCGATCGGCGAGCGCGGGTTCCGGATGAGGGCCCTGAGGACGCCGTAATGGCGCATCCAGTCGCGCCGGAACGCGATCGCGCGCAGGACGTCCTCCGAGACGCTCTTCATGTTCGCGATCGTCTCGGCGTCCGCGTCGCGCGTCTTCGGGGACTTCAGGGCCGCAGCCGACACGAGCCGGTTACGGTCCTGAACGAGGAACATCCGCTCCTCCTTGTTGCCCCGGTAGGCGAGGCGGATCTTCTGGACGACCGTCATCGTGGACACGCGGGCGAAGAGGCTCTTCTTCTCGTCCTCGGAGAGCTCGGGCTCTTCCTCCGCCGGCTCGGGCGCGACCTCGGCGGGCTTCTCCGGCGCGGCGGTCACGACGGCCGCGGCCTCGTCCCGCTCGCGTTCCTTCTTGAGGAAGAACTCCTCGAGGAACTCGTCCGCGCGGCGGCGGATTTCCGGCGAGAGCCGCGGGTTCTCGAAGAGCCGTTCGACGATGACCGGCGACTCGATGAGGCGCACCTGGTTCGTGACGATGATGTCCTGCATCGGGCCGTCCACGCGCTCGGCCAGCCACGCGAGGGTCGTGTCTCGCACCGCCTTGTGCTGGATGAGAGGCTCGAGGACCGTCTCGTCCTCCGTCCGGCGCGCGATCGCGTCGAGCTGCTCGGGCCGAACGCCGGCGCTGAGGACGGCGCCCTTCAGCGCGGCCGCGTCGAACCCGCCGAACGTCTTTTCGGCGCTCGGGACGAACGTCGGGTCTCCGCCCGCGAGGATGCTCGCGACGGCCCGCACGAGCTCCTCCGCCGGCAGCGGCACGAGGCCGCGCGACACGAACTCGAGGATCTGCGGAGAGGCCCCGCCGGACTCGACCTGACCGAGCAGGTCATCGGGAACCAGGGACATGAACCGGAGATTACCCCGGCCGGTCAGCCGCGGCTGATCACGTAGTTCTTGACGACTTCGCCCTCGCCGCCGATCGGGTCGAGGGAACGGCCGTCGACGGCGACCTCGACGACGCCGGCGTTGCCGAGCGTCAGCGTGAAGGTCCCGCCGCCCGAGAACTCGCGCTTGGCTCCCTTCGGGAAGAGCCCGCGCACCACGATCTTTCCGTCCACGAACACCTCGGCCCAGCACTCGTCCTTGAAGCTCAGCGTGAGCGTCCGACCCGAGCGGGCGAGCGCGCTCGAGCCGCCCGGCGCGTCCACCGGAAGGGCGACGGTCGCCGCGGCGACGGCCGGCGGCAGCGCGAGCGACGCCGGGCCGCTCTCCGCGCGGGCGACGGGCGCGTTTGCGAGCGGGGCGCGGTGCGGCCCGCCGCGCGTGCGGAGGAATGCGGCGCCGCCCGTGACGGCCGCGAGCAGGATCGCGATGCCGAGCGCGCGGACGGTCGTCGAGGAGGACACGGCACGCCGCGGCTGCGAAAGCCTCACGCGCGACGTGGTCGTCTCGCCGCGCGTCGCGGCCTTCGCCTTCTCTTCCTCCCAGCGCGCGAACACGTGGCGGAACGCGGCCGTCGAGCGCTCCGCGTCCAGCCCGAGGTGCAGCGCGATCACGCGAACGAAGCCCTTCGAGAACACGGCGGCCGGGAGCTGGTCGAACCGTCCGTTTTCGAGCGCGTCGAGATGACGCAGCGACACCTTCGTCGCGGCGGCCAATTGCTCGCGGCTCACTTCGCGCAATTCACGTTCACGACGGAGTTCCTCGCCGAACTCCCGAGCGCTGTCTGTTCCGGGCACGACGACTCCCGTAATTCATTACCTTAGGGGCATTTAACGCATCGTGTCAACGGATTTCGGCGGCTCGTCGAGCAGTTTGGCGGCACACGCGGCCAGCAGCCGGTCCGCGCCCGGGGTCTCGCAAAGACGCCGCAGCTCCTCGCGGCTCGCGGACGTCAGGAGCGCGAGCGCCGCAGCGCGCGGCGTCGACGGGTGCAGCAGGAGCGCGCTCCGGACGCCCGGACGCGAGGCCCACCGCCCGGTCGCGGCGAGCTGCGCGAGGTCTTGCGGGGACGGACGACCCGTCGCGAGCCACCGCTGGACCTCTTCAGGGGTCAGGCGCGGGTTCTGGAGCACCGCCTCGAGAACCCGCGAGTCCCCCTCGGCGAAGAGGGAGGGGAAGAGGCCGGGGTGCGCGAACCGGGCGAGCGCGATCTTCTCCCCCGTCGCCATCCCGCGCATCGCCTCGAGGAGCTTCCGGTTGGCCGTCTGCCTCACGGGGGGCGGCGTCCGGGTCTCCCGCCCGATGTCCATCAGGTCCCTCCAGAAGAGGTCGTCGAGCGCGTGGAGGGCGTCGTGGCGGGGGGTCAGAGGATGCCCGGCGACGAGCCTTCTCACGCCGCGGGAGGCCATGAGCGTCCGCGAGGAGAGGATCTCGACGATCATCGCTTCGGAGGCGTGCGGGTGCCGGAGCGCCTGCGTTGCGTCCCGCTCGGTCAGGCGGGTCAGGTGGGTGGTGACCAGCTCGGCGAGCCCTTTCCGGTCCGCGCGGGAGATCCGTGCGGAAAAGGGCTCGTCCATCTTCGAACTCTACGGCTTCGCCGCCCCGCCGGCGAGAGCCCGGACGAGGGCCGAGGCCGCCTCCACCGGGTCGCGACCCTCCTGCACCGCCGTCTCCATGGCGGCCACGACGGCGCTCCCGACGACGACGCCGTCCGCAAGAGCCGCGACGGCCCGGACCTGTTCCGGCGTCGAGATGCCGAACCCCACGGCGATCGGAAGCCGCGGCACCGCCCGACGCACGCGCGCGACGAGGGATCCTAGGTCCTCCGGAAGGGCCGAGCGCGCACCCGTGGTCCCGCTCCGCGACACGAGGTAGACGAAGCCCCGCGAGAGGGAGGCCGCGCGGCGCAGGCGGTCGTCCGGCGACGTCGGCGCGAGGAGGTAGACGGGGTCGAGCTTCGCGCTCTTGAGGACGGACGCGAAGGCGCGTCCTTCCTCGGGCGGGAGATCCGTCACGAGAACGCCGTCGGCCCCGGCCTCGCGCGCGCGGTGCGCGAAGTCGGCCTCCCCCATCGCAAGGATGGGGTTTGCATACGAGAAGACGACGACGGGCGTCGTGAAACCACCGGCGCGGGCCCCGGCCAGGAGGTCGAGAACCTTCACGAGCGTCGCCCCCGAGGCGAGCGCGCGCTCCGACGCACGCTGGATCGTCGGGCCGTCCGCGAGCGGGTCGCTGAACGGGATGCCGAGCTCGATCACGTCGGCGCCCGCCTCCGCGAGCGCCGGGAGCAGGCGGGCCGTCGTCGCGAGGTCCGGGTCGCCCGCCTCGACGAAAATGACGAGCGCGGCCCGGCCGGCGCTCTTCGCGCGACCGAACGCGCGGGCGAGGCGCGTCACAGGGTCACCCCCTCGAGTTTCGCCACGGAGACGACGTCCTTGTCGCCGCGGCCCGAGAGGTTCACGACGATGCTCTGCCCGGGCCGGCGCGGGGCCTCGGCGATCGCCCACGCGACGGCGTGCGCCGTCTCGAGGGCCGGGATGATCCCCTCCATCTCGGCGAGCCGGTGGAACGCCGCGAGAGCCTGGTCGTCGGAAACGGAGACGTAACGCGTGCGGCCGAGCTCGGCGAGCCGCGCGTGCTCGGGCCCGACGGCCGGGTAGTCGAGACCGGCCGACACGGAGTGCGTCGGGAGCACCTGCCCGTCGGCGTCCTGAAGGATGAGCGTCCGCGTCCCATGGAGGACGCCGACCAAACCGGGTCCGAAGCGCGCCGCGTGCTCCCCGGGCTCCAGGCTCCGGCCGCCCGCCTCGACG
>JBBQDQ010000053.1:0-19096 GCA_038319835.1 Thermoanaerobaculia bacterium | reverse complement strand
AGGGCGCGCTCGACGGCTGCGCGCAGAGCGCCCGCGTCGGGCCCGGAGGCAGCCACTCCCGCGAGACGCACGGAGACGGCCGCGAGCGCGAGGCCTGGCGGTGCCGCGCGCCACACCGGCACCGGCGGCGCGCCCGGCGCGGGCCGCGCGGGTTCGCCCGGACGCGACCCGAGGTCGTCGAGATCCCGGGCCGCGATGCCGAGCCCGTGGAACTTCAGGAAGCCGAGGAGCGCGGCGAGCCGCACGAGGTATGCACGGCGCGGGTCCGCGCCAAGCGGAGCGAGCGGGGCCGGCGCCGGGACCGCGGGCGAGAGGACGAGCCCGGCGTCGGCCGCGCTGGCGCGCGTGAACTCCGGCAGGAGAGGGTGCGCGAGCCGCACGAGCGCTCCTCCACCGTCCGCGAGATCGCGGTGGGAAATCGTCCAACGTCTCCCTCGTGTCGAAGGCACGGGTCGTCCTCCCCGCGAACGGGATGTCGGGTCTGTCGGGCTGCCGGACGATTTCGAATTTCCGGCCCGGCGTCAAGTCAATAGGCCGGGCGGCGCGCCGTCACGAGCTCGAAACCGTGCAGATACCCGCGCCCGACGTCGCGCACCGAAATCCCGGCGAGTCCCGCCTCCCGCATGCGGTCCGCAACCTCGGCGCCGTCGCAGATCGCCACCGCGTCGCCGCGCGTGATCCCGAGGCCGACGGCGAGACGCTCCTGGAGCGTGTCGAGTCTCCTCTTCCAGGCGGGTCCGCCTCCGCTCGTCAGGGCGACGAGGCGCCCGCCCGGGACGAGAGCGCGCGCGGCGCGCGCGACGAAGCTGCCGCGTTCGGACGGCGGGACGAGATAGAGGACGTCGAGGAAGACCGCTTGCGTGAAGGCGCTCTCGGGCGCCGCCTCGACGGAGCCCGCGGCGAAGCGGCGGTCCGCCGATTCCCGGAGCCAGCGCCGCGCGCGTTCGACCTTGCGGGGGTCCGGATCGACTCCGAGATAGCGGCCCGAGTAGCCGGCGCTCGCGAGGAGGTGCGCGAGAAGGCCGGGGCCGCACCCGATGTCGAGGAGGCTGCCGCCGGGCTCGAGGGCCGCGACGACGGCCGCCCAGGGCGCACTCCGGTAACGGAGGTCGAGGTGAGCGCGCTCGAGGAGCCGGAGCGGCCGGGCCGTGCGGCGAAGTGCGCCTGCCTCGCCCGCTCCGAGGGCGAGCGGTCCCGGGCGCTCCTCTTCGGCGTTCCCCATCGTCGCCCTTAGACTACCGCCACGAGCCTTTCCGACTCCTCCGCGCCGTTTCCGTGGCCCTTCCGAGGCGCCGAGAACCGGCGCCTCGCGGCGCTGGCGATCGGCTGGCTCGTCGCCATCCATCTCTGGGCGGCCTTCGCGGTCCACGTGCTGCCTCTCGCGAACCCCTCGCCCTGGGGCCCGGAGGCACGGCCCTACTTCGCGCGCTACGACTCGGGCTGGTACGCGCAAATCGCGCGCGACGGCTACGGGCCGCCGCCGCCCGCCGGAGCAGAGTCCGCGCACGCGTTCTTCCCCCTCTACCCGACGCTCGGGCGAGCCGTCGTCCTTCTCACCGGAGCGGATCCGGTCTGGGTGCTCGCGGCGATTTCGTGGATTGCGTTCGTGTTCGCCCTGCCGCTCTTCGGCGAGGAGTGCCGGGTGCGCCTCGGGCCGGAGCGCGCCCGCGGCCCGCTGCCGTTCCTGCTCCTCTATCCCGTCGCGTTCTTCTTCGCGGCCGCGTACACCGAATCGGTCTTCCTCCTGCTGCTGCTCCTCGCGTTCCGGCTGATCCGGACCGGACGCCCGGCCGTGGCCATCCTCGTCGGCGTGCTGCTCGGCCTGACGCGCGCTCCCGCCGCCGCCGTCGGACCGGCGCTCGCGATCGCCTGCGCCGTGCGCGCCGGATCTCTGAAGCTCTGGAGCCAACGGGTGCTCGCCGCCGCTCTCGCGGTCGCACCGCTCGCGGGCGTCCTCGCGTACGTCTTCGGGATCGGCGTTCTGGAAGGCGAGCCCGGCCTCTTCTTCCGCGCGATGGGCGCCTGGGAGCACCGCTCGACGAACCCTCTCGACGGAGTCGCGGGCTTCGTGCACCAGCAGATCGACCTCTTCTCGAGCGGCGTCCTCGTGCGCCACCCGGGCGCGATCGCCCCGCTCGGGCACTTCACCCTGTTCCTCGTCCTCGCGCTCTTGCAGGCGAAGAGGCGCCGCTTCTCCGACGCCGCATGGACGGCCGGAGTCCTCGGCCTGGCGTTCCTCACGGGCACCACGAACGGAGTGCCGCGTTACACCGTCACGATCTTCCCCGGCTTCATCCTCCTTTTCGAGCTCCTCGAGAACCGTCCGGGACTCCGGCGCGCCGCCCTCGCCGTATCGGCAGCGCTTCTCCTTCTCCGTTCCGCGTTCTTCGTGAACTGGCACTTCGTATCGTGACGGCGGCCGGGACTCCGCTTATCCTCGGCCGCGTGCCCCCCTCCCGATCCGTCTCGCTCGTCGTACCCATGTACAACGAAGAGAAGAGCGTCGGCCGCGCCCTCGACGTCGCGATCCCGGCCCTCGAGCAGCATGCGTCCGAGTGGGAGATCGTCCTCGTCGACGACGCGTCGAAGGACGGGACGCTCGCGATTGCCGAAGGCCGCGCCGCCCTCGACCCGCGGATCCGCGTCGTCGCGCACGCGGCGAACCGGGGGCTCGGCGGCACGCTCCGGACAGGCTTCGCCGCCGCGCGCATGCCCTGGATCCTCTACAGCGACTGCGACCTCCCGTGGGACTTCGCCGAGACGGGACGGCTCTTCCGCGCCGCCGAGGTCACGGACGCGGACTTCGTGTCCGCGTACCGGCACGACCGCACGGGCGAGGGAGCGATCCGCTCCCTCTACTCGTTCCTCTACAACGGGCTCGTCCACGCGGTCTTCGGCTTCGTCCTGCGCGACGTCAACTTCTCCTGCAAGCTCTTCCGCCGGGAGCTCCTGACCGGCCTCGCGCTGAGGAGCGAGGGCTCGTTCATCGACGTCGAGCTCCTCGCCCGGTGCGTCGCGCGGGGCGCTGTGGTCCACCAGATCGGACTCGATTACTTTCCGCGCACACGCGGTGTGTCGACGCTCTCCTCGCCGCGGGTCGTCTTCCAGATCCTCCGCGAGATGGCCGCGCTCGCCCCGGACATCCGGGCCGAACGCCGGGCGCGCCCGCATTGATCCGCCTCGTCCTGAACGCCGACGACCTCGGCCTCGCGCCCGCCCTCACGCGCCGCGTCCTCGACCTCCGCGTCCGCGGCCTCGTGAGCGACGCGAGCCTGCTCGCCGGCGGGCGCGCCGCCCAGCAGGCCGTGGACGGCCTCGCTGCGGCCGGCGTCCGGGAGGCCGGCATCCACCTTTGCCTCGTCGGGGGGGAGCGCCCCGTGGCTCCTCCGGAATCCGTGCCGTCCCTTCTTTCCGGAGGCGTCTTCCGCCCGCACTGGAGCCGCGTCCTCGCCGCGCTCGGCGCGGGACGCATCCGCATCGCCGAGGTCGAGCGTGAGTGGGAAGCACAGGTCCGGTTCGTCGGCGCCGCGGGACTCTCCGTCACGCACCTCGACTCGCACCAGCATCTGCACCTGCACCCGAAGCTCTTTCCCGTCGCCGTGCGGCTCGCCCGCGCGTTTCGCGTCCCGTTCGTCCGGGCGCCGCGCGGCGACGACGCGGCGGCGGGCGGCGGCGGACCGGCGGGACGCCTCCGGGCGCGCCTCCTGGCACTCCTCGGCGGACGGGGACGGCGCCTTCTCGCCGCGGCCGGGCTTCCCGAGCCGCCGCGGGTCCTCGGACTGGCCGAGGCCGGGCGCATGACGGAGCGGCGCCTTTCGGACCTGATCGCAGACCTCGGCCCGGGCGACTACGAGGTCGTGCTGCACCCCGGGGAAGAGGACGACCTCACGCGCGCGCATTACCGTTGGGGCTACTCGTGGAGCGAGGAGGCCGCCGCGCTGTCCTCGGAGGCGACCACGGCAGCGGTGCACCGCGCCGGGGCGGACATCGTGAGCTTCGCGGCCCTCAGGCCGTGACGAGCGGGTTCCAGGCCTCCCAGAAGCCGGGCCAGGACTTCCCGACGCAGCGCGCGTCGTCGAGCGTCGATCCCTCCGGAAGCGCGAGCGCGAGGACCGCGGCCGACATCGCGACGCGGTGATCCGCGTGCGCGGCGAACGCGGCCGGCCGCGGCACGCCCCCGCGGCCCGAGATCGCGAGGACCAGCGCACCGGACGGGTCCTTCCCGACGCGGGCCGAGGCGCCCGCGTGCGTGAGGAGGTCGACCGCCGCGGCGAGGCGGTCGGACTCCTTCTCGCGGAGCCGCGCGACGCCCGTCAGGTTGGAGGCGCCGCTCGCGAACGCGAGCACCGCGGCGAGAGCCAGCGCCGCGTCGGGCGCCGCGTCGACGTCGACGTCCATCGCCCGGAGGTCGCGGGCTCCGCCGGCCGGGCCCGTTACCGTCAGCGACTCCTCGCCGTCGGCGCCCGTCTCCCACGCGAGGACGCCTCCCGCCCGCGCGGCCCACAGGCGAAACGCCGCGTCGGGCTGCTCGGAGTTGCGCGCGAGGCCGCGCACGGTCACGCGGCCTCCGGAGACGAGCGCGCCTGCGATCGGGAAGCACGCGGCCGAGTCGTCGCCCGGGACCCGGTAGCGTGACGCGCGGTATCCGCCGCCCGGAAGCGCGCCGAAGCCCTCGAGGACGCCGCGCGTCAGCGCGAGATACGCGGCCGACGCGACGGGCCCCGTCACGTCGAGCGACACGCCGCCCTCGACGAGCGGCGACACGAGCTGCAGGGCCGAGAGGAATTGCGACGACACGTCGCCCCTGATCGACACGCGACCCCCGCGCAGCGTGCCGCCGCGGATCCGAGCGGGAAGGAACCCTTCCCGCTCGAGACAGGTCACCCCTCCCCCAAGGGCGCGAATTGCTTCGAAGAGGGGGGACATGGGCCTCTCGCGCATCCGGCTGGAGCCGTCCAGCACGTACCGTCCGGGAACTGCTGCAAGGAGCGCCGAAAGGAAGCGCGCCGGCGTTCCCGCGTCTCCGACCTGGACGACCAGCTCCGGCGCCGAGTCACCGCGGGGGCTCAGCGGCCCGCGCACCCGCCAACCCATACCTTCAAAGAAAATCTCCGCTCCGAGCTGCTCCAGAGCCGCGGCCAGAGCCCGGGTGTCCGAGCTCTCCAGCGGATTCAGCAGCACGCTCTCGCCGTCCGCGCACGCCGCCGCGAGGAGCGCGCGGTTCGTGACACTCTTGCTGCCCGGGGCGCGCAGGGCGCCGGACAGGCGGCCGCGGAGAAGAGCGGTCGCGCTCACCGCGGCGCGGAGGCGGGCTCCGCCTCCAGGGCGCCGAACCCGCGGCGGCGCGCGCGCTCGGCGGTCGGCTCCTCCACGATCGAGAAGCGCCCGTCCGGCGCGATCTCGGCGTGCTTGCGCTCCTCGAGCCACGCGGGAAGGACGTGCGTCACCCCGTCCGACCCCGCGAACGTGCGCCCGACGTGAAAGTGCCCGACCAGGAGAACGTCATAGCCCTGAAGGCGCGCCTGTCGACCCTCCGCCCGGAGCGCCTCCTCGGGGAGCCTCTTCTTGTGCCGGAAGTTCGAGCGGTAGAGTCGCGCCTCGGTCTTCGACACGATGGACCGCGCGAGAGAGCCCGGAATCACCCCGAGGGCCGCGCGCGCGACGGGGTTCTTCGAGACCACGCGCCAGAAGCGATACGGGAGGTCGGCCGTGTTGACCCGGTCCCCATGCACGAACGCGTAGCGGGCGCCTCCGACGGAGAGCCCGTCCGTCAGCCCGTAGGACGCGAACGGGTCGGCGTAGGGCGTCCCGGCGACGAAAAAGTCGCGGTTCCCCTCGACGTAGCGCAGCGACAGGCCGCGCGCGGCGACCGCCGCGAAGCCGTCGAGAGTTCGTCTCAAGAACGGCGTCTCGAGCTTCGGATGGCCGATGAAGTAGTGAAAGATGTCGCCGAGCAGCACCGCCGTGGAGAAACCGCTCTGGCGGACGGCCTCCAGGGAGGCCAGGAGGTCGTCGGCATCTCCTTCCACCTGACCGAGATGCGCGTCCGCGTACACGGCGGCGCCGCCGGGGGCGGCCGTCGGTTCCGGAAAGAGCGTCACGGGTGAGATCTTACCGGCTGAACGCACTACAGGCACACGAGTTGCTCATGTCGAGCGGTAGTGTTCGCTCCTCGATGATCCCCATCACGCTTCCCCGCCTCGCGGTGGTCGCCGCCTTGACCCTCGGGTCTCCCGCCGCGCGGGCCGCAGACGTGTCCCCGGAGGTCCGGAGCGCCGTCGCTGCCGGCAGGAGCGTCCCGGTCCTCGTCACGCTGCGCACGCCCGCCGGACGCCGCCCCGCGGCGCAGGCAGCGCCGGCTGATTTCTCGTCGGCCGGTTTCGACGTCCGTCGCCGCTTCGCGACCACCCCCGTCCTGGCCGGCGACGCCACCGCGGCCGGCGTCGCCGCGCTCGCGGCGCGCGCCGACGTGCTCCACGTCGGCCTCGACCGCCTCGTGCGTCCCGCAGGACAGGTGGGAACGGCCCAGATCGGCGCGGACCGCCTTTTCGGGATCGGCGTCACTGGCCTCGGCCGCAGTGTGGCCGTAGTCGACAGCGGGATCGACATGGGTCACCCGGATCTGAGGAGCCCGAGCGGCGCCCCGTGGCCCGGCGCGAACATCGTGGACGGAGGCGCCGACCTCGGGGACTGCAGCGGCCACGGCACCGAGGTCGCCGGGGTCCTCACGGGCCCCCAGGGCATAGCTCCCGAAGCGGGGCTCGTCGTCCTCAAGGTGTTCAGCGCGCGCGACGGCTGCGGTGCGGCGCGCGCCTCCAACGTCCTCGCGGCCGTGGAGTGGGCCGTCGCGAATGCCGCGGCCACGAACGTCGACGCGATCAACCTCAGCCTCGCAGACGACGCGCCCCATGCCGGCTTCTGTGACGCCGACGACCCCGCCGGCGCCGCGGTCTTCGCCGCCGCGCGCGCCGCCGGCATCTCGGTGGCCGCCGCCGCCGGAAACGAGGGCCGCACGGCCGGGCTTCCGTGGCCCGCGTGTCTCTCGGGCGTCGTCTCCGTCGGGATGGTCTATTCACTCGCGAGCGGCTCCGTCCAGTGGGGAGGCGCCGCGTCCTGCACGGACACGCTGACGGGGCCCGACGTCGTCCCGTGCGCGAGCAACACCGGAAGCGCCCTTTCGGTGCTCGCGCCCGGCGTCGGCTGGACGACGACTGCCGAAGGCGGCGGACAGACGTCCAGCTTCTCGGGCACGTCCGCCGCCACTCCGGCCGTGACGGGAGCCCTCCTCCTCGCGCGCCAGGCGCGGCCCCTCGCCGACCCGGCGACCGCGGTCAACCTCCTCAGGGCTACGGGCGTCCCCGTGCGCGACGCGCGCACCGCCCGCGTCGTGCCGCGCCTCGACCTCGCCGCGGCGCTCGACGCCTCCACGCCCGTCGTCGGCGGCTGCGCGAACGTGCCGATCCCCGACGGTGAGCCCGGCGGCCTCGCCTGCGACGCCGTCGTCTCCTCCTTCGTCGGAAACGTCTCGACGCTCTTTCTGGCGCTCGAGATCGACCATCCCGATCCGAGCCAGCTCGTCGTCACGCTCACCGGGCCGGACGGAACCAGCGCCACGATCCTCTACCACGAGCGCACGGCCGGCGAGGCGGTGCGCGAGGTCTTCGGCCTCACGGCCGCCTCCCGCGACCCGCTCTCGTCCTTCGCGGGCCGGAGCCTCGAGGGGACGTGGCGGCTCAACGTCGCGGACACCGTCGCCGGCAGCGCCGGCAGGGTCGTGGGCTGGTCCCTCATCGTCGAGCCCTCGATTCCCGCGCCCGAGCCCGCCTTCCCCGGGGCGTCGGCGTTCGTCGCGACGTCCGTGCACCGCATCGGGAAGCTCGGGGCCTTCTACACGACCGACCTCCGCCTCTTCAACGCCGATCCGGCCGCGCCGCACAACGTCCTCCTGCGGTTCTCGCCCGCGGGCGAAGGCGCCGCGCGCACGATCACCGTCACGCTGCAGCCGCGCGAGACGCGCGCGCTCGACGACGTCGTGCACGACGCCTTCCGGATGGACGGCTACGGCCCGCTCTTCCTCAGCGCACCGCCGAACGTCTTCGCCGCGACCCGCACCTCGACGACGGCGCCGCGCGGGGGCTCGTTCGGACTTTCGATCCCCGCCGACGCCGCGGCCTCCGCCGCGGGCTCCGGATCGACGCTCGTCCTCGTGCCTTCGTTCAAGGCCGCCGGTTTCCGCATGAACGTCGGCGTGACGGAGGTCTCGGGCCATCCGGCCACGGTCGAGATCCTCCTGCGCGACTCCACGGGCGCGCTCCGCGCCCTGATCCCGCGCTCCGTGCCGGCCGGCGGACTCGTCCAGATCAACGACGTCTACACCCTGACCCATCTCGCGCCGGACTCCGCCGACCGGATTGACGTGCGCGTGACGGGGGGCCCGGGCCGCGTCGCCGCGTGGGCGACTCCCGTGGACGACTCCACGAACGACGGCGCCTTCGTCTCGGCCCACCCCGCCGCGGCCAGCCTGCTCATCCCGGCGGCCGCCCGCGCCTCCGGCCAGTTCGGCGCGCGTTTCGTGACGGATCTCAAGGTCTCCAACGCCGGGGCTGCCTCCACGCGCGTCAGGATCGCGTTCTCCCCGCTCTCCGGGCCGGCGCCCCCGCCCGCGATCGTCGTCCTCGGCGCGAACGAGACGCGTGCGTGGAGCGACGCCCTCGGACTCTTCTTCGGCGCCACGGCCGACACGGCGGGCGCGCTCCGCATCACGGCGCTCGACGGCGGCGCCGTGTACGCGTCCACGCGCACGTCGACGACGGACGGCGGCCGTTCGTACGGTCTCGCGATCGATCCTGCGGCCGCGGGCGCGCAGGCGGGCCCGGGACGCCAGCTCGCCCTCACCTTCCTGTCGTCGTCGGACGCGCGCCGCACGAACGTCGGTTTCGTCGAGACGGCGGGCCTCGCGACACGCCTCAGGGCGACGCTGCTCGCTCCCGACGGCACTCCGGTCGCGACACGGGATTTCGCGCTCGACGCGCTGGGCGCCGTCCAGTGGAACGACGTCTTCCTGGAGATGGACGCCGACGCGCTCGCGGACGCGTCGCTCCTCGTCGACGTTCTCTCCGGCGGGAGCGCCGCCTCCTACGCGATCGTCGTCGACAACCGGACGAACGACGCGAGCTACTTCCCCGCCTCGCTCCTCCCCTGACCGGGCTTCTCGGCGACGACGAGGACGCTCACCCCGAAGGGGAGGCGCCCGCGCGCGACGATCTTTGCTTCCAGAGAAAGAAGGAAGAAGAGAATTTCTTCGAATGGCCGGGGAGCGAGGCCGAAGTCCGACGGGACGTCCTCGCGAGGCAGGCGGCGCGCCCTCGCGCCGGTCACCTTTCTGAGAACGAAGATCGGTGCGGCGAGAAGAAAGTTCGCGTACGTGGTCCGCTGAACCCTCAACCCGGCGTCCCTGAGGAGCACGGCGAGGCCGGGAGCCGTATACCGCCGGAGGCCCCCGACGGCGCGGTCGTGGGCGCCCGCGAGGGAGTCGAACGCGGGAGCGGAGAGCGCGAGGACTCCGCCCGGCCCGAGCACGCGCGCGATCTCGGCTGCGGCGCGGGCGTCGCCGGGGACCATGTAAAGGACGTCCCGCGAGAGCGCGGCGCCGAAGCTCGCGGCCCGGAACGGGAGGGCCTCGACGGATGCACAGACGAGCGGCGCGGCGGCGCGGCGCCGCGCGAACCCGAGCGCCCGGAACGAGACGTCCACACCCACGGCAGGCCCTCCCGCCGCGAGGTCCACGAGATTGCGGCCCGTCCCGCACCCCGCATCGAGAGCGCGCGCGCCCCTCGCGCGGGCGAAGACGCGTGGCGCGAACGCGCGCACGACCGCGCGCATCCCGCGGTACCACCAGTACGCGTCCTCGAGGCGGAACATGATCTCGTATTCGCGGTCGTTCATCGGACTCGCTGCCTATAATCCGCCCGGTCGTGACCTCGCGCCAGCGCGTGATCGGAATGGGCCTCGTGTGGCTGGCCTGCGTCTGGACGGTCGCGCTCCTCGCGCCCCGGATCGTGCCGTGGATGACGGGGCCGAACCCGTGGACGTGGGACGTGGCCCGCCGCGTCACGCCGCTCACGCGCTGGGACTCCGGCTGGTACGTCAACCTCGCCGAGGCGGGCTACTGGGATCCTCCCACGCGCGTCGGCCAGGAGACGAACCACGCGTTCTTTCCCCTGTATCCAGGCCTGATACGGGTTCTCGTCCGGACGACAGGAATCGAGACCTCCCTCGCCGGCAACCTCGTCTCCGCGTGCGCCTTTCTGGCCGCGCTCCTCCTCTTCGCCGAATGGACGAAGCGGCACTTCGGGGAGGAGCGCGTCGTCCCGGCCGTGGTCGTCCTGCTCGTCTTCCCGACCTCGTTCTTCTTCGCGTCCGTCTACACGGAGGCGCTAGTCCTCGCCCTCTCCCTCGCCTCCGTTCTCGCGTTCGAGCGCGGGCGGCCGCTCGCCGGGGTGGCCGCGGGCGTCCTTGCGGGCCTGACGCGGATCACGGGAATCGTCCTCGCGCCCTATCTCGCGCTCGTCTCGTGGCGCGCGAGCCGCGAGGCCGGAGTCCCGGCCGGCCGCGCCGCCGTCCGGGCGGCGCTCGCGGGCGCCTCGCCGCTCGCCGGGTTCGGCCTCTTCTGCCTCTACTTCTGGAAGCGGTACGGCGACCCGCTCCTCTTCGTGAAGGCGCAGCACAACTGGAGCGGGCAATCCAAGTCCGTTTTCGACGGGCCCTCCCTCATCTGGCATGGCGTCGTCGAGGACGTCACGCGTGGCCGCCTGCTCGGCGGATCGCCCGCGCGGACCTTCGAGGGGCTCTATCTCGCTCTGTTCCTCGTCCTGGCCGCCGTCCTTCTCCGGCAGAAGCGCCGGCCCGAGGCGCTCTACGTGGCCCTGACCGTCGCGATCGTGTTCTCGTCCGGCACGCTCGAGAGCGCCGGCCGGTACGTCCTCCCCGCTTTTCCCGCCTTCGCCGCCCTCGCGGGGCTCTCGAAGCGGCGCGGTCTTTTCGGCGCGATCGCCGCCCTGAGCGGGACCGCGGGCGCGCTCTACGTCTGGGCGTTCGTCCACTGGTACTGGGCCGGATGAGAAGGACCGCCCTGGCTCTCGTCCTCGCGCTGGCCGGCTGCCGCCGTCCGCCGGCGCCCTTTGGCGCCGAGACGGCGTTCGTGCCCGTCGCGTTCCGGTCGAACAACCCGGGTCGCCCGCCGTGGACGCCGAAGGTGACCCTCACGAACACGTCGCCGGCGCCCTCGACCGTGCGCCTCACGCGTTGGCCGCCGGACGGCCCCGACACCGAGGAGCGGGTGTTCACGGTCGAGCCCGGACAGACGGTGCCGGTCGCCGCCCGAATTCCTCTCGGCGTCGTGTCGTCCCTCTTTTTCGAGAGCACCGCGCCCTTCACGGTCACGGCGAAGGTCGTCGACCGGCGGAGGATCGCTCCCTCGCTCTCGGTTCCCGTCCTCAGGGCGGAGGATCTCGCGCGGCCGGGCGACCGGCTCACGCTCGGCCCGATCGTCGACACGCGCGCGGAGCGGAGCCACTTCTGCTTCACCTACCCGGGCGTCGAGCGCGACGCCGTTCCCTTCCGTGTCCGCCTGCGGCTCTCGGCGCCCGCGGACGGCTCCCTCGTCTGGGAAGGAACGTTCGTCCTCACGGGGCTGCCGCTCGCGATCGACGACCCGTGGAAGCGCTACCAGCTCGCTCCGGGCACGGCGCTCGACGTCGACGTCACGTTCCTCGGCAGCGCCCGGAACCGGCCCGTCGCGCGCGGGATGTGGGTCTACGGGATCACGACGGATCGCAAGAGCGGCGCCTCGCGGTTCCTCGAGACCCGCGTCGTCCGCGGCTCAGCGCGCTGACGCGCGCACGGCCTCGATCACCCGGTCAACCTCGTCGTCCGTGAGGAGGGGGTGGAGCGGCAGCGACACGACCTCGCGCATCGCGCGCTCGGTGACGGGGAGCGGCCCACGGCGGAAGGGCCCGAACGCAGGCTGCTCGTGCACGGCGCGCGGATAGTGGACGTCGGTGCCGATTCCGCGCTCTTCCAGACGCGCGCGGAAGGCCTCGCGGTCCGGGACGCGCACGACGTAGAGGTGTTGGGCCTGAGTCTCGCCCTCCCGCGCGGGCGGCGGCACGCGCACCGCGCCGGCGAGCGCGGCGTCGTACCGCGCCGCGATCTCCGCCCGCCGCCGGTTCCCGGCCGCCAGCTTCCGGAGCCTCACCCGGAGAGCGGCCGCCTGGACCTCGTCGAGGCGGCTGTTGAATCCGGGCTCCTCCGCATCGTTGCGCGTCGCGTACCCGTAGGCCCGGAGGCGCGCGAGGCGGTCCGCCAAAGAAGCGTCGGCGGCGTCGCCCACGGTCACTGCGCCGCCGTCGCCGAGCGCGCCGAGGTTCTTCGTCGGATAGAAGCTCCACGCCGCCGCGCGCCCGAACGTCCCCACGGGCCTCCCGTTCGACGCCCCGCCGTGCGCCTGAGCGCAGTCCTCGACGAAGATGAGTCCGTTCTGCCGCGCGAAAGCACCGATGGTATCGACGTCTGCGACCCGCCCGTAAAGGTGCACGGGCAGGATCGCCCTCGTGCGCGCCGTGAGGGCGGCCGCGAGCGCGCCGGCGTCCATCGTGAGGCGGTCGTCGTCGACATCCACGAAGACGGGCGTCGCGCCGGCACGGAGGATCCCGGTTGCCGTCGGCGCGCACGTCATGGACACGGTGAGGACCTCGTCGCCGGGCCCGACGCCGAGCGCGCGGAGAGCGAGCGTGATCGCGTCCGTGCCGTTCGCGACGCCCACGGCGCGCGCGGCGCCGCAGGAAGCGGCCCACTCGGACTCGAAGGCCGAGACCTCGCTTCCGAGCACGTAGCGTCCCCGGCGCACGGCCGCGAGGACGGCCGCGGAGAGCTCCGGCTCGTCGGCCGCGGCGGCCCGCGCGAGGTCGAGATACGGAACGCCGGTCACGGACGGCCCGCGCCCGCGCTCACGGCGGCGTGGGCGACGCCGCGCGGTGTGTCGCGCGTGACGTGGATCTCCCACCAGAGCCGCAGGATGTTCACGCCCGTCGCGAAGAGGCGGCGGAAATTGAAGAACTGGGACTTCCCCGCGACGCGGTGGTAGTGGTGGACCGGGAAGTCCACGAACCGGAAGCCGGCGAGCTCGAGCTTCTTGACGAGCTCGAGGCAGATTACTCCGCTCGAATGCCGGAGAGGGATCGCCTCGAGGGCCGTGCGGCGCATGAGCCGGAAGTCACAGTCGACGTCGCGCACGTGGAACCGGAAGAGCGTCCGCATCAGGACGAGATAGACCTTGCCGATCACGATCCGGTGGAAAGGGTCGGAGCGCGAGATCTTGTACCCGTTCACGACGTCGACGCCCTCCTGGAGAACGGGGAGGAACTTCTTCAGCTCCAGGACGTCGTACTGCCCGTCGCCGTCGGTATAGAAGACGAGGTCCTTCGCCGCGCCCGAGAAGCCCGAGCGCAGGGCCGCTCCGTAGCCGCGGTTCGTCCCGTGGGACACGACACGCAGCTCGGGGTACTTTCCGCGAAGGGCGTCGAGAATCTCCGCGCTGTTGTCCTTCGAGCCGTCGTCCACGACGAGGATCTCGAAGTCCCGCCCGGACCCGGTCCCGACGACGTGAGCCGCGGCGACGAGCGAGCCGATCGTCGCCGCGTCGTTGAAGCACGGGAAGAACATCGTGAGGCTTTCGGGAGCGGTCGACATGGGGACGCCATTGTATCGGGGGCGACGGTTAGACTCGGCGGCCATGAAGATCGCACTCGGCTCCGACCACGCCGGCTTTCCCTACAAGGAGAAGATCAAGGCCATGCTCCTCGCAACGGGGCACGACGTGAAGGACTTCGGCACGTTCACGCCGGACATGGTCGACTACCCGCTCTTCATCCGGCCCGCGGCCGAAGCCGTCGCGAGCGGCGCGTGCGACCGCGGCATCGTCCTCGGCGGCTCGGGGAACGGCGAGGCGATCGTCGCGAACAAGGTGAAGGGCGTGCGCTGCGCGCTCTGCTGGAGCGAGGCAACCGCGAAGGCGGCCCGCGAGCACAACGACGCGAACGTCCTGTCGCTCGGCGAGCGGATGATTCCCGAGGAGACGGCGCTCGCCGTCGTCCGCATCTTCCTCGAGACTCCATTCGACCCGGCGGCAGGTGACGGCCGGCACGCCCGCCGCATCGCGATGATCGAGTGAAGCGGAACGGGCGCCGGCCTGCTATCGTCCGCCGCCCATGATCGCGCTTTCCGGCATCAACAAGCAGTACGGCCGCCAGGTCCTCTTCGTCGATGCCTCTTTCCAGCTCAACGACGGCGAGAAGATCGGGCTCGTCGGCCCGAACGGCGCCGGCAAGACGACGATCTTCCGCCTCATCACGGGCGAGGAGCACGCGGACGACGGCGACGTCTCCGTGCCGAAAAAGCTGACGATCGGCTACTTCAAGCAGGAGATCGACGAGATGGGGGGCCGGCCCGTCCTCGACGAGGCGATCGCCGGCAGCGGGCGGCTCGGCGACCTCCACCACGAGCTGATCGACCTCGAGCACGCGCTCGCCGACCCGGCACGCGCGGGCGACATGGAGAAGGTCCTCGAGCGGTTCGGCGAGGTGCAGGGCGAGTACCAGCAGCGCGGCGGCTACGAGCTCGAGGCGCGGGCGCGCGAGGTCCTGCACGGACTCGGCTTCGACGACGAGCGGATCGACGGCGACGTCGGCGCCCTCTCGGGCGGCTGGAAGATGCGCGTCGCGATGGCGAAGGTCCTCCTCGGCCGGCCCGACGTCCTCCTCATGGACGAGCCGACGAACCACCTCGACATCGAGTCCATCCTCTGGCTCGAGGGCTACCTCAGGGACTTCCCGGGCTCGCTCCTCATGACCTGCCACGACCGCGACTTCATGAACCGCGTCGTGACGAAGGTCGTCGAGATCGACGCGGGCGAGACGATCACGTACTCCGGCAACTACGATTTCTACGACCGGGAGCGCCTCCAGCGTGAATCCCAGCGCGAGGCCGCGTTCGCGCGGCAGCAGGCGATGCTCGCGAAGGAGAACCGGTTCATCGAGCGCTTCCAGACCCACGCCTCGAAGGCCGCGCAGGTGCAGAGCCGCGTCAAGAAGCTCGAGAAGATCGAGACGATCGAGCTCCCGAAGAAACGCGCCGTCGTGCGCTTCGACTTCAAGCCGCCGGCGCGCTCCGGCGACGACGTCGCGGTTCTCGAGAAGCTCTCGAAGGGATACGGCGCGCGGCGCCTCTACGACGGCTTCGATTTCCTCATCCGCCGCGGGGAGCGCTGGTGCGTGATGGGCGTCAACGGCGCCGGCAAATCCACGCTCCTCAAGATGGTCGCGGGCATGCTGGAGCCCGACGGCGGCGGCGTGCGCGTCGGCGCGAGCGTGAAGATGGGCTACTTCTCCCAGCAGGCGCTCGACGTCCTCGACCCGGAGCTGACCGTCCTCGAGCAGGTCCAGAAGGACTTCCCCGCCGCGGGGATCGGCGTCCTGCGCGCGCTCGTCGGCGCCTTCCAGTTCTCCGGCGACGACGTGGACAAGAAGGTCCGGTTCCTCTCGGGCGGCGAGAAGTCCCGGCTCGTGATGGCGCGCATGCTCTTCGACCCTCCGAACTTCCTCGTCCTCGACGAGCCCACGAACCACCTCGACCTCGCGACGAAAGAAATGCTCGTCGAGGCGCTCTCGCGGTTCGAGGGCACGATGCTCTTCGTCTCCCACGACCGCGCCTTCCTCCGAGGGCTCGCGAACCGGGTCCTCGTCCTCTCCGAGAACGACTCCTCCGATCCGCCCCACGTCTACGGCGGCTCGTACGTCGAGTGGGTCTCGCGCACGGGGCACGAGGCGCCCGGCGTCCACGCATAATCGGACGATGTCCCGGACGCGGTTCGCAGCCGCCCTCGCGTTCCTCGCCTGCATCGCCCTCGCGGGTGCCGAGCGCTCGCGCTTCCGCCTCTGGACGACGTCCGACGAGCCGGCCCACCTCGCCGCCGCGCGCGCGTGGCGCCGGGGCGAGGGCATGGTCTCGAACTTCGAGCACCCCGTGCTCATGAAGGTGATCGCGGGCGCGGCGCTGCCGGACGCGAAGCCCGGCCTCGAGATAGACGAGACGCGCGCGGGCCGTGCGCCGTTCCCCTTCGTCCTCGCGGCGCTCGTCGCCGTGACCGGGCTCCTCGGCCGGGCGGTCGCCGGGCCGGCGGCCGGACTCGCCGCGGCGGGAATTCTCGCGGTGGAGCCGACGTTTCGCGGCCACGGCACGCTCGTCCAGAGCGACGTCCTCGTGACGCTTTTCCTCGTCGCCGCCGCGTGGGCGCTCGAGCGCGCGGCACGCGCTCGGGAGCGCCCGTACGCCTGGCTCGCCGCGAGCGGAGTCCTCTATGGGCTCGCGATGGCGTCCAAGTACTCGGCGTTCCCGTTCCTCGCCGTCTTCGCGCTCGTCGCGACGGTTCGGCTGACTTCGGAGAGGAGAAGATCGTTTTCTTCCTCTTCACCTTCTAGGAAACTCTTTTCTTCTCTTCCTCCCGTGCTCCTCCTCGTCGCGATCGCGCTCGCGACGCTCGCGCTCGTCCAGGCGCTCGCGTACGAGGGCACGACGGACGCCGCGTTCCGGCAAGGCCTGCGTGCCACCTTCGAGGGCCTGCCACAGGAGGGCGCCGTCGTCGCGCTCGCGAAGACGTTCCCGAAGTGGATCGCCGGCTACGGCGCCGGGCTTCTCTTCGTGCAGGGCGTCGCGGGCCCCGGCGAGCGCTTCAACTACTTCTTCGGCGCCGTCCGCGGCACGGGCTTTCCTCTCTACTTCCCCGTTGCGCTCGGCATCAAGCTCACGGGCGCGGCCGTTCTCGCGGGGCTTGCCGTGTTCGGCGCCGGAGTTGCCAGCCTCTTCCGCGGCGCCCGCCAACGCCGGCTGCTCCTCGGGCGGGCCGCCTTCCCCGCCGCGCTCGGCGGTGCCTACCTCGCCGCGGCCTGCATCTCGAACGTCAACATCGGCGTCCGCCACGCGATCCCCGCCGTGCCGTTCCTCCTCGTCGCTGCGGCGGCCGCCGGCCGGACGCTCCTCGCGCGGCGCGCCCGGACGCTTCACGCCGTCCTGGCCGCCGTCGTCCTCCTCGCGGCGGCGGAATCCGTGCTCCGTCTCGGACGGGAGATCTCCTTCGGAAACCTCCTCGTCGGAGGGCCTGCCGGCGTGCCCGCGATCCTGTCCGACTCGAACGTCGACTGGGGACAGGAGCAGGGACTCGTCTTCGAGCGGGTCCGGCAAGGAGGCCTCGGGGGAACGGTCGCAATGGCCTCGCTCCTCGTGGACGAGTCGGGCGCGTCCCGCGCGGGGATCGCCGGCCTCGCGATGAAGCCGGATGCGCCCGCCGACACCGTGTTCTTCTCCCGCTTTCTGTGGGACCTCGCGGCCGCCGCCGAGAAGAACTCCGAGCCGTATCCGAAGTTTGTCTGGCTGCGCGGGTGGCTTCCTCCGCTGCGCCGCGGCCTCGAGGCGCGTGCGACGTCCGTCGAGCCCTTCGGCGACGCCTACCTCCTGCTGAGGCTGCGCCCCGCTACGGCCGGCCCGTCGTCACCGCCCGGCTCCACTCCGTGACCGTCCAGCCGCGCTGGCGGCCGGACGCGACGGCCCGCGCGAACCCTTCCCGCTGATCCTCCGGCAGGCACGTGAAATCGCCGGGAGGCGCCGCCATCGCGCGCACGTAGAGGATCCAGGGGTCGCAGGAGAATTCCAAAGGTAGAGAGGAAGATTTCTTCGAAAGGTAGGAGAGGGCGGCCGCGTCGCGCGGTTGAGGGCCCGGCGCATCGCCGGCGGCGCCACCACCGCCGAGGCGCAGCACTTCGGCGACGAGGGCGACGCTCCGAGGGTCGTTCGAAGAACTCTTTTCTTCTCTCTCGGCCAGCTCCGCACCGAGAGCCGCCGCTCGCGCGAGTTCTTTCATGTCGATCGCCCGGACGAGCTGGTCGCGCAGGGCATCGCGCCAGGGGTCGGCCCAACCGGGGTCGACGGGCCACGAGAAGCCCGGATGCGGCGCCGCGAGCGCGAGCTTCAGAGCCGGCGCGGGCGACGGCGGCAGGACTGGCCGGAAGGGAGGGTCGAGCTGCGGCAGGACGCCGTCGAAGCCGCCCTTGAGGCGCGCCGCGAGGACGAGCGCGTGAACGCGGATCGGGCTCCACGCGGGCGTGAGCGACAGGTGGTGCGGCGCCGTCGCCCGAAGCACGCCGTCGGCGCCACGCTCGATCTCGTAGGGCGTGCCGTCCGCGCGCGACTCGGCGATCGGCTGCGGGGAGACCTGCGACGAGAGCGCGTACAGGGCCGGGAACGGCACGAGCGCGCCGAGCGCGTTCACGGCCGCGCCGAGCGCCAGAGAGGCGACCCCCGCAGCCCGCCACACGCGCCCGGCCTCCGCGAAGCCGACGCCGGCCAGGACGACGAGGCACGGCAGCGCCGGCAGGACGAGGCGCGGGCCCCAGCCCGCTTGCCCGTCCCACGCCCACCAGGCGGACGACGCGAAAAGCAGCGCCAGCGAAGAAACGGCGAGGGCGAACGCGAGGCGCGCGTCGCGGCGCCGAAGCATCCGGAATCCCGGCACGGTGAGGACCGTGACGGGCGCGTACCAGAGGAGGCCCTTGTTCGGGAGGAGCGTCAGACGGAGCAGGCCCGTGAAGAACGGATACGTGAACGTCTCTCCCCCGTATCCGCCTCCCGGCTTCCCGAACCGGGCAATCTCCAAGAGGAACCAGAGAAAGAGAATGCCTGCGAATGAAAGGAGCAAGGGCCAGGGCGGCGCGAACGAACGGACGGCGCCCTTCTGCCGCGCGCGCCTGCGAGCACGACTCCCTTCCAGGAAATCCTCTTCTTCTCTCTCTCGTCTTCCAACCACCGCAGCCAGGAGGAGCGGCACAACGACGATCAAGAGGAGGGTCTTCGTCAGGACAGCCCAGCCCGCGGCGACGCCGAGAAGGATCTGCCAGCGTCGCGAGCCCGGGGCCTCGCGCAGCTCGACGAGCGCGAGGATCGAGAGCGCGACGCAGAGCGCCTGCAGGGGCTCGCCGTAGTCGCTGCC
>JBBQDQ010000052.1:0-19152 GCA_038319835.1 Thermoanaerobaculia bacterium | reverse complement strand
GAACACGGCGTCCGTGTGGTGCGCGGTCGCCATGTCGAGGATTGCCGTCGTCCCGCCCGCGAGGAGCTCGGCGAGGCCGAGACGCGCCGAGACCTCGAGCGTCGCGTCGTCGTGCGCGGCCTCTCCGGGCCAGACGTGCGTCGAGAGCCACGGGAGGAGCGGGAGGTCGTCGGGCCCGTTGCGCAGGAGGGTCTGGCAGAGGTGAACGTGGGTCTGGACGAATCCGGGCCGGACCCACATTCCCGTCGCGTTCAGGCGTTCCACGGGCCGGCCCGCCGCGGCGTAACCGCGGGCGCGCGTGTGGGCCTCGGCGTCGCGCGCGGCGACGAGGCCGTCCTCGACGAACAGCGCGCCGTCCGGCACGACGTCGCCGGCACGCGTCATCCCGATCACGAGAGCGTTCTCGACGAGGAGGGGCTTCATGGCAGCTCGCCATTATCCAACGGCGGAGCGCTCAGAGCAGCAAGGCCCCCTCGTGGACGAGCAGCCAGCGCTTGCGCGGCAGGCCGCCGCCGTAGCCGGTGAGGCTCCCGTCCGAGCCGATGACGCGGTGGCAGGGGACCACGATCGAGACGGGATTCGCTCCGTTCGCGGCCGCCACGGCGCGTGTCGCGCTGGACCGCCCGATCTCGCGCGCGAGGCGCGCGTAGGACCACGTCGACCCCGCGGGGATGCGCCGAAGGGTCTTCCAGACGAGCTGCTGGAAAGGGGTTCCGCCCGTGTCGACGCGGATGCCGTCGAGAGCCCGGAGGTCGCCGGCGAAGTAGCGCCTCAAGGCCTCGGCCGGGGCGCCGCCGCGAGGGTCTTCTTCGAATGAGAATTGGCCGGTCCTCTTCTCGAGCTCGCGGCGGAATTCCCTCCAGCGATCTTCGAAGACCAGCGCGACGAGAGCTTCGTCTTTCTCGACGAGGACGATTCCCCCTGCAGGCGTCGCCATCGCCGTCCTTCTGAGAATCCCTTTCTCTCGCCTCACGGCGCGGGAGGTTCGGGCGGGGCGGGGGAGTCCGGCAGGTCGGCTGCCGGGGCGCCGCCGAGGCCGAGGCGGTCGGCGATCGGAACCTGGGCCGCGAGGACGAGGGCGACGAGGTCGGGCAGCGGCGCGCCCCATTCCTCGGCGCCGCGCGTCACGTACGTGCGATCGACGGAGCGGGCGAAGGACTTCTCCTTGAGCCGCTTGAGAACCGATTCGACGGGGACGTCCGCAATCTTCTTCGACGGTCTCACGAGCGCGCAGGCGCCGCAGAAACCCGTCAGCTCGTCCGCGGCGAGGATCGCCTTCTCCATCGGCGTCTCGCGCGGGATGTTCGTGTAGAACGCGTGTCCGCCGATCGCCTTGATGAGGGGCTCGGGCCAGCCGCGCTCGCGGAGGATCTCCATGCCGCGCCAGACGTGGTCCTGTTCCGTCGGGAACTTCTCGTAGTCGAAGTCGTGGAGCATCCCGACGAGGCCCCACGTCTCGATCTCACCGGCGTCCGCCACGCCTTTCGACCGCGCGAGGGTGCGCATCGTCGCCTCGACGGCGAGTGCGTGGCGGCGGAGAGGCTGCGACTCGGTGAACTCGGCGAGGAGGGCCCAGGCGTCCGCGCGGGTCTTCATGCGTGCAGTTTACGTTCTGCTAGATTGCCGGGAACCCCATGAATGCCGAACCGAGCGCCGCCGGGGATCCCGAGATCGCCGCGGCCGCGCGCCGTGTGCGGCGCGGCGCTCTGGCCATCGTCCTCCTGCTCGCCCTGGCTGCGTTCGTCCGCTGGCTCGGTGCGCCGCCGTCCCCCGCTCCCGCTCCCGGGGTGGCGCCGGCGGCGGCGCGGCCCTAGCTTTCTCGCGGGGCGTCCCGTGCGGCACTTCGCCGGTCGCCTCGGGTCGGATTATCGTTATAAAATAGGACTGACGCATCCAGATATGGGTTTCCTGCACGGTTTGATGTGCAGAGTACCCATTTTCGATTGACTTTTTGGCGCGCCGAACGGATTCTCCCGGCGGCGTGAGCCGAAATCCGAAGAAAACAGGGGGGACGAGATGGCACTGAAAGCCGCCGAAATCCTGAAGATCTGCGACAAGGAAGGGGTCCGGTTCCTGCGCCTGCAGTTCACGGACATCCTCGGAATCATCAAGAACGTCGAGGTGCCGCGCTCGCAGTTCGAGAAGGCGCTCGAGGGCGAGATCCAGTTCGACGGCTCCTCGATCGAGGGCTTCACGCGGATCGAGGAGTCGGACATGGGCCTCGTGCCCGACCTCGACACGTTCCGCATCTTCCCGTGGTCGCATCCGAATGGGAAGGTCGCGCGCCTCGTCTGCGACGTCATCACGCCGGACGGCAAGGCCTTCGCGGGCTGCCCGCGCCAGACGCTCAAGCGCCAGGTCGAGAAGGCGAAGGCCATGGGCTACACGCTCATGACGGGCCCCGAGGCCGAGTTCTTTCTCTTCACACGGGACGCGAATGGCGATCCGGTTGTCGACACGCACGACCAGGGCGGCTATTTCGACCTGACGCCCGTGGATCGCGGCGAAGAGGCGCGGCGCGACATCGTCGTCGCCCTCGAGGCGATGGGCTTCGAGGTCGAGGCGGCCCACCACGAGGTCGCCCCCGGCCAGCACGAGATCGACTTCAAGTACGGCGACGCCGTGACGACGGCCGACCAGGTCGCGACGTTCAAGCTCGTCGTGAAGAAGGTCGCGCTCGACCACGGGCTCCACGCCACGTTCATGCCGAAGCCGATCTTCGGCGTCAACGGCTCGGGCATGCACGTCCACCAGTCGCTCATCACGGGCTCGGGCGCGTCCATGAAGAACGCGTTTTTCGACGTGAAGGCGAAGTACCAGCTGTCCGGCCTCGCGATGAACTACATCGGCGGCATCCTGAAGCACGCGCGCGCGATCGCGGCGATCACGAACCCGCTCGTGAACTCGTACAAGCGGCTCGTGCCCGGCTACGAGGCCCCGGTCAACGTGGCCTGGTCCGAGCGCAACCGCTCGCCGATGGTCCGCATCCCCGCGCGGCGCGGGATGGGAACGCGCTGCGAGGTCCGCATGCCGGACCCCTCGTGCAACCCGTACCTCGCGTTCACGGTCATGCTCGCGGCCGGGCTCGACGGCGTGAAGAACAAGCTGGAGGCGGGCGAGCCCGTGAACCAGAACATCTTCGAGATGTCCGCGCGCGAGAAGAAGCGCCTCAAGATCGACGTCCTCCCCGGCAGCCGTGCCGAGGCGCTCGACTGCCTCGAGAAAGACGACCTCCTCAAGGACGCGCTCGGCGAGCACATCTACGAGAAGTTCGTCGAGGCCAAGCGCACCGAGTGGCAGCAGTACATCGCCCAGGTCCACGGGTGGGAAGTGGACCGCTACCTCCAGGCGTACTGAAACGCCGCCCTTCCGGAGACGCACGGGGCGCGGGCCGCAAGGCCCGCGCCCTTTTTCACGCCCGCGGGATCAGGCCCAGTTTCACCCGGGCCGCGGAGAGGACGGCGGCCGCCGCCGCGGGAAGGCCGAGCGCGAGCGGGCTGAGGATGAGGTCGTAGCCCGCGGCATCGTCGATCTCGCGCTGGAAGGCCTGCCGCACGAAGTCACGCTGGGCCGTATCGCTCGCCGCCACGCGCCTCCGGGCCTCGTGCACGGCGATGCCCGCCGAGCGGGCGATGGCCTCGGCGCGCTCGGCGGGCGTTCCGACGACGCGGATCCTCAGGCCGCCCGCCGGGTGAAGCACGTAGTTCGCGCCCCGGCCGACGAGGACCGCCTTGCCCTCGCGGCCGATGCGCTGGATCACGTGCCGGAGGCCCACGACGACCCGCGCCTGGCCCGGGTCGTCGTGCAGGATCAACGACGCGAAGTACTCGCCCACCTCGCGGACGCCCTTCTCGTCGAAGCGCTCGACAGCGAGCATGTCGTGGTGCGTCTCTAGGGCGACGGCCGACAGGATCTCCCGGTCGTAGACGGCCCAGCCGAGCGAATCACCGACGAGGCGCGCGAGGTCCCCGCCCCCGGAGCCCATCTCGCGGGAGATTGCGATCCAGGGGCCTTCGGCGACTGCGCGAGCCGGGCTCTCCTGTTCCGAGAGGCGCCTGAACTCCCGGAAACGGCCCTGGCGGTCCGCGAGCTCGACGGCGGAATGGTGAGACGTCATGGGGGAGCCTCCTGCCCCGAGCCGCTCCCCGGCGGTCCGGGGCGTCTCCTTGACAAGGTAGGGCCGCGCCGCGCGCGCCGCCTCCTCCGCAACGCGACCGGTCAGGCCGGGAGGACGACGAGGCCGTCGGAGCGGGCGGAAAGCGGTTCGTTTCCGTCCGCCGTGGCGGCGGCGTCGTCTTCGATCCTCACGCCGAGCTTCCCGGGCAGGTAGACCCCGGGCTCGAGCGTGCAGACGTTTCCGGCGACGAGCGGGACGCGGTCGCGGGGAGACTAGTCGATCGCCGTCACGCGACGAACATGGCGTCGCCGTAGCTGAAGAAACGGTAGCCCGCCCGGACCGCCTCCGCGTAGGCGGCGAGGACGCGCTCTCGCCCCGCGAACGCCGAGAGGAGCATGAGGAGCGTGGAGCGCGGGAGGTGGAAGTTCGTGAGGAGCGCGTCGACCACGCGAAATTCCGCTCCCGGCACGAGGAACAGGTCCGTCTCGAACGCGCCGGCCGCGATGCGGCCGGCCTGCGCGCGCGCGGAGGCCTCGAGCGTCCGGACGCTGGTCGTGCCGACCGCGACGACCCGCCGGCCCTCGTCCTTCGCACGATTCACCGCGGCCGCGGTTTCCGCCGGGATCACGGCTTTCTCGAAGTCCATCCGGTGGTCCTCGACGCGGTCGGACTTCACGGGCTTGAATGTCCCGATCCCGACGTGGAGCGTGACGCGGGCGATCGTGACGCCGCGCGCCGCCATGTCCGCGAGCATCGCCTCCGTGAAATGGAGCCCCGCCGTAGGCGCCGCGATCGCCCCGGGTTCGCGCGCGAAGACGGTCTGGTAGTCGAGCCGGTCCTGCGCGTCGGCGACGCCGTCCGGTCGGTGAATGTACGGCGGGAGGGGAGCGGAGCCGAGAGTGGACAGGGCGTCGAGGAGATTCTCTTTGGTTCCGTGCTTCGTGAACTGCAGAACGTAAAGGCCGCCTTCGAGCCGAGGTGCGAGACCGGGGGCGGGAAGGGCCTCGGCCCCCCATCCGCCTTCTAAGAAGAATTTCCTCCCGGCCTTGACCCGCCGCCCCGGCTTTGCGAGACAGCGCCAGAGCTCGGCTTCTCCCTCTCGAACCCTCTCGACCAGCAGGAACTCCGTCCGCCGACCCTTTTCGTCCGTCCCGAAGATCCGCGCCGGGATCACCTTCGTGTCGTTGAGGACGAGGACGTCGCCGGCGCGGAGCAGAGCGGGAAGGTCGGCGACCGACCGGTGCGCGAAGTCGCCGGTGGCGCGATCGAGCGTCATGAGCCGCGCGGTGCCGCGCGCCGCCGGGCGCTGGGCGATGGCCTCGAGGGGCAGCTCGAAGTCGAAGTCGGCGACATCCACGGCGGGGCCGAGGGTACACTTTCGTGTGCGGAATCGACGCAGCGCATCCGTCCTCCTCTACGCGCTCGTCGCCGTTCTGTTCGTCCCGGTCTTCCCCCACTTCCTCTCTCCGAATGAGGTCACGCGGTGGGCGACCGTGGCCTCCCTCGTCGAGCACGGGACGCCCGAGGTCTCGTCGGTTCTGCCGTTCCTCGGATCTTCGTTCGAAGATCTCTCGGCCCACGACGGACGGGTCTTCTCGAACAAGGCGCCGGGAGGCGCGCTTGTCGCGCTCCCCGGATACCTTCTCGCGCGGCCCTTCGTCGGCCCTCCATCGGCCGTGTCGATGAGACCGGCCCTCGACGTGATGCGCCTCGCAGGTGCGACGCTGCCGCTCCTCCTCCTCGCCGCCGCCTTCCGCGGCGCGGCGCTGCGGGGCGGCGCGACGCAGGCCCGCGCGGACTTTGCCGTGGCGGCGCTCCTCTTCGCGACGCCCCTTTTCGCGTATGGCCTCCTGCTCTTCGCGCACGCACTCGTCGCCGCGTGCCTCTTCGGAGCCTGGATCGCGTTCTTTCCCGCGGCCGGGGGCACGACCCCGCGGCGCGACATCGCGGGCGGCGCGCTCCTCGGTCTTGCGGTCCTCGCGGAGTTCCCGGCGGCCGTCCCGGCAGCCGTCCTCGTCCTGTGCGCGGCCGCCGCGTCGCCGCGCCGGATCCTCGCGATCGCGGCCGGAGGCGCGCCGTTCGCCGGCCTCCTCGCGCTCGCGAACGCGATCTCGTTCGGGAACCCGTTTGCACTGTCCTCGGCGTTCGAGGTCTCTGCGCGCGTCCGTGCGCTTCGGACGTCGGGCCTGTTCGGGATCGGCCTGCCGTCGCCCGCGTACTTCTTCCGGCTCCTGGCCGACCCGTCTCACGGGCTGCTCGTCTTCTCGCCACTTCTCCTTCTCTGGCCCGTCGCGTTCCGGGCGGTCCGCGCCCGCACGTCGCGTGCGGGCGCGACCGCACTCGCACTCGTGCCGCTGTCGCTCTTCGTCGTGTACGCGGGTTTCCCGGACTGGCACGGAGGGTTCAACGTGGGGCCCCGTTACGTCGTGCCCGCGCTCCCGTTTCTCCTCTTTCCGTTCGCGTTCCGCGAGGGCGGCGCGCTCGAGGCGGGGCTGGCCGGAGCTTCCGTCCTCGCGTGCGTCGGCACGAGTCTCGCGTTTCCGTTCGTGCCGCACGGCTTCGCGTTGCCCTGGGGCAGCCTCGCCGGAGACCTCTATGCAAAGGGCCTGTCGGCGCCCAACCTGCTGCATCTCGTCCCGGCGCTCCGCGGGATGGCGTTCCTCGTGCCGCTCCTTGCCGCGTGTGCGGCGGCGGCCGTCCTCCTCCGTTCGAGGAAACGCCTCGTCGCGTTCGGGGCGGGCGCCGCGATCGCGGCCGTGGCCTCGCTCCTCGCAGGCCGGCTGGACCCTCTGTCCCCGTCTCTCCATCTCCAGCGGGCGTACGTCGAGGACGTGTACTTCGGGAGGCGCGGCGCCCTCGAGGAGGCAATCGCCGCGACCGGGACGCCTCAGCCGCGCCTCCTCGCGCGCCGCGAGCGGGAGCTTCTTCTCCCTCCGGGCCCCTGGCCCTTCTAGGCGGGCAGGAGTCTCCGCGCGAAGACGAGCAAGGCGAGCGCCGCCGCCGCGCACGCGAGGCCCAGCCCGAAGGAAGCCGGGCGGTATTCCAGGATGACGTCGTGGGTCCCGGGAGGGACGGGGATGGCGAACGGGCGGCCCTCCGGCGAGACGACGGCCGCCGGGCGGCCGTCCACGTAGGCGCGCCAGCCCGGGAACGTCGCGTTCGCGACGACGAGCGTGGCGAACGCCGCCGCACTCACCTCGATCCGCCAGCGCAACGGCGTCCGCTCGACGAGGCGCGCTCCGCCCGGGGCGCCTTCCAGCCGCACGCGCGGCTTCGCGCGCCGATTCACGAGGAGGCGGCCGTCGGGTCCGGCGCCTGCTTCCTCGAGGTCGAGTCCGAACCGGGCGTTGAGCTCTGCGGCGCCGATCCCGAACTGGGGATGCAGGAGGAGGTACTTGACGCTCCAGAGGTCGAGCGCGGCGCCGCCCGGAGCGAGATCCCACGGCTCCAGGACGTCGACGGCGTTGGGGAGGTTGCGGAACCGGCCGATCTCCTCGCGGGCGGCGCGGAAGGCACGGGGGCCGAGAGCGTCGTAGCCCCGGAGGTCGTCGAGCGCGAGGTCCGTCGCCGTGTTTGCCGGGAGAAACGTGTGGAGCGGCAGCACCCGCCACGCGCCCGGGTCGGATCGGAGGCGCGCGATGAGGGGCGTTTCGGGGGTCCGCACGCGCTCTTTCGAGACGCCGTGGACGCCGCCCGCGAAGACGAGGAGCTCGGCAGCCGCGGCGAGGCCGAGTCCCGCGGCCGCGGCGCGGCCGGCGCCCCTCCGGCCAGCGGCGGCGGCCCGGCCGGTGAGGTCGTCGAGACCCGCGGCCGCGAGGAAGCCGAGAGCGAGCGGCGCGAGGAGGAGCGCCCGCGAGAAGTAGGCTCCCGTCGCCCTCCCGAGCGCGAGCGCCGGCGCGCCGCCGTACGCGAGAAAAAGGAGCGCGGCGGCCGCGGCGGCCCAGAAGATCCGTTCTTTGTCGCGGCGGATTCCGGCGAGGCCGAAGGGGACGAGCGCCAGGACCGCGAGCGAGACCGTCGCCGCCGCCTCGATCGGATGGGAGCCCCGGTCGGCGGGGAAGACGAAGCGCACCAGGGCCGAGACGGGCAGGATGAAGGGCTGGCGCGCCTGGCCCGCGGCGGCCTCGGACGACACGAAGTATGCGACGAACGGGAACAGGAGCGGTGCCGCGAGCCCGGCTCCGAGGAGCGCGCCGCTCGCGGGCACGAGGAGGCCGGCCGGCCGCCGCGCCCGGAAAGCCGCATAGCCCGCGGCCAGGAGAGCGGCGAGCAGGGTGGTTTCGGGGTGCCCTCCCGAAATGACGAGCGCGGTCGCGAGTGCGAGACCGGCCACGTCCCGCCACGCGGAGCGCTCGGCCAGCCGGCCGCCAAAGAGGAGGAGGAGCGGGATGCCGGCCGTCGCGAGCGTCTGGGGGTGTTCGAGCCAGGCGACGAACGGACCCGACAAGGCGAACGCGACCGCTCCGAGGCCCGCGGCCTCGCGCGAGCGGCCGCGGTCCCGCAGCCAGAGGAAAGCGGCGGCCGCCGCAGCGAGGACGCGCAGGAGGAGCGACAGGTTCCAGCCCGCGTCGATCCCGAATGCGAGCGCGGGCCAGACGAGGGGCGATCCGAGTGCGGAGATCGAATTGCCGAGCAGCGGGACACCGCCGTCCTGGTACGGGTTCCACAGGGGGAGGCGGCCCGCGAGGAGCTCGTGGCGCGCGAACGCGAGCCAGGGCACGAACTGGAACACGGGATCCGAGAGGGCGGGAGCGTCCAGCGTCTGGACCGCCATCGAGGGCGCCCACGGCCAGAACCGCGACTTGATTCCGTTGGACAGGACGAGACCCTCGTTCATGTGCAGGCGCAGCGCGAACGCGGCGGCGAGCGCGAGGAACACGAGGGACGTCGCGACGCGATCTCGGCGAGCTCTGGAAGTCACGATCCTGCTGGGGAGTCTAGAGGTTCGTTGACGGGGCGGGAGCGCATTGGTAGTGTCCGCCCGCTCATGGGCGAGGCTCCGGGGACCTACCGTAAAGTCAGGCTGCTCGACGCCGTCGGGATGGCGCGGGCGATCGCGCGCATGTCCCAGGAGGTCGTCGAGGCCGAGGGCGGCACCGACGGCTTCGTCCTCATCGGCATCCGCACGCGCGGCGTCCCGCTCGCGCAGCGTCTCGCCGCCGAGATCGCGCGGACCGAGGGTGTCAAGGTGCCGGTCGGGCTCCTCGACATCACCCTCTACCGCGACGACTTGACGACCGTCGCGTCTTCGCCCGTCCTCAAGAAGACGGAGATCCCGTTCAAGGTCGAGGGTCGCAACGTCATCCTCTGCGACGACGTCCTCTTCACCGGGCGGACGGTCCGGGCCGCGATGGACGCGATCCTCGACTTCGGCCGCCCGCGCAAGATCCTCCTCGCGGTCCTCGTCGACCGCGGGCGGCGGGAGCTTCCGATCGAGGCCCAGTACATCGGCAAGCAGGTCGCGACCTCGGCGACCGAGATCGTCTCCGTGACGTTCCGGGAGACGGACGGCGAAGACGACGTGTGGCTCCTCGACCGGGCGGCAGCAAAGGCGGCAAAGCCCGCGGTGAAGGCTGCTCCGAAGTTCGCGCCCGCCAAGGCATCGTCGACGCGCCGGCGGCCGAGGAAGAAGTAGGAGTCCGGGCGGCGTGACGAAGCGTCCCGATTCCCCCGCCCCCGCCGCTCCCCGCCGCGCGCTTTCGAAGAAGGATCTCCTCGACATCGACGGGATCACCGAAGACGACATCCGCCTCGTCCTCGACACCGCCGAGTCGATGCGCGAGATCAACCAGCGCGCGATCAAGAAGGTCCCGACGCTCCGCGGGAAGCTCGTGGCGAACCTCTTCTTCGAGAACTCGACGAGGACGCGCTTTTCGTTCGAGATCGCCGAACGGCGCCTCTCGGCCGACTCGATCGCGATGGCGGCGACGGGGACGTCCGTCGCGAAGGGGGAAACGCTGCTCGACACGGGGCGCAACCTCATGGCGATGGCCCCCGACGCGATCGTGATCCGGCACGCCCGGTCGGGCGCGCCGCATCTCCTCGCCCGGAACCTTCCCTGCGCGGTCGTGAACGCCGGCGACGGGACGCACGAGCACCCGACCCAGGCGCTCCTCGACGCCTTCACGATCCGCCGCGCGAAGGGGACCCTCGGAGGCCTGCGCGTCGCGATCTGCGGCGACGTCACCCACAGCCGCGTCGCGCGCTCGAACGTCGCGCTCCTCACGAAGATGGGCGCGGGGGTCACGCTCTGCGGGCCGCGCACGCTCCTCCCGGCGGAGATCGAGCGGACCGGCGCGCGGGTCGTGTATCGCCTCGAGGAGGCGCTCGAAGGCGCCGACGTCGTGATGATCCTGCGAGTCCAGAAGGAGCGCGGCGGCGGTCTCGGTTTCCCTTCGGACCGCGAGTACTACGAGCAGTTCGGCCTCACCCCGGAGCGCCGGAAGCTCGCGAAAAAGGACGCCATCGTGATGCATCCCGGGCCGATGAACCGCGGCGTGGAGATCGACTCGGCCGTCGCGGACGGGCCCGACTCCGTGATCCTCGAGCAGGTCGAGAACGGAGTCGCCGTGCGCATGGCGGTGCTCTACCTCCTGATCGGCGCCAGCGGAGACGACGAATGAGCGGCGAAGCGGTCCTCCTCAGGGGCGGGCGCGTCGTCGACCCCTCCCGAAACCTCGACCAGACGCTCGACGTCCTCCTGAAGGACGGCGTCGTCGCGAAAGTGGACGAGAAGATCGCGGCCAAGGGGGCCGAGGTCGTGGAGGCAGCGGGTTTCGTCGTCGCTCCGGGCTTCGTCGACCTCCACACACACCTCCGGGAGCCTGGTTTCGAGTACAAGGAGACGATCGCGAGCGGCACCCGGGCGGCTGCGGCCGGCGGCTTCACGTCCGTCTGCGCCATGGCGAACACGGACCCGGTTCCGGACGACGCGTCGACCGTGGCGTACGTCGTCCGGCGCGCCCGCGAGACAGGCGCCGTCCGCGTCTTTCCGATCGGCGCCGTCTCGAAGGGCCTCAAGGGCGTCGAGCTGGCCGAGATCGGCTCCATGAAGGCGGAGGGGATCGTCGCGATCTCCGACGACGGCAAGCCGATCGTGAACGGTAACCTCATGCGCCGCGCCCTCGAGTACGCCTCGATGTTCGCATTGCCCGTCGTCGTCCACGAGGAGGATCCCTCGATCGTGGGCGCCGGCGTCATGAACGAAGGCTGGGCCTCGACGCGCCTCGGCCTCGCGGGCTGGCCCAACGTCGGAGAGAGCGCGATGGTCGCGCGGGACGTCCAGCTCGCGGCGCTCACGGGCGCCCGGCTCCACGTCGCCCACGTCTCTACGCGCGAGAGCCTCGAGGCGATCCGCGCGGCGCGGAAGGCCGGTGTCCCCGTGACGTGCGAGGTCACGCCGCACCACCTCTGCCTCACGGACGAGGACGTCGCGCGGTCGGGCTACGACACGCGCTTCAAGATGAACCCGCCGCTGCGGTCCGAGGCGGATAGGGCCGCGCTCGTCGCGGCGCTCGTCGAGGGCACGATCGACTGCGTCGCGACGGACCACGCGCCGCACCACGACGACGAGAAGAACGTCGAGTTCGCGGACGCGCCGTTCGGGGTCACGGGCCTCGAGACGGCGCTCCCGGTGCTCGTGGACGGCCTGCTCGTCCCCCGCGCGATCACGCTCCTCAGGCTCGTCGAGGTCCTGTCGACGGCGCCGGCCCGGGCCTTCGGTCTCCCGTACGGGACGCTCGCCGAGGGCGCCCCGGCGGACGTCGTCCTTTTCTCGACGACGAAGTCGACGCACGTGACCCCGGACGGCTTCCGGAGCCGGTCGAAGAATTCGCCCTGGATCGCGCGCACGCTCAAGGGGCGCGTCGAGAGGACGTGGGTCGGCGGGCGCGACGTCTTCGTCCGTGGAATGGCGCCGGCGCGATGAGCACGCGCGAGGACTCGGGCGCGTTCCTCAAGCCGGTCTCGGCCGAGCTGCCCGTCGCGGCGGGGAAGCCGAAGCGGATCATCATCGTCGAGCACGAGGCGCTCTTCGCCGAGGTCTGGCGCGCGCTCCTCATGACGCGTTACGGGCCGGCGATCACGGTCGAGATGTACCAGGATCCGCTCAAGGCGCTCGAGGTCATCGGGCCGGACGTGTCCCTCCTCATGGTCGACCTCGAGCTGCCGCTCTTCGGCGGGCGGAAGATGTTCGAGCTCGCGAAGGAGCGCGGCGTCGCGCCGCGCCGGATGGTCATCCTCTCCTCGCGCGACGCGAACGAGCTCCATCAGCTCTTCCCGGACGGCTGCTGCCTCGCCGTGATCAACAAGCACGAGCCGAACCAACAGAACGCGTTCCTGATGATCCTCGACTCGATCGTCAAGCGGCACTAGGCCGCGCGTCTCATCGCTTCGGCGGGGGCTGGACGAGGTCCGGGACGGCGGCGACGGCGGCGGGATCGGGGGGCTTCACGCCCAGGACCTCCGACAGGAACGCGATTCGGTCCCTGCGGGCCTCGGCGTTCAGCGCGTGCGGTGCATCGTAGAGCTTGAACGTCTTCGGCTCGCTCACGCTCGCCGCGTACTCCCTCGCCCGCGCGGGCGTCAGGAAATCCTCTCTCGCAGCGTACTGGAGGAGGACCTTTGCCGGGGCCGCTTTCGCGACGTACGGACCGGGGTCGGCCCACGCGTGCTCCGCGGCGAACGGATCCCACTTTGCTTTGCCGATTTTCGCGATGTAACGCTCGTACTCGGGCGACCGGAAGTCGACCTGGTCCGAGAGAGACCCCGCCATGAGGACGAACGCCTTGAAGCGCCGGTCGACGCCGGCGAGGATCGCCCCGACCGTCGCGTTGGTGCTGTGGCCGACGTACGCGAGGCGGCGCGGGTCGATCTCGGGCCGCGCGAGGAGAAGGTCGACGCCGCGCCGCATGTCGACGACCTGCTCTTCGAGGTCGTCGAACCTCTTCGCGTCGAGAGGGTTCCGGTCCGCGGCGTATCCCGGCCGTGCGACGGGTCCGTCCGTCAGGAGCGACGCGACGCCGGACCGCGCGAGGACGACGGCCTCGTCCAGGAACTCGCGCCGGCCCCTCATCGGCGAGTTCTCCCGGTGCCAGTGCCCCCAGACGACGGCCGCGAACGGCCCGCGGCCGGCGGGCACGACGAGGAACGCGGGAACGCGGCCGCCCTTCGGGCTCGCGTAGGTCAGGTCCTGGATCACGACGTCCCCGCGCGTCTCGACGCCCGTCGTCACGGCGTCGATCGGCGCCTTCGGGTCGTACGTGAAGTGCGTCTCCGGAAAAGGTGTCGGAAGGACGGTCGCGGCGGCGATGAGGAGGGCGGCGATCATGAGAACATCATTCTAGGAGCGGCGCGGAGATCGATGAAGAGCCCACTCGACGTCGCGATCGCGGCCGCCCGGGAGGCCGGGGAGGTGCTCGTCGGGCACTTCGGCCGCCTCGACCCTTCCTCAGTCGAGGAGAAGGCGGCGAACGACGTCGTCTCGATCGCGGACAAGGAGAGCGAGGCCGTGATCCGGCGCGCCGTTCTCGGCGCGTTTCCGTCCGATCGCTTCCTGGGGGAGGAGACGGGCCTTTCGGGAGTGGACGAGACCGCGCCCTCCTGGATCGTCGACCCTCTCGACGGAACCGCGAACTTCGTCCGCGGGTTCCCGCACTGGGCGGTGTCGATCGCGCGGACGCGCGGCGGCCTCCTCGGCGAGATCGAGGCGGGCGTCGTGTGGGATCCGGTCAAGAACGACCTGTTCACGGCCGAGCTCGGCTCGGGTGCGTTCCGAAACGGGCTGCGCCTCCGGGTGCCGCCGCGCGCGGATCTCCGGAGCGCGGCGCTCGCGACGGGCTTCCCGTTCCGGCAGGCGCACAAGATCGACCGCTACCTCGCGATCTTCCGTGAGCTGTTCCTGAAGGTGCGCTCGATGCGGCGGGCGGGCAGCGCGGCGCTCGACCTCGCGTACGTGGGGGCGGGGATCTTCGACGGCTTCTTCGAGTTCGGCCTGTCCCCCTGGGACGCTGCGGCGGGCGCGCTTGTCGTGACCGAGGCCGGCGGATGCATGTCGGACTTCGAGGGCGGGGACGCGTGGCGGACGCGCGGGAACATCCTCGCGGGAACGCCGGGTGTCCACGCGGCCCTCGTCGCCGTGATGCGGGAGATGGGGATCGAAGAGAGGGATCTATGAAGGCGCGCGGGATTCTGCTCGCGTTTTGGGCCGTCTCGGCCGCGATGCGAGCGGAGGGCCAGTCGCCCGACTGGTTCGACGCCTTCCGGGACCGGGCGTTCCTGCAGGGTGACGCGAGCGTCGTCGCGCGCGAGAAGGGGGCGCCGGCCGAGGCGGTTCCCGTTTTCCGGGCGCGCTGGGTCGTCCTGCGTTATGCGGGGTTCGCCGAGAGCGAGCGGCGCTTCTGGCCGTACCGGAACCTCCTTCTCGTCACCATGCCGACCGGGGCGCGCTACGTCCTCGAGTCCTCGTTCGGCTTCGCGGACGAGAGCCATCTCGACGAGGAGCGGCCGTGGCAGCGGATCGCGTCCGGGCGGACCGCGTTCGAGGTCTGGACGTCGGGCACGGCGGGTGAGGCCCCCGCCACGTCGGCGGAGGCGGACCCGTGCGAGGGGATGCGCCAGCGCGTCCGGGCGTCGGGTGGGACCGTGACGTATTTTCTCGACGACCTCGGCACCCGGACCGTACGGACGACCCTCGGGGAGATCACCGCCGCGACATTCGACGAGGACGAGCGCCGGGAGCTCGCGGTGCTGCTGCGAATGTCGCTCGACAGCAACCGGTCGCTCTCCGGCGAGCTGCCGGTCTTTCATCTGCGGGATCCCCTGCTCGCGGCCAGCGTCGCGTTTCGCGATCAGGTGCCGGCGTCCGACGGGAGGACGCTCGTCTTCGCAGCCGACCCCGCGCCTTCGGGAGACCTCGCGTCGTGGCGCGCGCTCGCTCACCTCCCGCTGGATCTCCCGCCGTTCCCGGCCTTGCCGCCCGAGAGTCCGGTTCGATGAAGGAGCTCGTTCTTGCCGCAGTCGTCGCCGCCACGGCCGCCGCCCGTGCGACAGGGCCGGTGGCCCACGTCGTTCTCGAACGCATCGTCGACGCGCGCGGAAACCGGATCTGCGACCTTGCGAAGGCCGAGCTCGAGGCGGAAGGCGTGCGCCGGTCCGCGTGGGTCGTGCGCGGCCTCCTCCGGAGCGACCTCGTGCTGACGCTCGAGTCCGTCGGTTCGGCCACCGAAGGCGAGATCGGACTGGGGGACCGCCGGGGGCTCCGGTTCTCGAGCCCGGCGCCGGGCGGGCGCGTGACGGCGTCCTCGCCCGTCTCGGCGTTCCGCTACTTCGACACGGACCTTTCCCGCAAGACCGTGCGCTGCAACCTCTCCCGGCTCGTGGACGAGGCGGACCGCGATCTTCCCGGCGCCGTATCGGATTACGCCCGCCTCAAGCAGGGTCTCGAGGGCGGCGGATCCTGGGCGCCCGAGGAGCGGCCCGTCGTGATTCTTCTCGCCGCTCTGAGGCCGGCGCCGCACCCGTCGCCGCCGTTCGGACGGCGCGTCCCGATGCCGGAGGGCCGCGAGGCCGACGAACTCGTTGCGGCCGCACGGGCCGCCGTCTCGCGCTGACCTACCAGGGCAGGCCGCGCACCTCGCAGGCCCGGCGGTAGACCGCCTCGTAGCGCTCCGCGGAGCGGTCCCACGAGAAGTCCTGCGCCATCCCGTTCTCCACGATGCGCCGCCAGCGGTCGCGCTGGAAGAAGACGTGCTGCGCGTGGAGGATCTCGGCCGCGAGGGCGTGAGGGGCGGGCTCGTCGAAGGCGAAGCCGGTCGCCTGGTCGAGGTTCCAGCCGTCGTACGGAACGACGGAGTCCGCGAGGCCGCCGGTTCGCCGCACGATCGGCGGCGTGCCGTACGCGAGCGAGTACATCTGGGATAGGCCGCAGGGCTCGAACCGCGACGGCATCACGAACGCGTCCGCGCCGGCCTCGATCCGGTGCGAGAGGGCCTCGTCGTAGCCGACGAACGCCTTGAAGTGGCCCGGGAAGCGCGCCTCGAGGAGTTTCATCGACCCCTCGTACGCGGGCTCTCCGGAGCCGAGCATGACGATCCTCACGCCGCGCCGGATGAGCTCCGGCGCCGACTCGAGGAGGAGGTCGAAGCCCTTCTGGTCCGTGAGGCGGCCGATGGCGCCGACGAGAAAGCCGGCGTCCGACGGATCGAAGCCCGCCAGGCGGCAGAGGTCCGCGCGGCAGGCGTCCTTGCCGGAAAAGTCATGCGGAGCGTAGCGCGCGGCGAGATGCGAGTCCGTCGCGGGATTCCAGATTCCGCGATCGATCCCGTTCAGGATTCCGACGACCCTTTCCCCGCGGGCCCTCAGGACTGCGTCGAGGCCGAAGCCGCCCGCGGGTGTACGGATCTCGTCGGCGTAGGTCGGCGAGACGGCCGTGATCATGTCGGCCGCGACGATGGCGCCCTTCAGGAGGTTCACGGCCCCATTCCACTCCACACCGCCGCCTGTCCACGCGTCGGCGGGCAGGCCGAGCACCGGGAACTGGCCGCGCCCGTAGACGCCCTGGTAGCCGAGGTTGTGGATCGTGAGCACGGAGGCGACGTCGTCGAACCAGCGGTCGCGCCAGCTGCTCCACGCGGCGAGCATCGAGCCGAGCGCAGGGTGCCAGTCGTGGACGTGCAGGATCCGCGGCTTGCGGCCGAGACGCTTCAGGGCCTCGATCGACGCGCGGACGAAGAGCGAGAAGCGCCAGAGTCCGTCGTCCTGCCCGCGCTCGTTCGGCGCGTAGATCCTCGCGCGGTGGAAGAGGGGATCGTACGCGACGAAATAGATCGGCACGGTCGAACCGGGCAGGAGGTCCCAGAGGAGTCCGACCCGGTAGGGAAGGCCGAGGATCGACACGTCGAAGGGCGGCAGCGCCTCCTCGGGCCACGACTGACGCTTGCGGTACCACTCGGCCGCCTCGAGGTGAAACGGGAGAAAGACGTCGACGTCGTTCCCGCCGGACGCGAGCGCCTTCGGGAGGGCGCCGACGACGTCGCCGAGCCCGCCCGTCTTCGCGAAGGGGACGCACTCGGCGGCGAGGTGCGTGATTCTCAGCGGAGCCTCAGTTCACGATCGCGGTCGCGGTGAGCGTCCGGGAGGACGTCGCGACGGTGATGACGGCGGTGCCGCGCGCGAGCCCGACGACCGCCCCGTTCGACACAGAGGCCGTCTTCGGGTCCGAGCTCGTCCACGCGAGCGCCGCGTCCTCGATCGCGGTCCCGCTCGCGTCCTTGACGACCGCGTTGATGCGCTGGGTCTCCCCGATCTTCAGGATGAGCGTGAGCGGGCTGATCTCGAAGGACGAGATCTCGCGATGCAGGACCCGGACGTCCGATGCCGAGCTCTGGTCGTTCCCGAGGCTCGCGATGATCGTCGTCCGGCCTTCGCCAACCGACATCACGACGCCCTCGGCGTCGACCGTGGCGACCTTCGCGTCCCCCGAGATCCACTTCGGCTTGAGGTTAACGAGGTTTCCCTTGGCGTCCTTGACCTCCGCGAGAAGGCCCATTTTCGTGCCGGCGGGGCCAATGAGCGTCATGCGGTTCGGGGACACGGCGAGCGACGACACGTCGACGACCTCGACCGCAGCGCTGCCGGTGATCGTCTGGAAGTTTGCCGTCATGATCGACCGGCCGGGCGCGAGGGAGCGGACGAGACCGTTCGGGTCGACGGTCGCGACCTTGGGCTTGTCGCTCGTCCACGCGACGGTGATTCCGGGAAGGGCGCGGCCCTTCTTGTCGAAAACGTCGAACTTGAGGGTCTGCGTGTGTCCGGGGCCGTAGATGGTGACCTTCGCGGGCGTGACGCGGATTTCCGCGGGCTTCGAGCCGCAGCCGAGGGCGAGAGCCGCACCGAGCGCGGCGCCGGCGGCGCGCAGCGCCGCGTCGTGTCTGGGGTTCATCGAGCCGATTCTATCGGATGGGCCCGGCGCCGGAGAGGCGACGGGATCATGGCGGCCATCCGCGCGGCCTGCTCGGGCGACACGCGGGAGGCCGGAACGTGGAAGAGGGCGCGTGCGGCCGCCTCGCAGCCGTACGTGCGCTCGCCCCATTCGATCGCGGAGAGGTAGACCTCGAGGATCCGTTTCTTCGGGACGAGCGCGTCGAGGACGAGGGCGATCGCGGCCTCGCGGGCCTTGCGCCACCAGGACCGCTGGCCCGAGAGCCAGAGGTTTTTCGCGAGCTGCTGCGTGATCGTCGAGGCCCCGTGCATTCGCGGGCGCCGGTCGTGCGCATGCCTCGCGTTGTACGCGCGGGCCTCCGCGACGGCCGCCCAGTCGATCCCGTGGTGCTCGAAGAACCGGGAGTCCTCCGAGGCCAGGACGGCGCTCACGAGAGCGGGGGAGACCTGGGCGAGCGGCACGGGCCGGCGGTCGACGACGTCGCTCTTCCCCTCGGTTCGCAGGCGCTCCTGCCGGGCCCGGATGAAGGCCGTCGTCTTCGGGTCCCTCCAGCGCAGGAGGAGGATCTGGGGAAGAGGCACGACGATGAGGAAAAAGAAGAGAAGGAGACTGCCTGGAAGGTAAAGAGAGAGACGTCTCAGCCGACGATCTCGGTCAGGGCGGCACGCAGGCGCTGGACGCCCATCGCGGCCTCGTCCTTCGTGAGCGTGAGGGGCGGCCGGAGCCGGATCGCCTTGTCGCCCGAGGTGAGCGCCATGACGTGGTGCTTCTTGAGCCAGCACGAGAGGACGTCGCCGCGGGTCTTGCCGTCGGGGAGGTCGAACGCGATGAAGAGCCCGCGCCCGCGGATGTTCGTCATCTTCCCGGGGAACTCCGCGGCGAGCTCGCCGAGCTTGCCGAGCAGGAACTCGCCCGTCGTCTTCGCATTCTCGACCAGGTTGTCGTCCGCCATGATCTCGAGGAACTTGCGACAGCGGACCATGTCGACCAGGTTCCCGCCCCACGTCGAGTTGATCCGCGAGGAGACGTTGAAGACGTTCTCGGGCTCTTCCATGATCCGGTCGCTCGAGGCGAAGCCGCAGACCTGCGTCTTCTT
>JBBQDQ010000051.1:0-19174 GCA_038319835.1 Thermoanaerobaculia bacterium | reverse complement strand
CGCAGGAGGACTCGCGTGACCGACGAACGCCGCGACGCGGACCGCACCCGCCTCCTCGAGGAGCTCGCGGCCGTCGAGGCGCTGGAGGGGCGAGAGCTGCCCGAGGGCGACGAGCTTCTCAAGCTCGACCCCGACTGGGTCGCCCTCCGGCGACGCTTCGACGAAGCGTTCGCCGCGGTCGGGCTCGGCGAGGCGGTTCCACCTCCCCCAGCCCTCAAGGCGCGGATTCTCTCGAGGCTGGAGGGCGCCGCGCCCCCGGGTCCCGCACTTCTGCCCGGCGGCCGCGTCGTCGCGCCCGGCATCGCGGCCGTGATCGTCGCGGACGCGCCGTGGGTCGTCTCGCCGCTCCCTGGCATCGAATACAAGCTGCTCCACCGCGACGAGGAGGTCTTCGTCCTCGACGGCACGCTCACACTGAACGGGATCCTCCTCAAACCCGGCGACTACTGCCGCGCGGACGCCGGGACGGCCGAGCCGACGGCGCACAGCGACGCGGGCGGGATGGCGATCATCGTCTCGTCGGACCTGGACGCCTTCGACCCGTCCGACGCCGCTCCGGCCGGCTGACGCTACTTCCGGACCAATACGACCGACCCGGTCACGATTCCGCAGCAGGTGCCGCCGCCCGTCGCCTGGCCCGAGTAGGTCCCGGTCAGGCCGCCGTCGGCCATGAGCGCCATCGTCCCGCTCGCCGAGCCGCCGCAGGGGAAGAAGCCCATCGCGAAGACGAGCGTCTGGCCGCTCACCGAGCCGGTGAGCGTCCCGACCCCGGGCAGGTCCGCGACGACCTTGCAGCCCGTCTGGAAGAGCGTGACGTCGAGCGTCGTCTTCGACCCGCACGAGTCCGTGAACGTCCCGGCGTACTGGCCCGTGAGCGGAACGCAGGAGCTCGGCTGGGTGGGCGTCTCGCTGCTGCCGCAGCTCCAGAGGATGACGGCCGCAGCCAGGGCCGCCGCGAGCCGGGGTGCCTTCACGCGGCCTTGCCGCCGCGAACCGCCGCGAGCCGCCCGACCGTCCCGACGCAGTCCTTCGCGGGGTATGCGCGGCCGCCGGTCTCGAGGAGGACGCGGTCGAAGCTCCGGCACAGGCGCACGAGAGGGCCCGCGTTACCGCGCGTGACCGGGAAGTCCAGCGCGAGCGAGAAGCCGTCGGGCGCGTAGGCGCGCGGAAACGTGTCCGCGCGATGTCTCTTGATCACGGCCAGGGACGAGACGACCTCGGCCTCCTGCTGGAGGACGAGCGCCCGCGAGAACGCCTCTTCCGCCCTCTCCTTCGGAACGAAGAGCTGGTACTGGATGAAGCCGCCCGGCCGGTACGCCTCGTTCCAGCCCGCGACGTAGTCGAGGAGGAACGAGTACGCGACGAGCGACTGGCGGTAGCGCGCGCGCCCTGCGATCCGGCCCGCGAGGAACTTCGCCCCGTTGACGAGGCGCATCTGCGGTCCGCGGGCCGTGAGCTTCAGGCCGAGGAGGAGGAGCGGCACCGGGAGCGGCCCCGTCTTGATGTCGGCCACCTGCTCCTCGACGGAGAGCCCGGCCGGCTCCCCCGGCGCCGGGACGTGCTCGTTCGCCACGTGGAGGACGCTCCGCCCGAGCGCGCGGCCGGAAGCCCAGCAGTCCATCCAGCCGACGACGTACTCCCAGTCTTCCTTCGCGCCGTCGATCCCCGCGAGCGTCGCCGCGAGATTCCCCGTCGCGAACGCCTCGACGTCGAGGTACCCCGACCGGAGCTTCTTGAGATGGAGCGCGACCTCGACGATCGGGTCCGCCGCGCGCGTGTTCCCGACGACGTCCGCCAGAGCGGCCGAGCCGGCCCGGATCTCCTCGAGCACCCCTCCGGCGCGAAGCACCGTCACGCTCTCGAGGTGGTCGCCAATCGTCCCGCGTTTCCAGCCGTTCTTGCCGTGGACGTTCACGGCGACCGCTCCGCCGAGCGTCACGTTCATCGTGCCGGTGACGACCGGGGGCCAGAAGCCCTTCGGGACGGACGCCTTCCAGAGATCGCCCAGCGTGAGGCCCGCCGCCGCGCGAACGACACCCGTCTCCTCGTCGAGGGCGCGGATCGCGTTCAGGTTCGTGAGCTCCACGACGGGGCCAGCCGGATTGAGGGCTGCGTCGCCGTACGAACGTCCTGCCCCGCGGAAGACGGGCGCTTCGCCGCGGGCACGGCAATCCGCGAGAACCGCCGCGAGCTCTCCGAGGGTCGAAGGACGGTAGACCGGCGAAACGCTGAAGTTGTAGAGACCAAAACCCTCGACGCGCTCGGGCGCGGGGCGCAAGGGAGGCGTCACGGAGGGCCCACCCGCTTGAAGACGAAACGGGGAACGTGGTGAAGGGCGAGGCCGAAGAGGCCCCACCGGCGGTACACGTAGAACACCTCGTGCCGCTTCTCGAGCCGGTCCGCGATCGTCCGCGCCGCGACGTCGGGCGGGACGACCCAGAAGAGGCCCTTCCTGCCGTCCAGCATGCGCGTGCCGACGAAGCCCGGCTTCACGGTCGACACGGTCACACCGAACGGAAAGAGCCGGTTACGCAGCCCTTCGAGGAAAGTCGTGAGCGCGGCCTTGGACGCGTTGTATGCAGGGTTGCCCTTGCGCCCGCGGTCGCCCGCGATCGAGGAGATCGCCGCGAGGTGCCCGCGGCGTGCGGCGCGGAAGTAGTTGGACGCGAGACCGAGCATCCGGACGGCGGCGACCGCGTTGACGTTCATCGTCTCGGCGTCGCCCGCGGGATCGCACGTCACGCCGTCGCCCGCGGGCATCACCCCGGCGTTGTAGAGCAAGAGATCGCAGTGCCCCGTCGCCTCGATCGCCTCGCAAAAGGCCGGCTCGATCCGGCCGGCGTCCGCGAGATCGCAGAGGACGCCGCGGACCGTCGCGAACGGGTGGCGCGCGGCGAGCTCGGAGACGAGAGCGTCGAGCTTCTCCTTCGAGCGGCCGAGGATCGTGACCCACGCCCCGCGCGACGCGTACTCGGCCGCGAGCGCGCGCCCCAGCCCGTCCGTGGCCCCGACGAGGATGACTCTCTTCACGCGCTCTCCCCACCCATCTTACGGCGGCCCGTCACGGCCAGAGCCGTTCCTTCTCCTCGTGCCAGTCGCGCGTCACGTCCAGCCAGAACGCGAGGCCCGCGTGCGGGCCGAACGGCGCGTAGAGCCGCGCGACGCGCGCGTCCGGGACCTTGCGCCCGCGGAACCGCAGCGCCGACACCTTCTTGCGCGACCACGAGTCCAGTCCCAGCTTCCCGTGCCGGCCGAGGAGGCGGCCGAGCGTGTCGGCCGCGTAGGGACCGAAGCCCTTCTCGGACCGGATGTCCTCCTCGACATCCTCGCTCGGGCGGGAGGCGTCTTCCCAGCGCGCGAGATCGAGCGCGCCGGACGCGACGCGATCCGCAAAGGCCGCGAGGTACGGCGCGCGGTACCCGAACTTGAGCTTTTCGATCTCGCGGGCCGAGAGGCCCGCCACGAACGCCGCCGGAGGGAACGCCCCTCCCCGGCCGTAGCGCACGATCAGGTTCGTCACCATCACCTTCGTGAGGCCCCACGTGCAGTTCGTCGTCGCGAGGACCTTCACGGCGTCCTCGAAGAGCGTCGGAGCCCGCAGGATGCGCCCCGCCCCGCGCCGCGCGATCCACGCGAAGCGGGGATCGCCGACACAGATTCCATGGAAAGAGGAAAGTTCGGCTCGGAGGTCGAGGACCCGTTCAAGAGCCCGACGAACTCCACCTCTGGATGGAATGTCCGAAGAGACCGAGAGACTTGCTTCGAATGGTGAAGAGGGCGAGCCCACCGACGAAGCGGTCACGACCAGCGCCTTCGCGCGGCTGCCGACGACGACGCGCACGGGGAATTCACCTTCCAGGAAAACAAAACCCAGCGTCTTTTTCACCGCATCCCATTCGAACGGAGGCAGGTCGTACCAGCCGTGGCTGCGCACGACGAGGTCGAGATCGAGGGGCGGGAGCGCGAGCCTCAGAACCCGCCCGTTCCCCCGATGCCGGGGCCGGGCGCGGCGCCGGCGCCGTGCGGGCAGCGCTGCTTCGGCTCAGTCCCCTCGAGAAAGACCTCGTCCAGCGACGCGGGGCACTCCTCGGTCACGAGAAGGCCGGTCGTCGGGTCGATGGACGCGGTTACGACGCCGGGAGTCTTCGGGAACGGGGTCTCGAACCAGTGCGACGGAAGGCGGCGGACGAAGTCGGCCCAGATCGGGAGCGCTGCGTGCGAGCCGGAGAGGTTCAGGCCGCGGTTGTCGTCGAAACCGACCCACACGGCCACGAGGAGGTTCGGGGAGAAGCCCACGAACCACGCGTCGCGTCCGTCGTTCGTCGTGCCCGTCTTGCCCGCGAAGATGCCCTGCGCGCCGAGGCGCCGGGCCGAGCCTCCGGTCCCGTGGTCCACGACGCCGCGTAGCACCGAGTCGAGGACCGACACGGCGTCGGCGTCCGCGCCGCGCACGATCGGCTCGTCCTTCGACTCCATGCGCCGGAGGGACGGCGTCAGGAGGCCGAGCAGGGCGTTCGGCTTCACGCGGAAGCCGCCGTTCGCGAACGTGCAGTATGCGGCCGCGATCTCCATGGGGCTCGTCTCGAACGAGCCGAGCGCGAGCGACGGGTACGGCTTGAGAGGCGACGTGATCCCGGCCCGGCGGGCCGTCTCGACGATGTCGGGCAGGAGCGTCCGCCCCGGCGCCGTCTCCGTGACGGCGATGCGTACCGTCGGGATGTTGATCGACTGCTCGAGGGCCTGACGGGCCGTCATCGTCCCGCGGTACTCGCCGTCGTAATTCTTCGGCGACCACGTCTCGTCCTCGCCCGCGCCCCACACGAGGGCGATCGGCGAGTCGACGTAAAGCGACGCAGGCGTGATCGGCGGGACGAGATCGCGTTTGCCGAACGCGGTGAGGTAAACGAACGGCTTGAAGAGCGAACCGGGCTGGCGGCGCGCCTGTACGACGCGGTTGAACTGCGACACCTGGTAGTCGCGCCCGCCCACCAGCGCGCGCACGGAGCCCGTGGAGGGGTCGAGCGCGATCAGGGCCGCCTGGAGCTGATCTTCCTCGCCACGGGAGCGCAGGCGCTTGAACTTCTTCTCGAGCTCCTCGAGCCCCTTCTGGACGGCCGCCTGCGCGGCCTGCTGCATGTCGGGGTCGAGCGTCGTGAAGATCGACGAGCCGTCCTCCTTCGAGTAGCCCGGGATCTCCATCGCCTGCTTCAGGACGAAGTCCACGAAATGCGGAGCGACGACCCCCGTGGGAGGCGACGCGATCCGCGTGAGCGGCGCCGCGTTCGCCGCGTCGAAGGCGGCCTTGTCGATCTTCTTCTGCTCGAGCATCCCCTTGAGGACGATCGCGCGGCGCTGCCGCGCGTTCTCCGGGTTGCGGAAGGGCGAGTACTTGCCGGGCGACGAGATGAGACCGGCGAGCATCGCGGCCTCGGGCAGCTCGAGCCGAGAGACGCCCTTTCCGAAGTAGAAACGCGAGGCCTCCTCGACGCCCGTCACGGAGACGGACCCGCGCTGGCCGAGGTAGATCTCGTTCAGGTACGCCTCGAGGATCTGGTTCTTCGTGTACTTCGCCTCGAGGATCACCGCCATGAGCGCCTCGACGGCCTTGCGCTTGAGCGTGCGCTCGGGCGTGAGGAACATGTTCTTGACGAGCTGCTGGGTCAGCGTCGACGTCCCGCGGACGCCTGCGTGCCGCGTCACGCTCTGCAGGACGGCCCCGACGAGGCGCCGCGGAGAAATTCCGGCGTGCGTGAAGAAGTCGCGGTCCTCCGTCGTGAGGATCGCGTCGAGGAGGACCTTCGGCACCTGGTCGAGCGCGACGAGCGTGCGGTCCTGCATCTTCTCGTCGAAGACGGTCCCGACGACCTCGGGCTCGAAGACGACAAACGGGAGCGACGAGCCGTCCTCGGCGCGGCGAACGGACGCGACGCGGCGGCCCGAGAACTCGAGAACGGCTGCGATGCCCGGCGAGCGCCCCGAGGCCGTCTCGCGGTCGTTCGCCCAGACCGTGACCCGGTTCGGCGAGAGCGCGTACTGCCCCGGCAGGACCGGCGGCTTCGGGACCTCGGCATAGCGCAGGCGGCCGAGCCGACGCGTCACGTCGTCGGGAGCGAGGGCGTCCCCGGGCCTGACGACCCAGACGTCGGAGTAGAGGCGCGTCGGCAGGCTCCAGCGCCGGCCGTCCATCGTCCTCGACACGACTCGCGAGAAGTAGAGGACGACGACGACGGACGCGACGGCGAGGAGAACGGCCGTCGCTCCCGTCGCGAACAGGACAGGTCGCGGGATGAGCCGGAAGAGGCGCCCGCACCACGTCCCGAAAACCCGGAGACGGGCGAGCCCCGCTGCGAAGACTTTCAAGACGGCCGCCTGGAGGGCCGCGAGACGCGGCTCGGGATCGCTCACCGCGGCGAGTCTAGCCGACGTGCCCGGGTGCTACGATGCGACTGAATCTCGATGGTCACGTCCTTTGCGGCGCTCCTCCGCCGCCTCGACACCCGGGCGGGACGCATCCCGCTCGGCGAGCTCGACACCGCCCTGGCGGACGTCACGATGACTCTCGACGATGTTCGGCCGCACGTGATCTTCGGCACCGACACCTACCGGCGGAACCTCGTGCACGCTGGACCCGGCTACCAGGCGCTCGTCCTCTGCTGGCGGAACGGCCAGCGCAGCCCGATCCACGATCACGCCGGCTCGAGCTGCGCCGTGCGCGTCCTCGCCGGCGAGGCCGTCGAGACCGTCTTCGAGAGGACGCGCGGCGGGATGGTTTACGCCGTCCGCTCGCTCGCGCACGCGCCTGGCAGCGTCTGCGCGACGCAGGACTCGGACATACACCAGGTCTCGAACCTCGCGGACGACGGCGGCGACCTCGTCACGCTGCACGTCTACTCTCCGCCCCTCCTGCACATGGGGACGTACTCGCTCTTCGACCCGCACGTGCGACCGTTCCGAGAGCCCGTCCACGAGGACGCGCTCGTGGACGGCGGCGGCATCTGAACGGGCACGGACCGCCGCTCCTATAATCCGCGCCTCATGTCGAAGGCGGCGCTCCCGTACCTGATCCTCGGCCTCGGCGCGGGCGCCATGGTCGCCGTGCAGGCCGCGGTCAACGCGCGCCTGAGGCAGGCCGTCGCCTCGCCGTTTCAGGCCGCGCTGGTCTCGTTCCTCGTCGGGACGCTCGCCCTCGCCGCGATCGTTGCGGTCTCGGCGCGCTCCTGGGAGGGGACGTCCCTCTCGCGGCTCCCGTGGTGGGCGTGGACCGGCGGGATGCTGGGCGCCGGCTACATCACGGCCGCCGTGATCCTCGCGCCGCGCGTCGGCTCCCTCGCTCTCATCGCGATGCTGATCGCGGGCCAGATCCTCACGGCGCTCGTCCTCGACCACTTCGGGCTTCTCGCGCTTCCGAGGGTGCCTGTTTCTCCGGCGCGCCTCGCAGGTGCGGCCCTGCTCCTCGCGGGGCTGTTCCTGATCCTCCGGCGCGGGCGCTGAAGGCCGCGTCAGGCCGTCGCGAGAAGAGCGCTGCCGGCGCCGCTCTCGCGGGAGGCGAGCGTCCCGTCGGCGTTCATGACGAGGAGCTCGGCTTCCGTGATCCCGGCGAGGTGGCGCGCGGTGCGCAAGGCGTCGCCCTGCTCTTCGAACGCGGCCATCGGCTGTCCGCTCCCGACCTCGTGGACGAACCACAGGCCTTCTTCGTAGACGACCATGAACCTCATGCGGCGCTTCACGCCCAACAGTGTCCGGCCCGCGGAGGGTCCGCACCAGAGCATGATCATGTCCCCCGGCCCGGCGTCCGGCGTCAGGCGATCCAGCCCGCGAGGATCGCAGCGGCCGTCGCGGAGGCCGCGAGCAGCCACAGCAGGACACCGAGGACGACGGGTCGCACGCCGACGCGCGCGAGCGCCTCGCGCGTCAGCGACGTCCCGATGAGGAAGAGCGTCACGACGAGGACGCGCTTGGCGCCCGCGGCGACCGCGTGCCCGGCGGGCCCGAGCGCGGGCACCCACGTGACGACCGCGGCCGCGGCCACGAAGCCCGCGAGAAACCACGGGACGGACGGACGGACGGACGCGTTCTCCCCCGAGCGACGCGCGTGGACGCGCGCCGCGAGGAGCGCGAGCGGCACGATCCAGAGGGCCCGCGCGAGCTTCACGGTCGTCGCGACCTCGACGGCCTTCGGGCCGTACGCCGCCGCGGCCCCGACGACGGAGCTCGTGTCGTGGATCGCGAGCGCCGCGAAGAGACCGAAGCGGGCCTCGTCGAAGCCGAGGAGATGCCCGAGCGGAGGGAAAACGACGAGGGCGACGGCGTTCAGGAGGAAGACCGTCGCGAGGGCCACGGACACCGACTCGGATTTCGCGTGGATCGCCGGGGCGACCGCCGCGATCGCGCTGCCCCCGCAGATCGCCGTCCCGGCCGTCACGAGGATCGCCGTGTCCTCCTCGACGCGCAGGGCCCGTGCGAGCGCGAGGCCCGCGGCGCATGTGAGGGCGATCCCGGCCGCCGTGTAACCGACACCGTGGGCGCCGACGCGCGCGACGACGGCGAGGTCGGCCGCAGCCCCGAGCCCGACCACGGACCCGCCGAGGAGCAGGTGCGCGAGCCGCTTCGTCTGTGCGGGCCACGGATTGCCCGCGACGAGCGCGACGGCGATGCCCAGGACGAGGCCGAGGCCCGAGGACACGAAGGGCGCGAGGCAGGCGGCCGCGAGAAGCGGAACGAGAACGCGGCCGGCGGTCACCGCCGAAGTGTAGGCTAGTGCGCGATGTCCGCACCGCATCGCGACGCCTCCGTTTCCGTGCACGTCGTGCGCCGCGACGGGGAGACGGCACGACGGGACAAGGACTTCCTCACGGCCGAGGAGCCCCTCGAGATCCGGCTCCGCGAGGAGGGCGCCCCCGCCTCGCGCTTCGTGGTCACGATGCGGACGCCCGGCGACGATGACGATCTCGCGGTCGGTCTCCTCTATGGCGAGGGCGTGATCTCGGGAATCGGCGACGTCGTGGCCGTCGACCCGCCTGACGAGCCAGGTCTCGCTGCCGAGCTCGTGCGAAACGTCCGGGTCGTGACCCTCGCGCACGGCCCGCAGAACGCGCCGAGGCGGGCCACGGTCATGGGCTCGGCCTGCGGCGTCTGCGGCCGCACCTCGGTCTCGGACGTGATCGCCCTCGCGGAGGCGGCGCGCGCGCGATCGGCGCGGCCGGCCCCGGAAGGGCGCACGCCCGGCCTCACGATCCCGGCCGCTCTCCTGACGCGCCTCCCCGACGTCCTGCGCGAGCGTCAGTCGGTCTTCGCGTCGACAGGCGGCCTCCACGCGGCCGGGTTTTTCGAGGCCGACGGAACGCTCGCGGTCGCGCGCGAGGACGTCGGGCGGCACAACGCGACGGACAAGGCCGTCGGGGCGCTCCTCCGGGAGCGGAGGAAGACTCCCCCGATCCTCCTCGTCTCGGGCCGGCTGGGTTTCGAGATCGCCCAGAAGGCGGCCCTCGCGGGCGCCCAGATTGTCGCCGCGGTCTCGGCGCCGACGAGCCTCGCGGTGGAGCTCGCCGAGGCGGCCGGGATCACGATCGTCGGATTCCTGCGCGGGCCGCGCTTCAACGTCTATGCCCATCCGGAGCGCATCCGGGGCTAACCGTTCCCGTCCCGGCGGGGGCGTACACTTTCGCCACGATGTCCGCGCTTCTCGCGGTGGCGCTCCTCTTCCAGGTCCAGGACCTGCGGCCGGGAGCCAGGGTCTGCCCCTACTACGTCGTGACGACGGCGGGCGACCGCGTCGGCGCCCTCGACCGGCCCAACCACGACGGCAAGCCCGTGAAGTTCCGCCTCTGCGCGAACGCGACGCTGACCGTGTTCGCCGCGCAGGACGTCGACTGGCCTGCCACCGAGCTCGTGAACGCCTCCGGTCACGCGCCCGCCGCGACGGCCGGCCCTGCGCCCACCCCGACGCGGGCGTCCTTGTCGGGGTTCGCAAAGCAGACGACGCTGCGCGACGCAGACGCGGTCGTGAAGCAGAACCAGCTCTCCGGCAAGATGAAGTTGGGCGGGCGCGAGGTCGCGCTCGACGACTCGGTCCCGTTCTTCGGCAAGGAGTCGGTCGCACAGCACCTGAAGCTGAGCACCTTCTACGCGGACGCGGGAGGCTGCCCGACGCAACGCGCGCGCGCTTACGGCTCGGTGAAGAACATCTCGCGCATGAAGCTCCGCGGCCTCAAGGCCCTCGTCCTGATCGGAAGCCTGAGGTCCGGCGACACCAACGGACAGGTCCAGACGATGGACCCGTCGGACCTGACCCCCGGCGAGGAGTCGGAGATCTTCCTCTGGCTCTCGTGCGACTGGGCCGGCCAGTCCTCCACGTTCCGGACGCGGAACGACGCCGTCCTCGTCATGATCGCGGACGTGGCGGGGCGCACCGAGGAGGTCGCGCGGCCCGACGGCTCGAGCCCGTTCGAGACGCCCGGACCCGCGAAGACCGCGACGCCGGTCCGCACCCCGACGCCCGCCTCGCCTTACGGCAACGCTCCGCTCAAGCCGCGCTGATGCCGAACGCCGCCGCTTCGCTCGCGCTCATGTGGCTCGATCCCGTCACGGGAGAGACGAAGAAGGTTCCGCTCGACCACGCGCTTCGCCTCGGGTCGAACCGCCAGCAGAACGACATCGCCCTGCCGTTTGCGGGCGTCGAGGCCCTCCACGCGGAGGTCGTCTCGCGTCCGGGCGGCGGCTGGGAGATCGCACCGGTCGGCGTCCTGCGCCTCAAGGTGGACGGCGCGATGGTCCCGCGTGCGGAGCTCCGGCCCGGCTCGACGTTCTCGATCGGCATCCTCGAGTTCACGGTCGGCTACGCCGGCGCCGGAACCGCGTCCGGTCGCACGAGCTCGCCGGGGCGGCCCGCGGTGACGCCTTCGGGCTCGCGCATTGTCGTGCCTCCGGCCCCGCGCCGTCCCGCCGTCGCCGGGCCGCGGCCGCCCGAGCCGGACCGACGCGTCACGTTCGCGCTCCTCGGCGGAGGCCTCGTCGCCGCGCTGGCCGGCGCCGGCTGGTTCACCGTCCTGCGGCCCAAGGCCGCCCCGACCGCGGCGCCGCCCGCGGCGACGGCCCCCGCCGCTGCCGCCCTCGCGTCCCCTCTCGCACCGGCGGCGTCCGATCCTTCCGCCGACCCCTTCGCCGCCGCCAAGAAGTCCGTCGTGACGGTCATCGCGAAGCTCGCCTTCGACAAGGGCTTTGCGACCGGCACCGGGTTCTTCGTCACGTCGTCGGGCAAGGTGATCACGAACTTCCACGTCGTCAAGAGGACGGACTACCAGCAGATCCTCCTGCCGGGCTCGAAGAAACCGATCGATGCGCGCATCCTCGCGAAGGACGAGGAGCACGACCTCGCGCTGCTCCAGGCCATGATCGAACCGCCCGTGGCGGTCGCTCCGCTCGCGCCCGGATCGCCCCTGAGGATGGGCGACCCCGTGTTCGCCCTCGGCTCGCCGGCCGGGCCCCTCCTCGAGATGAGCCTCTCTCGCGGCATCGTGAGCTCCGACAAGCCGCGCCAGTTCGGGGAAGTCGTGCTCATCCAGCACGACGCCGCGATCAACCCCGGCAACAGCGGCGGTCCGCTCCTCGACCAGCAGGGCCGCGTCGTGGGCGTGAACACGCTCAAGATCAAGGAGACCCAGGGCCTGAACTTCGCAATTCCCGTGGAGCAGGTCCGGGACTTCCTCGCGCTGCCGCGCTGATCCCGTTCAGTTCTCGACGACCCAGCGCGATCCGTCCCGGCCGAGACGGACGGACACGGTCGTGAGGTTCGGGAACGCACCAGGCTGGCGCGGGTCGACGCACGAGAACCCGACGTTCCAGTAGGCCGTCGTCCCGTCGCGATGGACGAGCCGCGCCTCCGTGAACGCGCAGCGCGCGCGCGCCGCCTCTTCGCCGGAGAAGGCCTGCTCGGCCGCCCGGGAGGCGAGCCCCGGCGCCCGGCGCGTCACGAGCGCCCGCATGTCCGCGAGCTCCCGCTCCGCCTCCTCCTCGGGCGTGGAAGTCCGGACCGCGCCCGCCGCGTTCGTCCCGCCCCGGTCGATGCGGATCGGAGCCTTCGTGTCGAGCGTCTTCCCCATCCAGAGCATGAGGAGCGCGATGAGCGCGAGGCCGAGGCCGGCGATGGCCCAGGTGCCGCGGTTCTCCACGCTCCCTCCCTCAGCGGCCGCCAGAGGCGGGCGGCGCGGGTTTCGGCCGGTTGCGGTAACGCTCCCAGAGCCGCTTGTGCCGGTCCGAGAGGTCGAGCGCGACGCCCTTGTCGTAGAGCGCGACGACCGTGGACGTCGCCTGGAGCGGGTCGCCTGTCCATACGGCGAGCGACGCGTCCTTGCCCGCCTCGAGCGAGCCGATCCGCGCGTCCACGCCGTAGATCCGCGCCGGGTTGAGCGTGATTGCGCGGAGCGCCTCGAGCGGGTCGAGCCCGAACGACGCGGCCATCGCGGCATGGTTCGGGAGGTCGCGCGTCGTCGCCGCCGCCATCGTGGTCTGCCCGTTCCCGATCGCCACGACGACGCCCGACTTCGCAAGCTCGGCCGCCTTCGTGAACGGTGCGTCGTAAGGGTCGTCCTCGCGCATCGGCAGCTCCAGGACCGTGTCGAGGATGACGGGGATCCTGCGGGCGGCGAGGGCGGCCGCGGACTTCGGCGCGTCGTACCCGCCGAGGATCACGAGCCGCGTCTTCGTGCTCTTGAGCTCCTCGTCGAGGAACCGGAGCGCTGCGTCGATCTGCGTCTTGCGCTCGGCGCGGACGACGAGGGGTATCGACCCGTCGAGAACCGGCGCAAGGGCCGCGAAGGCCGCCGCCTCGTCGTGCGCCGGGACGCCGGCCTTCCCCTCGGCCGCGCGCGCCGCGCGGTAAGCGGCCGCTCCCTGGAACGCGCGCCGGATGAGGTCCAGCGCCTCGTCGCGCCGGCGCTCCTGGATGCGCGCGGACGGGCGCGCGTCCGGCCGGCGGTCGATCGCCATCTCGGGCCACTCGAGGAGGATCGCGGCCGGACACTTCACGCAGGCGTCCTCGCGCGTCCAGCCGTTCAGCGTCACGACCGACGCGGCCCCGGGAAACGTGGACCCGCGCGGCGCGAGCGCCGCGAAGAGGACGCCGTTCGAGCGCGTGACGGGGAGCGTCTCGGAATCGAGGTTCATCGCGACGTCGGGCCTCGCCTCGGGGTTGATCGCGGCGATTTCCGAAACGTCGTTCGTCGCGCGGACGGCCTGGATCTCGACGAGGCCCACGAGCGAGGCGGGCGCGAAGAACGCGGGAGCGACGTGCCGACCCGCGGCGTCGACGACGGTGGCGCCGGCCGGAATCGGGGTCCCGGGGCCGCCCACCGCGGCGATCTTGCCGCCGTCGATCACGACGACGCCGTTCGGGATCGCGGGACCCGCGGCCGTGTGGACCGTGGCGCCCTTGAGGACGAGAACGGACGCGAGGAGGAGCGCGCTCATCGCGCCACCTCCGCCGCGGCCGATTCCTCGAAATCGCGGGCTTCCTCGCTGCACGAGTGCTCGGCGGGGCGCCGGGCCGGCTCCGCGGCTGCCGTCGCGGCCCCGCGCGAGGCCGCGAGCCGCGCCTTCCCGATCAGCTCCGCCTTCTCCGCCCCGAGGACCGGGCGGGCTTTCAGGTCCTCGGCGCGGTCGAAGTATTTCTTCCCCTCGATCCACGTCTCGTCCGCGTGGCTCGTCGAATCGAGCGGATCGCCGGACCACACGACGAAATCGCCGTCCTTGCCCGGCTCCAGGGAGCCGACGCGTTTGTCGATCTTCAGCTGCTTCGCGGAATTCGCCGTCACGAACTTGAGCGCTTCCTCGCGCGGCACCCCGCCGTACTTGACCGCCTTGGCGGCTTCCACGTTCAGGCGCCGTGCGAGCTCGTCGGAATCGGAGTTGAACGAGACGAGGACGCCGCGTTCGCGCATCAGGGCTCCGTTGTAAGGGATCGCGTCGTAGACCTCGAACTTGTAGGCCCACCAGTCGCTGAACGAGGAGGCGCCCGCACCGTGCGCCGCGATCTCGTCGGCCACCTTGTAGCCCTCGAGGATGTGCTGGAGCGTTCCGATCTTCACGCCGTACTCCTCGCAGAGGCGGATGAGGTCGAGGACCTCCTGCTTGACGTAGCTGTGCGCGTGGATGGCACGCTTGCCTTCGAGGATTTCGGCGATCGCCTCGAGCTGGAAGTCCGTCCGGACCGGCAGGGGGCTCTCGCCGCGCCTCTTCGCCGCCTCGAACTCCTTCTGCTTGCGCCGGTAGTCCCGGGCGGCCGCGAAGCGCTCGCGGATGAGCGCCGACACGCCCATGCGCGTCTGCGGGTATCGGAGCGCCGCGGCTCCCTGCGCGTTCGAGCGCTTCGGGTTCTCGCCGAGCGCGAACTTGATGCCGGGCGGCTCGTCTCTCAGCTTGAGCCCGTCGGGCCCCTCGCCGTTTTTCAGCTTCAGGATCTCCGACTGTCCCCCGATTGCGTTCGCGGAGCCGTGGAGGACGTTGGCCATCGTGAGGCCGCCCGCGAGCTCGCGGGCGATCGCCGGCGCGAACGGGTTCACGACGTCGCCGATGCGGACCTCGGCCGTGATGTTGTGTCCGCCCTCGTTCACGCCGCCGTCCACCGCCGTGTGGCTGTGGGCGTCGATGAGGCCGGGCGTGACGGCCCGCCCCTGCGCGTCGATCGTGACGAGCGACGAGGCGGCCGCGGCCGGGACTGCGACGTCCTTCCCCACTGCGGCGACTTTCCCGTCCACGACGAGCAGGCTCCCGTTCGCGATCGTCCCCTGGGGCCCGGCGGTCCAGACCGTCGCATTCTTCACGAGGACGGCCTTCGGGGCGGCGAGCGGCCCTGCCCAGCGCGCCGGGATCGGCCGCACGTCGGAGTCCGCCCCATCCTGCCTCTCGGCCGCAGCGGCCGCGGCGGCCGCGTTCGCGAACGCTTCGGAGGTCTCGCCGCCGAGCCCGCCTGCGCCCGCGGCGCCGCGTCCGCCCGCCGACCGGTCGCGCTCGCCCCTCTTCGCGACCGCCGGCCCGCCCCCGGCCGGCCGGGCCTCGAGCTTCAGGGAATCTCCCTCGACGGCCGCGTCCACGTTCTGCGGCCCGGCCATGCCGAGCGGTGCGCCGTCGACGTCGAACGTCAGCCTCTGGCCGTGCCGAGCGACGTTCGTCGCCGCTACCGGCTTCCCGCCGCCCGCCGGCGTGACGCCGACGCCCGGGAGCCCGGTGCGCGGGTCGGTGCGCAGCACCACGGATCCGCCGTCCAGCTTGAACGTGCCCGTCATGGCGCCCTTCTTCGGCTTCACCTCGTAAGGCACGCCGTCGACGAAGGTCGTGAGGATGCGCGTTCGGTCCGCGAAAAGCGGCCCGGATGAGACGACGAGGTTCGCGAGGGCGCCGGCGGCGATCTCTCCCGCACGGCCCGCGAGCCCCAGCTGGCGCGCCGGAACCGTCGTGAAGGCCGCGAGGAGGTCGTCGGCCGAGAGGCCGCGGGCCCGCGCCTTCTTCGCACGGTCCAGGAGGTCCGCCACCTCCGTGAGGCCGTGCGTCGTGAGCGAGAACGCCAGGCCGAGGTCGCGCATCCAGCGCGGGTTCGACGGCGCGCGGTCCCACGCCCTCAGGCGCTGCAGCGAAACGTCGCTCCAGTCGTCCTCGTCCTCGACGGACGGCGCGGCCGGGAACGCGAGCGAGAGGACGAGATCGGGCTTCGCCGCCTTCACCTCGTCCGCGAGAAGGTACAGGTCCCCTCCCGTCGCGACGAGGCGCGCTTTCAGGCCGAATTCCCCGGCGATCTTCGCGGATCTCAGGAGCGCGAGGACGTCCGGCGCCTCGAAAACGACCGTCTCCCGGCCGGAGACGGCGTCGCCCAGCGCAGCCCACCCGTCGTAGCGCTCGGGCCGCGAGCGTCCCGCAGGCTTCGCGGCGTATGCACCGTCGGCCGCGAGGAGCCACTTCGCGTCGGAGAACGCCTGCCGCACGGCGGCGGCCGCGCCCATCTTCGATCCCGGATAGTCGCCTCCGAACTCGGGCGTATCGGTGTCGCGCGCGACGTGCTGCGCGGACTTCGCGACGAGGATCGCGCGGGAGAGCGGCCCGTCCGAGAGAGCGATCACGGCGCTCTCGCCGCGCAGGATTCCCCTGTCCGGCACGGCGGCGACCACCGTGAAGCCGAGGTCGCGGAACGCTTCGCGCGCCTCGGACGAGACCTTCAGGTCGGAGAGGACCGACTTCTCCGGGTGGAGCTTCGTGGAAGGCAGGGCGTTGCCGGAGGGCTCGGGCGCGGGCGTGGCCTGCGGAATCGCGGCCGCGCCGGCGCCGCGGCGGCCCGCGGACGCGTCGTCGGCGGCCGCGGGCCGAACGCCGGAGAGGCGCGAGACCGTGACGTACGGGTCGATGAGCCCCGGCGAAACCGTCTGGCCCTGGAGGTCCACGACCTGCGCGTCGGCCGGTACGGCCACGGCGCCCGCGGCGCCAACCGCGGCGATCACGCCTCCGCGCACGACGACCGTCCCCTTCTCGATGACCTTGCCCGGCGCCGTCACGACGCGGGCGTTCACGAGGGCGTAGACGTGCGGGAGCTCCGCTGCGCGGACGGACTCCGCGAAAAAGAGAAAGAATGTGAGGAAGGGAAAAAAGAGAGGAGAAGATTTTCCGAGAAGGGTTTGACGCGCCGCCGCTCCCCCGTGGCCCGTGCGGTTAATCATGCGCATCGCTCCCTCCACCTTCCAAGAAATTCGAATTCCGAATCCGAAACAGAAACCTCTCTCTTCTACTTGAGCAGATTGTCGTCCACGAACTTCAGCGTCGCGAGGAACTGGAAGTCCTGGTTCTTTTTCGTGCTGAACCCGTGCCCTTCGTCCTTCGCGAGGAGGTACCAGACCGGGCCGCCGTTCTTTTTGATCGCGGAGACCATTTGCTCGGCCTCCGTGTACGGCACGCGCGGGTCGTTCCTGCCCTGCACGACGAACATGGGCTTCGTGATCTTCCCGGCGCTCGCGAGCGGCGAGATCTTCTCGAGGAATTCGCGCATCTTCGGTTCGCGCTCGTCGCCGTACTCGGCGCGGCGGAGGTCCCGCCGGTACGCCTCGGTGTGCTCGAGGAAGGTGACCCAGTTGGAGATCCCGACGACGTCCAGCGCGCAGCGGAACCGGTCGTTGTAGTGCGTCATGGACGCGAGCGTCATGTAGCCGCCGTAGGACCCGCCCGTGACCATCACGCGGGACTTGTCGAGGCCGGGCTGCGCGGCGATCCAGTCGAGCAGCGCGCCGACGTCCTTGACGGAGTCCTCACGCAGGATGCCGTTGTCGAGTTTGACGAACGTCTTGCCGTAGCCCGTCGAGCCGCGCACGTTCGGAAAGAGCACGGCAACGCCGAGCTCGCTCACGAAGAAGTTGTTCCGTCCGAGGAATCCCGCCTGGGACTGGCCCTCCGGCCCCCCGTGGATGTTCACGATCACGGGCCGGGGGCCCGCGAAGGACGCGGGCGGCCGGTAGAGGAAGCCGGTGATCGTCCTGCCGTCGAAGCTCTTCCACGAGACGAGCTCGGGCTCGACGAAAACGTTCGCGTCGAGGCCGCCGGTCTCGCTCTCCGTCCAGCGGCTCAGAGCGCCCGTCTTCGTGTCGACCGACCAGGCGTCGGACGGCGATTTCGCGGACGTCATCGTGAAGCCGAGACTGCGGCCCTCGCGGTCCCAGCGAAGGCCGCCGATCGTCCCGTACGGGAGCTTCGGGAGCGCGATCTCCTTCCTCGTCTTCACGTCCATCGCGTGCAGCGTCTCGGCTCCGGCCTCGTTGACCGCCCACGCGACCTTCGTCCCGTCCTCGGAAAGGTCGAAGCCCTGCACGTCCCACGCCAAGCCAGGCGTCAGGACGTCGACCTTCCTCGACATGACGTCGATCGCGACGAGGCGCGCGAACTCCGCGTCCGCGTCCGTCGTCGTGTAGACAGTCTTCCCGTCGGGCGAGAAGCGGGCCGCGCCCCACGCGACCTGCTCCTTCGACTCGGGCGAGAAGAGCGTCTTCTTCCCGCTCGCGACGTCCACGAGCCAGAGGCGCGACGTGTTGACGGAGATCCCCTCGTGGACGAGAAGCGTCTTCTCGTCCGGCGAGAAGTCCGTCGGGATCCAGCTCTCGCCGGACCCCTCGAGGACGAGCCGGTCGGTCTTCACGGGATCGGACGGGTTCATGACCCAGATGTCGCCGTTCTTCCCTGTCCGCTTCGTGGACTGGTAGGCCATCCACGTCCCGCTCCGCGTGAACGCGCCCCCCTGGTTGCGCGACTTACCGTCCGTGAGGAGCGTGATCTTCCCGGTCCTGTCGTCGCGCAGGTAGAGCTGGTACCACTCGCCGCCGCCGACGTCCTTGGAGAACACGACGTCGGCGGTTCCCGGGCGGTACCGGGCCCCGAGGACGCGCTCCGGGTAGAACGTGAGCTGCGTGCGCGCCGCACCCGGCGCCTTCACGCGGTGGAGCTGCGTCACGTCGCCGAAACGCGTCGTGACGAGCATCTCGGGGCGCACGGGGTTCCACGCCTGGAACGACGCCGTGCGGAACTCCATGTAGGGCGCCGCCCGCTGGGCGAACGACTTCGGCACGGCCGGCAGGCCGTCGAGGACGAGCTGCTCGTTCGGGACGACGGCGTCGTCCGCCGCCCGCGCCGCGGGCGCCGCCGAAAACGAGCCGAAGAGAACGAGGAAGAGAAGAGAAGATCTTCTTGGAAGGGTGTGAGGGGTCGCGGCCCCCGTGGCGTCCAGGCGTCTGTTCGAGCGCATCGCTTCCTACACCTTCTCAGAAATCCGAAATCCCCGGTTCCTAGCTGAAGACCTCGATCTTCCGGACGGTCATCTCGTCCCCGAGGACCGTCGCATCTTCGCCGACGGTCTTGCCGAGCAGGAGCTTGCCGAGCTCGGAGAGGTAGGAATAGACGCCCGCCTCCGGCTTCGAGTCCCACGGGCCGAGGAGCGTGACGGTCTTCGGGCCCTTCGGACCCTCGAGCGTCACACGCGCGCCGGGACGGACCTCCGTCGTGTCGATCGTCGCGGGATCGAGCGCGCGGGCCTTGCCGAGCTCTTCCTGGAGCTTTCCGGCGCGGGCCGAGAGGAGCTGCTGCTTGTCGCGGCGCGCCTTGTACTCGAAGTTCTCCGAGAGGTCGCCCTCCGCGGCCGCGAGCGCGATCCCCTTCG
>JBBQDQ010000050.1:0-20256 GCA_038319835.1 Thermoanaerobaculia bacterium | reverse complement strand
TCTCGCGCGCCTTCGAGCCCTTCTTCACGCGGCGCGAGGGCGGCACGGGCCTCGGGCTCTCGATCGTGAAGCGCGTCGTCGAGGAGCACGGCGGGACCGTCGAGGCGAGCAATCGGCCCGAGGGCGGGGCGCGCGTCGTCGTCCGCCTCCCGGCGCCGCGGCAGAGAATGACCCTTCCGGAGGCCGCACATGTCTGAGTCGCGGATCCTGCTCGTCGAGGACGACCCCGCCGTGCGGCACGGGCTCGCCGCGTTCCTCCGCGCGAGCGGTCTGGACGTCGAAGAGGCCGAGAACCTTCAGAAGGCGCGCGAGCGCTTCCGCGAGGTCGGACACGACATCGTCGTCGCCGACTACAGCCTGCCGGACGGAACGTCGCTCGAGCTGCTCGCCGAGGTCAAGAAGGCGAGCGAGGACACGCCGTTCATCATCCTCACGGCGCACGGTTCGATCGACCTCGCCGTCCGGGCGATCAAGGAAGGCGCCGAACAGTTCCTCACGAAGCCCGTCGAATCCAAGGCCCTCCTCGTCCTCGTGCGCCGCCTCCTCCAGCAGCAGCGGCTCCGCAAGAAGCAGGAGCTCGCGCTCCGCGAGCAGCCCGGCTCGTTCGATCCGTTCCTCGGCGCGAGCGCGGCGATCCGCCAGCTCGAGGAACGCGCCCGCCTCATGCTCGAGTGGGACAGCCCAGTCCTGATCCTCGGCGAGACGGGCTCCGGCAAGGGCGTCCTCGCGCGCTGGCTCCACGCGAACGGCCCCCGCCGCGAGGAGGCCTTCGTCAACCTGAACTGCGCGGGCCTCTCGCGCGAGCTGCTCGAGTCCGAGCTCTTCGGCCACGAGCGCGGCGCCTTCACGGGCGCCGTGAACCCCAAGCAGGGGCTCCTCGAGGTCGGCCACCGGGGGATCGTGTTCCTCGACGAGATCGGCGACATGGATCCGGCGATCCAGCCCAAGCTCCTGAAGGCCCTCGAGGAAAAGACGTTCCGCCGGCTGGGCGACGTGCGGGACCGCCACGTCGACATCCGGCTCATCGCGTCGACGAACCTCGACCTCGAAGAGGCCGTGCGGGCGCGGAAGTTCCGCGACGACCTCTACTACCGCGTGAGCACGCTCACCCTGAAGATCCCGCCACTCCGCGAGAGGACCGAAGACGTCCCGCTTCTCGCGCGGAACATCCTGCGGGCCGTCTGCGCCCGCATGGGCAGGCCCGAAGTCGTCCTCGGCCCGGTTGCGGAGTCGCAGCTCCTGCGTTACCCGTGGCCGGGCAACATCCGGGAGCTCGCGAACGTTCTCGAGCGCGCCATGATCCTGATCAAGGGCGACCGGCTCGAGGCGCTCGACGTGAGCCTCGGCGCGGCCCGGCCGCCGGCCCCCGACGGGGAGCTCGCGACGATGAAGGAGATGGAACGTCTCCACATCGAGCGCGTCCTCCAGCACACGGGGGGCAACGTCGGGGAGGCGGCGGCCGTTCTCGGAATGGCCCGTCGGACCCTCTACGACCGCCTCAAGGCCCTCGGTCTCGCCCCCACAGCCGACTGAGCGGACGCCCGCACACCGAGTGCGGGATTCCGCACCAGCGGCCGGGCGCGGTAACGCTCAACTCGCTGGCCTGCAATGGGTAAGCGCGGCCCTTCCCGTGGCTCGGGCCTTGCACCGGGGCCGTAGGAGGAAATTCCATGAAGACTCGAGCCGTCACCGGACTGCTCCTCGTCGCGCTCGTCGCCGCCGCCGGCCTGGCGGCCGCCGCCGACGATCCGAAGCCGCTCTACGCCCAGACGATCGCGAAATACCCCGCGCCGAAACTCGCCGACGTCGCAGGACGCGAGTACAAGTTCCTCTTCGACCCGGCAAAGACCAAGGGCACGCCCGAGGAGGCCTTCAAGGACCTCTGGGGCCAGGTCAAGGCCGCCGCGGCGAGGAAGGGCTTCACCGTCACCGAGAAAGACAAGAACCCTCTCAAGATCGAGATCTCCACGAAGGAATACTTCGACACGCCCGAGCAGTCGCTGTGGAACAAGGGCTACCTCGTCCGCATTACGACCAAGTACAAGGACGGCAAGCCCGGCGAGACCGTCGCCGTGACCGTCAAGGCGATCACCGACGACGCCATGAAGTCGCTCGCGACGCCTCTCGCCGTCGTCGACCTCAAGACGAAGACCGAGGCCGAGGGCAACGTCGGTCCTGCGTCCGCGAACACGCTCGTCGAGATCGTCGAGAAGGGCTCGACGTTCAGCGTCAAGCCTGCCGACCTCGGCACGATGACGCTCGGCGATTTCGGAAAGTTCATGCCGGAGCTCAACCGGCTCGGCATTCCCTCGACGACGACACTCGTCGGGACGAAGGCCTGGTCCTACCGCGTGCGCCCCGGCGCCGTCGTGCTGCCGGGCACGGAGCCCTGTGGCGTTTCGATGGAAGGCTGGGCGGCCAAGGAGGGCGGCGCGCCCTACCTTTACGACTTCTCGTACGGGTACGGCGACATCGACTTCTACGGCGTCGCCGAGACCCACGCCGCGGGCGAGCAGTTCCTCCTCAAGGTCGTCATGGGCGAGCTTGCGAACGTCGGGGTGGCAGACGGCGCGAAGTGGGGAGGCTCGAAGGTCCGCAAGCTCATGAACCGACCGATTCCGGCGAAGTGACGCCGACACGAATCAGGCACAACGCAAGGAGACACATCGCGATGAGACAGACCTTAAAGACCCTCCTCGGCGGCCTCCTCCTCTCGGCGCTTCCGCTCTGCGCCCAGGAGCCCGCCTCTCTCGACAAGGCGTTCGGGGTTGCCTCGCAGCCCGCATACGTCAAGCACTACGAAGCGGACAAGACCGGCAAGGTCATCCTGAACCCGTACCTTCAGGTCGCGACAAAGGACTTCCCCGCGATCCTCGATGTCAAGATGGCCCCGTATAACTGGGTCATCGACGCCCAGGGGCGGGTCGCGATCACCCCCGAAGCCGCGCACCCGCTCGGCCGCACGTACGAGAAGGGCTTCTTCCGCCCGGAGGACCAGTCCGAGCGCAAACCCGGCACGCGCGAGAACTTCGGCCATGTCTCGGCCCTCGGCGGCGCACCGGGCCGCATCAGCGGCGAGATCCTCTACGACAAGGCGACGAACGCCTGGACGGTCAACAACAAGTCCGGCCGCTACTCCAAGCACAACTCGGACCGCACCCCCGAGCAGCTCGTGAACGCCGCGAACCTCATCCACCAGGTGACCGACCCGGGCAAGGCGACTTGGGGCGGCGTCTTCTACCTCCTCGACTACGCGCCCGAAAAGGTCCGCGAAGAGCTCCTCAAGAGCCCGAAGCTCGCCTACGACGACGCGAAGAAAAAGAGCCGCCCGCACGTCGTCGTGATGGACGCCGGCGCTCCCTCGATCAAGGCCGAGAAGCCGTTCGAGATGGTCGCGGCCGCGCCTGCGGCCGAGACGGCCGCTGCGGCGAAGCCCGCCGACAAGCCGGCCGCGCCGGCCGACGCCCCGAAGAAGACCAAGAAGCCCAAGGCCGCGAACAACGACGACCCGTCGTGAGCCTGCCGAAAAACACGAGGAGCTGACACACCATGAAGAAGACCCTCATCAAGAACGGCACGCTCGCCCTGGCGCTCCTGCTCGCCGCGGCCGTGAGCCTGCCCGCCGCCGCACAGACGCTCCTGCCCCAGGTTTCCGTCCTCAAGGGCGAGAGGAACTTCTGGAGCGGCTACGACCCCGTCAACGTCGACGGCACCGTCAACGTCGTGATCGAGATCGCCGCCGGCACGAACGCCAAGTACATGGTCGATCTCAAGTCCGGGATGATCGAGCTCGAGCAGAAGAACGGCGCCCCGCGGTACGTCCAGTACCTCGGCTATCCCTGCAACTACGGGAACATCCCGCGCTCCGTCCTCCTGAAGTCCAGGGGCGGCGACGGTGACGCGGTGGATGCGCTCGTCCTCGGGCCGTCGGTTCCGACGGGCTCGGTCGTCCGCGGCCGCGCGATCGGGATCCTGAGCCTGATGGACACGGGCGAAAAGGACGACAAGGTCGTCGTTGTCATGGAGAACTCGCCGTTCGCTTCGGTGCGCAGCATCGAAGAGCTGGACCGGAAGTTCCCCGGCGTCACGTCGATCCTTCAGACGTGGTTCACGTCGTACAAGGGCCGCGACAAGGACGGGAAGCTCTACCTGGCCTCGTCCGGCTTCAAGGGCCGGGCCGACACGATCAAGTTCATCGGCGACGCGGTCCTCGACTACGAAAACTCCATCGTGACGGACGCCGACCGGCGCCCGCTCGACGAGAAGGGCAACCCTTATCTGTATCGCTGGCCGGGCGCGAAGAACGTCGGCGAGTAGTAGCCCTCTGCACCATCTCCTCCTCACATCGGGGAAGCGGGGCACCTCCTGTCCGCTTCCCCTTTTTTTCTTTCGGGCCTTCGCCGCCGCCGCTCCTCCGCGCGAGCGGCGTCCCGCACAGTGAGTGCGGTTTCCCGCACGCCGCCTCCCTTCTCCGTCTGGCCCGCTCGCGCCGTAACTGCTCAGCGGGCTCCACTTGACCCTGCCGACGAAGCTGGCTCGGGGTTTGCGAACCGGCTGCAGACGTTCATGTGCCTCGCCTGCGGGCCAGGCGCCCAAAACGAGTAGGAGTAACCATGAAGAAGTCGCTCGTGACCCCTCTGCTCCTCGCCCTGCTGGCCGCGCCAGTCTTCGCGCAGGAGCCCACCGACACCGAGAAGCGCATTCGTGACCTCGAGAAGCAGGTCGAGAAGCTCCAGAAGAAGGACGCCGCGAAGGCCGCCGACAAGGCAGCCAAGCCCGCCGCCGAGGCGAAGGCCGAGGGGAAATCCGCCAAGGCGAAGGACCCGGACATCGACGGCATCAGCGCCAAGCTGACCGGCCGCGCCTACCTGGACGGCATCTGGTTCAGCGGCAGCAACAACCGTCTGCTCGGCGGGACCATGATCAAGACCGCCCGCCTCGGCTTCGAACTCAACCTGGGCTCCAAGTGGGCCGCCGAGGCCGACTTCGAGCTCAGCGGCGGCGAGGTCGGTTACAAGACCATCATGGTGGAGTACCTCGGCTTCAAGGACCAGGTCATCCAGGCCGGCCACCAGAAGGTTCCCATGGGGTTCGAGACCTTGATGTCCAACACCAACATCTGGGTCATGGAGCGTTCCTTCGCCGACCTCTGGAACCCTTCCCGGCACGTCGGCATCTACTACGCCATCTCGAATGACCGCCTCTACGCCAAGGCCGGCATCTTCGGGCAGTCCCTCGACGACACCGTCGGGAACTACATCACCGCGAGCGACACCGGCTACAAGATGGTCGACAACCAGGGCTACGGAGCGGCGCTCCGCCTCGCCGGCCTCCCGCTCAAGCAGGATGCCACCCACCTCATTCACCTGGGAGCGGCCGTCTCCGACTGGATGCCCGCAGCCGGCGCCCCGGGCGTCTATGCCGTGGACTTCTCCGGCCGGCCGTCGGTCGCCAAGATCAACGGCGCCAAGTTCCTCAACGCCGGTGTCACCAACGTCAACGACCAGCGCTTGATCGGAGTGGAGCTCGCGGGCCAGTGGGGAGGCCTCTCGTGGCTCGGCGAGTACGAGTGGATGAAGGTCAACCGCAAGAGCGCCCCGGACATGGTCTGGGACTCGACCAACCTGAAGCTGATCCCCTCGACCGCCGCCCAGCGGGCTGCCGGCGTGATCGACCACGATTTCTCCACCTGGTACTTCCAGGTCTCCTACGTGTTCAATGGCCAGAAGGCTTATGTCGCCGGTGATTCCTTCGTCTTCAAGTCGACCACGCCGAAGACGAAGGCGGGAGCCGTGGAGCTCGTGGCCCGCTACGAGGTGGGGACCCAGGACGACCTCACAGACGTCGACCCGGTCAAGGGGGGCATCGAGAAGATCACCACCCTGGGCGTCAACTACTACCCCCGGAAGAACCTCCGCTTCATGGTGAATTACAGCTTCGTGGACAACAACGAGAACGCGCTGTGCAACAAGGGCTACAGCCCCACGGGTGCCAAGATCCAGGATCCTCACTTCCAGATCCTCTCTTCTCGCGTCGCGTTCAACTTCTAGGCGTACGCAACAGCACCGGAGGGTCCCGGCCGTCCGGGGACCCCGCCGGCGAGTCTCCTACTCCTTCGGCGGGCGCGGTCCTTCCGCGCCCGCCTATACGCGACCTGACCGCCGCTGGAGCCGACGATGAGCCACACCGCCGAAATGGTCATTCCCCGCTGGGAGTGGCGCACGTTCGCCCCGTCCCTCGCGGAGCTCCGCGGACGGGTCAACGGGGCCGTGCTCGGCGCGACCCGCGAGTGCCGCGACACGTACCTGCTCTGCCTGAAGAGCTCTCACAACGCGAAGGTCCGCGACGGACTCATGGACCTCAAGTGGCGCACGCAGGTGGACGGGGACGGCCTCGAGCTCTGGGCGCCGGTTCTGAAGTCGGCGTTCCCGATCGAAGCCGGCGTCCTGCCGCGGCTCTTCGAGGCGTGGGGCCTGCCGTTCCCGGCCCTCGCGCGCACGTCGTACACCCTCCCGGAGTTCCTCGACGAGATCATCGGACCGAATCCGGCCCTCCGCGCCGTCCGGACGTTGAAACGCCGCGAGGGCTTCACGCTCGACGGCACGACGTGCGAGTTCGCGCGCATCGTGGCCGACGGCGTCCCGCTCGAGAGCTTCTGCGTCGAGCACGAAGATCCCTCCCTCGTTCTCCACGTCATTCGGAGCCTCGCCCTCGACAGTCGCCAGAACATCAACTACACCCTGGGCCTCAAGCGGGCCCTGGAGCTTTGAACGGGCCCCGGCCCAGGAGACATTTCATGGCCAAAGAGATCGAACGCAAGTTCCTCGTGCAAACCGGAGCCTGGACCCCGCGGGACGCGGGCATCCACTTCAAGCAGGGCTACCTCAACACCCAGAAGGAGCGGGTCGTCCGCGTCCGGATCGAGGGCGAAAAGGCAAAGCTCACGATCAAGGGGGTCACGACGGGGGTGACCCGGTCAGAATTCGAGTACGTGATCCCCGTGGAAGACGCTTCCATCCTCCTCGACAACCTCTGCGAGAAGCCCCTCATCGACAAGCACCGCCACAAGGAAGTCCACGGCGGGAAGACCTGGGAGATCGACGTCTTCCACGGCGAGAATGAGGGCCTCGTCGTGGCAGAGATCGAGCTCGCAAACGAGACCGAGAACTTCGTCCGTCCGGACTGGGCCGGAGAGGAAGTCTCGAGCGACCCGCGCTACTTCAACTCGAATCTCCTGAAGCACCCGTTCAAGAACTGGGGCAAGGCCTGAGCCGAGGGATGGCGGACGACCGGATGGAGGAGAAGGCTCCCACGCTCCAGGAGCTCCTGGACATGGAGAAGCTGACGCTCTCGGCGAAGCCGCGGGCCGCGCAGAGCTCCACCGAGCGCTGGATGCGGTACCTGGGGTTTCCCGGGGGGATCGCCCTCTTCCTGCTCGTCCTCTACCTTCCGCCGGGCATGGGACTGAGCGCCGCGGCGCAGACGGGCACGGCCTGCTTCCTCCTCGCCCTCGTCTGGTGGGTGACCGAGCCGTTCCCGACCTACGTGACGTCGCTCGCCCTCATGTTCCTGCTCCTCGTGACGCGGACGTCCGCGGCCAAGCCGATCATGGACGTCCTCGGCATGGAGGTGATCTGGCTCAACCTCCTCGCCTTCATCCTCGCCGCGATGCTCGTGAAGACGCGCCTCGCCAAGCGGATGTCTCTGTTTCTCATCGTCAAGTTCGGACGCAAGGCGTCCTGGGCTCTGCTCGCCTTCGTGATCATCCAGCTGGCTCTCGCGCCGCTCATCCCCGCCACGGCCGCACGCTGCGTCATGACGCTGCCGCTCATGATCGTCGTGGCCAACATCTACGGATCGAGCGAGGCCCACCCGAACAACTTCGGGAAGAACATGTTTCTGCTCAACCTGGCGGGAATCTCCGTCCTCTCGTCGATCAGCATGACGGGGTCGAGCGCAAACCTCATCGCCGTCGGCTTCATCCAGAGCATGGGCGGCCACCGTCTCTACTACATGGACTGGATGCGCGCCGGGGCCCCCATCGCGATCGTCACGATGCTCATCATGTGGTTCCTCGGGCGGAAGGTGATCTTCCCGATCCCCCAAACGGAACAGGTTCCGAGCGTCGCGGGCGGCCTCCCCCTGATCGAGGCGCAGCACACCGCGATGGGCCCCCTGAGCTTCCAGGAGAAGAAGGCGCTCGTCATCTTCGCGATCGTCCTTTTCCTCTGGATGACGGACATCTTCCACATGCGGTGGTTCGGCGTGGAGATCAGCGCGCCGTTCGCCGCTCTGCTGGGCGCCGTGCTCGTCCTCTTCCCCCGCTGGGGCGTCCTGCAGTGGCAGGAAGCCGACATCCCGTGGCACCTGCTGATCTTCAGCGCCGGCGCCTATGCGGGCGGCCTGGCGCTCGACGAGACGGGCGCGGCGGAGTGGGGCGTGCGGCAGCTCTTCGGCGGGATGAACCTGAAGGCGATCCCGTTCGGAGCGGCCTTCACGATCGTCATGGCCGTGATGATGTACAGCCACCTGCTCACGACGTCCAAGACCGTGCGGACGATCATCATGATCCCGATCATCATCACGATGTCGAAGGCGCTCGGGTGGGACCCGGTTTCGCTGGCCCTTCCCGCCGCGTTGACGATCGATTGGGTCGTGGGCCTGCCGATCAGCGGCAAGCCCAACGTCATCCTCTTCTCGACGAACCAGTACTCCGTCATCGACAACTTCAAGTACGGGATGACGACGTGCACCGTCGGCCTCGTCCTTCTGGTCCTTTCCGCCGCGACGTGGTTCCACTGGCTCGGAATCACACCGTCCTTCTGGGCGATGCCGAAGTGAAGAGCGCCGCCGCAGCCCTCCTGCTCCTGCCCGGTCTCGCCTTCGGGGCGGAGATCCGCGACTACGCGGCACGGGTGGACATCGAGCCCGGCGGCGCAGGACGCGGCGCCGCCACGCTCGTCGTCGCCGGAGCTCCGTCCGAGACTGTCGAGATCCCGCTGGCCCCGTCGTGGTCTCACGCGCGGCTCGGCGGCCCTTCCGATGACGTCCTCTTCAAGGCGGGGAAAGGCGCGACGGTGCGCGTCACCCTGCCGCCGGCCGTGCGGCCCGAGGGGTCCCGGTTCACCTTCGATTTCGACGTCGCCGCGGTCTTCGCGAAGGCCGAGGATCCCGCGTCCGGAGCGAAGCTCACGATTCCCCGGGAGAGCCGAACCCTGAGGTTCGCCTTCGTGAACAGCCAGGATGCGCTCATCTGGAAGTTCGGGATGCTCGTCGTCCTCCCCGAGGGATACCGCTTCCAGGCCATCCGCGAGCAGCTCCCGAAGCCCGGTAAGGCCGAGGTGGAGCCCCGGGTCCGGCTCGGCGGCGATGGCGGGCGCCAGACCGCGTTTCTCCAGCTCGCGAACCTCGAGCAGGGCGACGACACCTCGATGCAGCTCGAGGCCGTCCCGAGCACCCGCTCCCCGCTCTGGCTCGCTGCGGGCGCCGTTCTTTCCCTTCTCTACCTCGTCCACTTCCGGGACCTCGTCGTCCCGCCACCCGAACCCGGGACCACGCGATAAGGAGCACCAAATGGCGGACCCGTTTGCCAAGAACACCGCGACGTCGATCGAAGAGGCTTCGAAACTCGTCCCCCGAGCCGAATTCCGGGTCTTCGGCCCGGGCGTCATCGACCTCGTCAAAGAGAAGATGTGGAATGGCAAGACCGTCCTCTTTCAGGCGCGGAAGATGCCGGCCGAGACCTATTTCCTGAGCGTCCACACGAACGAGGCGAACGTGAAGGTTCGCGACGGTCTCCTGGACATCAAGGTGAAGGTCGGCGAGACGCCCGAGGGCTACGAGATCTTCCAGCCGCGCGGCAAGTTCCAGTTCCCCGTGAAGAAGGCCGACCTCGCGACGATCCTCGGACACCTCAAGGTCGAGACGCCTCTCACGCAGGAGACGTACACGATCGACGAGTTCGTCACGATGGCCCGCCGCCACCCGGAGATGACGGCCGTCTCCGTCGAGAAGATGCGTTACGGCTTCACGATCGAGGGCATCATTTGCGAATACGCCCAGGTCTGGTTCAACGGCGCGATGGTGGAATCCGCCTGCGCCGAGAGCGAGAATTACGCGGGCATGAAGACAGTTGTCGAGGGTCTCGGCATCGCCGGAATGCCGAACACGAACTACCTTCGGGCAGCCAAGCGGGTCGTCGGGATGGAGTAGCCATGGCGATGTCTCTGCTCTTCCGGAGAACCAAGGCCCTCGAGGCCCAGATCGACGAGCTGCTCAACGCGATCAGCGAGGGAACGCTCGTCTTCCAGCAGGGCGTCGCGGACTATCTCCAGAAGGACGAGGAGCGCTTCCAGCAGCATCTCAAGGCGATCGCCACGTTCGAGAGCAGAGCCGACGCCCTGCGCCGCGAGATCGAGACCCGCCTCTACCGCGAGTCCCTCATCCCGGACCACCGAGGCGACGTCCTCGGCCTCCTCGAGAACATCGACAACGTGATCGACGAAGCGAAAAAGACGCTGAACCAGTTTGCCGTCGAGAGGCCCGACGTTCCGGACGACCTCTCGAGCGATTTCCTCGAGCTCGCCAAGGCGGGCACGGACGCCTCGCAGCACCTCGTCTCGGCGGTCCGCGCGTTCTTCCGCGACATCACCGCCGTCCCGGACCACATCCACAAGGTCTACTTCTACGAGAAGGAAGCCGACCGCCTCGCGGACAGGCTGAAGAGGAACATCTTCACGCGTGACATCGACCTCGCGCACAAGATCCACCTCCGGTACTTCTGCCTGCACGTGGAGACGCTCTCGGACCGGGCCGAGGAGGTGGCCGACCGGCTCGCGATCTACACGATCAAGCGGACCCTCTAAGCGGATGGCCATACCGTGAGCTGGCTCTTCCTCTCGAGCGGGCTCTTCCTCGGCTGGTCGCTGGGGGCAAACGACGCTGCGAACCTGTTCGGCACCGCCGTCGGCACGAAAATGGTTCGCTTCGCGACGGCGGCGTTCGTCGCGAGCGCCTTCGTCGTGCTCGGCGCCGTCGCCGGCGGAGCGGGCGCGGCCGGGACGCTCGGGCGCCTCGGCGCGGTCGACACGCTGCCCGCCGCTTTCGCCGTGGCCTTGGCCGCAGGGCTCTCCGTCTTCCTCCTGCTGAAGAAGATCGGGCTTCCCGTCTCGACGTCGCAGACGATTGTCGGGGCCATCGTCGGCTGGAACGTCTTCACCGGGAGGCCCACGGACACGAAGGCGCTGATGCAGATTCTCTCGTCCTGGATCATCTGCCCGCTGCTGTCCGGTCTCGTGGCCGCCCTGCTGTTCCTCGCCGTGCGCGCCGCGTTCCCGCACTTCAAGTTCCACCTCCTCAAGGTGGACGCATGGACGCGGGCCGGCCTTCTCGGCGTCGGAGCGTTTGCGGCCTACAGCCTCGGCGCGAACAACATCGCGAATGTGATGGGCGTTTTCGTGCGGGTCTCGCCGTTCCCCGAGTCGACGTCCTTCGGTCCCCTCCGGGCCACGAGCGTCGAGATGCTCTTTCTCCTGGGCGGGCTCTCGATCGCGACGGGGATCTACACGTATTCGCACCGGATCATGCTGCGCATGGGTTCCGCTCTCACCGCGTTGTCGCCGATCGCCGCGCTGATCGTCGTTCTCTCGGCCGCGACCGTCCTTTTCCTCTTCGCCTCGCCGGACCTCGAGCATCTGCTCAGGTCCCACCACCTCCCCGCGCTGCCTCTCGTTCCGGTCTCGAGCTCTCAGGCGATCGTGGGCGCAATCCTTGGAATCTCGCTCGTGCGGCGCAGTCCCGTCAGCCCCCGCACTCTCGGAGAGATTCTCCTCGGCTGGGCCGCCGCGCCCCTGCTCGCGATGGTGCTCTCGCTCCTGGGGCTGTTCGTGCTCCAGAACGTCTTTCGGCTGCCCGTCACCTCCGGCCCGCCCCGCCAGCCCGCGACGGCGGATGCCGGCGGCGGGTGCCCCTTCGCCGCCGCCGCCCGCCCGCTGAATCAGCGCTTGTCGATCGGCTTGTAGTCGCGCTTGGCCGGGCCCGTGAAGATCTGGCGGGGCCGCGCGATCTTCTGCTCCGGGTCCTCCACGAGCTCCTGCCACTGCGCGAGCCAGCCGGCCGTGCGCGGGATCGCGAAGAGCACCGTGAAGAAGTCCGTGTGGAAGCCCATCGCCTCGTAGATGAGCCCCGAGTAGAAGTCCACGTTCGGGTAGAGCTTGCGCTTCACGAAGTAATCGTCCTGCAGCGCGATGCGCTCGAGCTCGAGCGCGATTCCGAGAAGCGGGTTCTTCCCCGTGACCTCGAAGACCTCTTCGGCGAGCTTCTTGATGACCTGCGCGCGCGGGTCGTAGTTCTTGTAGACGCGATGGCCGAAGCCCATGAGGCGCTTCTCACCGTGCCCTTCCTTCACGTCCTTCACGAACGCGGGGACGTTCTTGATGTCGCCGAGCTCGTGGAGCATCTTGAGGACGGCCTCGTTCGCGCCGCCGTGGAGCGGACCGTAGAGGGCCGCCGTCGCGGCCGCGACGCTCGAATACGGGTCCGTCTGCGCCGAGCCGACCGAGCGCATCGCGTTCGTCGAGCAGTTCTGCTCGTGGTCCGCGTGGAGGATGAAGAGGACGTCGAGCGCCTTTTCGAGGACCGGGTTCACCTTGTAGGAGGGCTCGGCCATCTTCTTCATCATCGAGAGGAAGTTGCCGGAGTACGAGAGGTCGTTGTCCGGGTAGACGTACGGGAAGCCGATCGAGTGCCGGTACGCGAACGCCGCGATCGTCGGCATCTTCGAGATCAGCCGCGTGATGTGGTGGTCGCGCGTCTTCTTGTCGAACACGTTCTTGGCGTCCGGGTAGAACGTCGAGAGCGCGCCGACGGTCGAGAGCAGCATCCCCATCGGGTGCGCGTCGTGGCGGAACCCCTCCATGAGCTTTTTGAGGTTCTCGTGGAGGTACGTGTGGATCGAGACGTGGTGCGTGAACTCCTTGAGCTCCGAGGCGGTCGGAAGCTCGCCCTTGAGCAGGAGGTACGCGACCTCGAGGAACGTCGATTTCTGCGCGAGCTGCTCGATCGGGTAGCCGCGGTACTCGAGGATGCCCTTGTCTCCGTCGATGTACGTGATGGCCGACTTGCACGACGCCGTGTTCGTGAACGCGGGGTCGTACGTCATGAGGCCGAAGTCGTCGTCGCCCGTCTTGATCTTGCGAAGGTCGAGGGCCCGGATCGTCCCGTTCTCGACAGGAAGCTCGTAGGACTTTCCGGTGCGGTTGTCGGTGATCGAGATCGTGTTCTTTTCAGCCATACATTCCTTCCGGAGTCCGCCTGGCGGACCATCGGGCATTCTATGCCTGCGCCGCATAGAGCGTACGGCGGCGAAAGGCTTGCATAGAATGGCCAACGTGAATCTCAAGCGACACTTTGGCGAGGCCCTGACCCTCGTCGCCGCCGCCCTCCTCTGCGCCCTCGTCGCCAACGTGCTCGCGCGCAGCGAGCGCAAGCTCCCCCTCGTCGGGACATACCCCAACGCATTGAGAGTGCCTGAGAAAGCACCCGCACCGTCCGCACCGGTGCCCCTCGCGAGCCCGGCCGCGGCCCCGGCTCCGACCAGAGTGCCCCTCGAAGAAAAGCGCCCGGGCCCGACCGCGAAGCCAACGGTTGCGGCGCCCGAGCCGACGAAAGCCGGGGAGCAGAGGGATCTTCTCTCCCGCTTCCCCGCCCACCCCGACAAGCCGTTCGTCGAGATCTCCGGCGACGACGCCGCGTGGCTGGTCGCCCGGGGCGTCCTCGTGATCGACGCGCGCCGGACGAGGGACTACGAGGCCGGGCACGTCGCGGGCGCCCGGAACATCTCGCCCTGGGAGGGCGACGCGGACGCGAAGATCACGGAGCTCGTGAACGAGGGGCGCGATGGCGCGCAGCCCGTCGTCGTCTACTGCTCGGGCGGCGACTGCGAGGACTCGCACATGCTCTCGCAGCGCGTCTACGGCGGCGGCTTCAACAACCTTCTCGTATACCGGGACGGCTGGCCCGACTGGGTGAAGCGCGGCGGAAAGAGCGCGACGGGCCCGGAGCCGCCTCGGTGACGCCATGACGCTCTCCGAGCGGCTCGCCTCGCCCTGGCTCACGGTGCGCGTCCAGATCGCACTCGGCCTCTTCTTCGTCGTGGCCGCGCTCCCGAAGGTCGTCGACCCGCCGGCCTTCGCCCACATGATCTACAACTACCGCCTCGTTCCGGGCGCGTTCGTGAACCTCATGGGGCTCTTCATGCCGTGGCTCGAGCTGCTGACAGGGATTGCGCTCATCCTCGGGATCTGGACGCGGACGTCGGCCGCCGTCATCGGTGCGCTCCTCCTGGTCTTCATTGCCGCAATCTCTTTCAACCTCGCGCGCGGCAACGCGATCGACTGCGGCTGCTTCGACGTCGCCGCGGCGGGCAAGTCCGTCGCCGAGCGGATCGCGGACATGAGCTGGGTCATCATCCGCGACCTCGGGATGCTCGCGATGGTGGCCCAGATCCTCTGGGCGACGGGGCGGGCGGAGAAGAACGAAGCAACAGCACGATAGATGGAGCCCCGCCGGGGCACTACCTTGAGATGGTGCCGCGGGAGAAGGTTCGAAGAACTCGCGCGTTCGCGCTGACGGGCCTGTTGTCCTCAGCGCGACGCCGCGGGGCCGCCCGGGCCGCCGCCGTTCTCGCCTCGGTTCTCTGCCTCCCCGGAGCGCACGCGTCCTCGCAGGCGTGTCCGCCCAACTGCCGGAGCGCCGCGACCGTGGGACCGGCGGGCGCGGTCGTCCTCGGCGCGTGGGACTTCGACCGGGACGGGCGGATGGACCTTCTCCTGCGCACGAACGGCGAGATCCGCGTCGCGCACAACGCTGGAGGCTCCTTCCTTCTCGGGTCCCCGCTTTCGACCGGAAACGTCGCGGTCGGGGACTTCGACGGCGACGGCATCCTCGACGTCGTCGCCGTGCAGGCTTCCGGCTCGGCCTCGATGGTCCATTTTCTCAGGGGAGACGGGCACGCCGGATTCAGAGCGGTGTCGTCGTTTCCGGCCTCGGCCTCCCTGTTCGGTCCGGTCGCCGGCGACTTCGACGGAGACGGAACGCTCGACCTCGCCGCCACTGCGGGCGGGCCCGACGTCTGGCTGTACAAGGGCGACGGACGCGGCGGCTTCGGCCCGCCCTACGTGCTCCACACGTCTGCCTCCATCGTGTCGCGGCTCGCCACGCTCGACGTCGACGCAAACGGGCGGGCCGATCTCCTCGTGAGCGGCTCCGCCGGATTCGGGTCCCTCTTCGTGTCGGCGTACACGCTCGGAGCCGCCGGCATCTTCGTGGCGACGACCGGCCCCGACGCGGGCGGCAACCAGTGCCCCTTCGACGTCGCGATCGGGGACGTGGACGGAGACGGGCGTCCCGACGCCGTCACCGTGCAGCGCTATCTCGGCGGATGTCCGAACCAGATCGGGACGTTCCTCGTTCGTTCCGGGACCCCCGTCCAGCTCCGCCAGCCGGCCACTTCCCTCTGGAGTCCGGTCCTCGCCGACTTCGACGGCGACGGCCGGCCCGACCTCGTTCTTTCGGGCATCCCGTCCCTGTCGCCGCTCTTCCTTCGAAACGTGTGCGGAAACCCGCACGAAAGGGCGGAGCCGGCCCCCCCGGTTCCGGTCCGGTCGCGAACGCGTCCGTAGCCTCCGTGCTTTGGCGGGGCGCCGTCCCTAACCGGGAAGTACGCCCAGCTCCTTCGCCGCGAGAAGCACTTCGTCGACCACGAGGTCGGCCTCCGGGAGTCCCTGACGCGGGTTGATGAAGCAGGGGCGAAGCGCGAACGTCCCGTTCACACGCGTGTGCGACGGGATCGCACGGCCGCGCTTGCGCACGGCGAGGAGCACCTTTTCGTTCAGCGCGTCGAGCGCGGCCTCGTCCGTGACGCCCCTCGGCTTCACGCGGAAGCAGCAGATCGAGAGCACGGGCTCGGCGAGGAGCTCGAGCGCGGGGTGGGCGCGGACGCGCTCGGCCACGCGGCGCGCGCAGTCGTGGTGCCGCACGATCCGCTCGCGCATCCCCTTCGCGCCGACCTCCTTCAGGAGAGCCCACACCGCGAGCCCTCGCGGCGGGGCGGAGTGGTCGAGCGAGAAGTTCGGGTTTCCCTCTCCCATCTGGTCGAACGGCGAGTCCGTATCGCCCGTGTCGGTCGGGGCCATCTCGACGTACGCCGCCGGCTCGAGCGCGAGCGCGCGCGCGAGGAAGCCGCCGTCGCGCACGAAGGCCGCGCCACAGCCGACGGGCGCCGCCATCCACTTGTGCGGATCGACCGCGAAGGAGTCGATCTTCGCGAGGTCGCCGTAGAGCGGGGCGACGCGCGGGTCGAGGACGCCGAATCCCCCGTACGCTCCGTCCACGTGCAGCCAGACTCCTCGCGCGTGCGCGATCTCGCGCATCGCGTCGATGGGCTCGACGACGCCCGTGTTCACGTCGCCCGCCGAGGCGACGACCGCGACCGGGGTCGCGCCGGCGCGGACGTCCTCGTCCAGCATCCGCTCGAGCGCGGACAGATCCGGCTTCCGCGCCGCGTCGACGGGAACGAGGCGGAGCGCGCGGCGCCCCAGGCCGAGAACGCCACAGGCGCGGTGGACGACGTGGTGGACTTCGCTGGACGCATAGACGCGCGGCTCGACGAGCTTCGCGAGACCGTCGAGCCCCGCGTCGAAGCCGAGGCGCTCGCCCGCGTGCTGGCGCGCGGCAGCGAGGCCGAGCAGGTTCGCGGTGGCGCCGCCGCTCGTAAACGAGCCCTCGAAGCGGTCCGGGAGTCCGACGAGCCGGCCGACCCAGCGCAGCGCGAGGACCTCGAGAAAGTTGCCCGGCGTCGCCCACCAGCGCTGGGCCGAGGTGATCGAGCCCGCGAGCTGAGCGACCGCCGGCACGGTCGTCGGCGAGGTCGTGACCCAGCCCGTGAAACCAGGCGCCCCGATCCTCAGCCCGTTCGGAATCACGACGTCGCGGAGAGCTGCCAGAACGGCCTCGCGCCCCTCGCCCACCTCGGGCAGCGGGCCGTCCAGCGCGCGGCGCCACGCCGTCCGTTTCGCGGCACCGTCCGCCCCCTCGAACCGCCCGAAGCGCTCGAGGGCCGGCACGATCGCGGCGAGGGATTCCGCCAGGCCGTCCGTGGACGCGGACTCGGTCGCGGCGGCGGTCCCCTCCGGGGCGGTCGGGTTCGCATTTGCGCGCGGCATGGGCACCTCCGGAAGGGCGGTATTATGGCCGTTCGCACCCATGCCGTCCGCCCGCTTCCCCGGCCTGCCACTCCTGAAGGCGTTCGAAGGAGCGCTCAAGGAGGGTCTGCTCCTCGACGAGGCGCTCGGAGGCATCCTGAACGCGGCGCTGCACTTCTTCGACGCGCCGGTCGTCGCGCTCCTGCCCGGCGCCGGCGTCCCGCCCATGACGCGCTCGGGCCGCTCCAGCGTGGCCCCCGCCGCCGAGACGCGGCTGAACCAGCATCTCGCCGAGGTCCTCGCGCAGGGCCGCGCGAAGAAGGCCTCCGAGGGCGGCCTCTCGTTCTTCGGCGCTCCCGTGAAGGTGAAGGACCAGACCCAGGCCGCGTTCGGGGTCGTCCTCGAGACGATCTCCGGGACCGACGCCGAGGCCGAGGAGGCCGCTCGCGAGTTCGCCCGGACGATCAGCCACGTCCTGGAGCGCGACCGCACGCTCGGGACGCTCATGAAGCGGCGCGAGGAGGCCGTCGCGCTCTTCGAGCTCGCCTCCGGGGCCTTCCTCTCCCTGAATCCCGACGAGGTCATCCGCCTCACGGTCGCGTCCCTGTCTCGCGAGCTCGAATTCGACCGCGTGAGCGCGTTCCGCTTCCAGCCCGAGACGAAGGAGATCGCGGAGATCCTCACGCACGGCGCCCCCGCGAGCGCGGAGCGTCCCCGCACGGGCCGGGCGCCGATCGCGTCGGACGACCTCCTCGCGCGCTGCCTCGCCGCGCACGGGCCCGCCTTCGAGGACGAGCCCGGCACACAACCCGTGCGGCGTCGACGGATGGCGCTCCCGCTGCACGCGGGCGCGCACGTGTTCGGCTTCCTCACGATGTCGCGGCGCGGCGGCTTCGCGCTCACGCCCCAGGAGCTGAGGCTCTCGCAGGAGCTCGCGAAGCTCGCGGCGGGCGCGCTCGAGAAGGCGCGCCTCCTCGACGGCGAGCGCCGCAACAACGACCGCGTCGCGTTCGTCGGCCGCCTGCACGCGGCGCTCACGGGCCTCACGGACGTCCAGTCGATCGTGAGCCGCACGGTCGCCGAGCTCGGCCCGCAATTCGACCTCGACCTCTGCGCCGTGAAGCTGCTTTCCTCCGGCGAGCTGCCGGGCGCCGAGGCCGCGTACGTGAAGGCGGGCGGGACGACCGAGCTCCAGATCCCCGACGTGCTTCTCGCCCACCTTTCGACCGAGGGCTCTCACGCCTTTTACGGCAACGCGTCCGCCGACAAGCACGGTGCGGCGCTCCTCCCGACCGGTCCCGCCGTCACGGCGCTTCCGAAGCCCCTCGGCTTGCTCGCGGTCCCGCTCGCCTTCCGCGGCGCGCCCGTCGGCGTCCTCTGCGCGGTCGCGGGAGCCAACCCGCAGGGCCTCTCGCTCGACCTCCTCCCCTCGTTCGAGGCGCTCGGCGTCGAGGTTTCACTCGCGATCGCCTCCGTGCGGCTCCTGCAGCAGGAGCGCGAGTCCTACCGGTTCCTCGACCGGCTGCGCGAGGTCGGCCGCTCGCTCTCGACGACGTTCGACATCGACCGCATCAAGCAGACGCTCTGCGAGCAGGCCGTGAGCCTCCTGAAGGCGGACGCGGCTCAGTTCTGGGACGCCGACCCGGCCTCGAAGTCCGTCCGGATCGGGGCGCGCTGGGGCGCGGACGTCGGCGACGACCTCGCACGGACCGTGCCGTTCGACCAGACGTCCCACCCGGTCGTGCGTACGTTCCTCGACAAGACGCTCGCGGTCGCGGGCCCCGCCGAAGGCGCGTCGTTCTTCCCGGGCAACGCGGGTGGGGGTTCGGCGCCGCTCATCCGCGCCGCGGCCGTCCCGCTCACGTACCACGACGAGCTCATCGGCGTCCTCTCGGTCGCGGCGCGCCGCGGCGTCGACGACTGGCCCGTCGACCTCAAGGAGCGGCTCGAGCTCCTCGCGGACGCCGCCGCCGTCGCGCTCCACAACGCGCGCCTCATGCGCCTCATCGAGCAGCAGACGGAGCGCGACAGCCAGTCGGGCCTCTACAACCGCTCCTCGCTCGGCAAGCGTCTGGAGTCCGAGGTGCGCCGCGCCGAGCGCAACGGCCAGGCCGTCGCGGTTGCCCACATCCGGATGGACGGCCTCAAGGAGTCCGTCATCCGCCTCGGCGCCGAGTATGGCGACTCGCTGCTCCCGAAGCTCGCGGCCAAGCTCGTCCGCTCGACACGGGCCGTGAACTTCGTCGCGCGCGACCGGGACGACCGCTTCTACATCCTGATCTTCGAGGCGGGCAAGGTCCAGGCGCACCGCGCGATGCGCTCGATCCAGAAGAACTTCGAGAACGGCCTCGACGAGCGCCTCGCACAGTCGGGCGTCACGCTCGCGCTCTCGGCCGGCATCTCCGTCTACCCCGACGACGCCTTCGACACGGCGACGCTCCTCGGCCGCGCCGAGGACGCGCTCGGCGAGGCCGTGAAGGCGGGCCCCGGTTCCGTCGTGCTCTACCACGCGACGGAAGCCGACGTCGCCGCCGCCGGCTGACCTCCGATATCCTTCCGGACATGCCGATCACGACAGGAACGGTCCTCGGTCGCTACCGGATGCTCGAGCGTGCGGGCACGGGCGGGATGTCCGAGGTGTGGAAGGCCGAGGACGAGACGCTCAAGCGCACGGTCGCCATCAAGGTGATCCTCGGGCCGGTCGCGCAGGACCCGACATTCCGCGAACGTTTCCTGCGCGAGGCGCGTCTCGTCGCGGGCCTCGAGCACCCGAACGTCCTCCCCGTGTACGACTACGGCTCGGCGACCGTGGACGGAGAGGACGTGTCCTACCTCGTCATGCCGCTCGTCGCGGGCGGCTCGCTCAAGGGCCGCACCGCAGGCCCGATCCCGCCGTCGCTCGCCGTCGCCTGGCTTGCGGCCATCGCGAGCGCGCTCGACCACGCGCACGCGAAGGGCATCCTCCATCGCGACATCAAGCCCGCGAACGTCCTCATGGACTCGCAGGGGCGCCCCCTCCTCGCGGACTTCGGACTCGCGCGGAGCTTCGACGCGA
>JBBQDQ010000049.1:0-20723 GCA_038319835.1 Thermoanaerobaculia bacterium | reverse complement strand
TGCTCTTTACTGCCATCCTGCTTTCAGTCCGGTAGGGCGAGTTGAACGGTCGGGCACTCAGGTCAGGCACAATCCGCCGATGGCCGAACCCGTCGTCGAGCTTTGGGGTTTTCCGGATCCGGACATCGAGGCCGTGCGCGGCGTCGTGGAGCGCACGCTCGGCGTCGCAATGACGCTGCACGAGAGTGAGTCGATCGGCCCCTACTACCATGCGTCCCTCTGCGGAACGCACGCCGACCTCGTCCTGAGACCGAACCTCGACGCGTCTTTCGACCCCGAGACGGACGACCCGGACGAGTCGCTCGAGGAGCCCGACTTCCCCGATTTCGGAAGCCTACTGTACGTCGAATGGGTCACGCCGGGGCATACGTGCCGGCAGTCCGTCGACGCGCTCGGCGCCGAGGCTCAACTGCTCATCGTCGAGTGACGATCGGAGGCATCATGTCCGCGTACATCCTCGTGGAGATCGACGTTCACGATCCCGAAGGCTATGAGCGCTACCGCTCCGTCGTGCTGCCGTCGATCACGGCCTACGGCGGACGCTTTGTCGTCCGCGGAGGGACGATCGAGACGCTCGAGGGCGACTGGCGACCGCCGCGCCTCGCCATCCTCGAGTTCCCCGACAAGGACCGTGCGCGGGCCTGGTGGGCGTCGCCCGAGTACGCAGGGCCCAAGGCGCTCCGCTTCGAGACCGCCCGCTCGCGGATGATCCTCGTCGAGGGAGTCTGACTCGCCGCGCTACTTCGTCGCGTCGGGCCGCGAGCCGAGTGTGACCTCGAGCGTCTTGTCGACCATCTTTCCGCTCTCGTCGCGCCGGATCACGAGGTTCACCTTCTCGCCGGGCTTGCGGCCCTGGAGCGCGTAGGTGTAGTCGTAGAGGTTGCGGAGCTCCTTGTCGCCGAACTTGACGATCGTGTCGCCGGCCTGGAGGCCCGCCTTCTCGGCGGGCGAGCCGCCCGTGACGCCGGAGAGCTTCACGCCCTTCCCTTCCTCGGAGAAGTCCGGGATGCCGCCGACCCAGACGCGGAAGCTGCGCGAGCCGCCGGTCGAGGGGCCCGTGCCGCCCTTGACCTCGCTGTAGGCGATGCGCTCCGGGGCGGAATCGACGGCGACGACGATGGGCTCGATGAATTTCACGACGCGGACGATCCCTTCGGGGTCGATGCGGTCGGCCGTATCGGAGGGCTTGTGGTAGTCGCCGTGGGCGCCCGTGAAGGCGAAGAGGACGGGCTTCTTCCCCGCGTAGAACGGCGAGTGGTCCGATGGGCCGAAGCCGCCGTCGAGGAGCGCGAGCTTGAGCTTCGCGTCGACGTTGGACGCCTCCACGAGGCCCTTCCAGGCCGGAGAGGTGCCGACGCCCTGGACGTCGAGCTTGTTCTCGCGCAGGCGGCCGACCATGTCGAGGTTGAACATCGCGACGACCGAGTCCCACGAGACGGTGGGGTTCTTGGTGAAGTGCAGCGAGCCGAGCGTGCCGAGCTCCTCGGCCGCGAAGGAGATGAAGAGAACCGAGCGCCGGAGCGTGGCGCGACGGGCAGCGAGGTCGCGCGCCGTCTCGAGCAGCGCGGCGACGCCGGACGCGTTGTCGTCGGCCCCGTGGTGGATCTGCGGACCGGAGGCCGATGAGAGGGACGTCATCCCGCCGAGGCCGAGGTGATCGTAGTGCGCGCCGACGATCACGATCTCCGCGCTCTTCACGGGATCGGCGCCCTTCAGGAGGCCGATCACGTTGGCGGCACGGACGCGGTGCGGCATGACGTCGACGTTGAGCGCGGCGCGGGACCCGGCCGCAGCGAACGACGCGGGCTTCTTCGTCTCGTCGATGGCCTTCTGCGCCGCCTCGAGCGTCTTGCCGGAGCCCGCGAGAAGGGCCTCGGCGACGGGCCGCTTCACGGAGACCGCGACGATGCCGGCGTCCGAGAACGCGGCGTCCGTGCGCAGGGCGATCAGGTCGTCCGGCACGTCCTTCGTGAGCGGGCCCGCGGCCACGAGCATGGCCTTCGCGCCTTTCTCGCGCGCGACGGCGGCCTTGAAGCGCAGCGCCGCGAACGGCGAGAAAGCCGATTTCTCGTCGTCGCCGTCCGGGCTGTACCGCAGGATGAGGACGATCTTGTCCTTCACGTCGAGCCCGGCGTAGTCGTCGTAGCCGAGGTCCTTCGCGACGATGCCGTAGCCCGCGAAGACGACGTCTCCCTCGGCGACGCCGGCTGCCGAGAAGGCGAGCGGGCGGAAGTCGTTCCCGACGGTCCAGGCCTTCTTCGCGGCGGCGGCCGTCTCGAGACGGTTCTTCGCGCCGAGGTCCACGCCGTCGATGAAGTCGAAGGGCTGCATCCACGCGCCGTTCGGGCCGGCGGGCGCGAGGCCGATCTTCTTGAACTGCTCGGCCACCCACGCGGCGGCACGGTCGCCCTCGGGCGTGCCCGCGCGGCGGCCCTTGAGGTCGTCGGAGGCGAGGAAGGCGACGTCGGCTTTCACGCGCGCGGCGGCGGGCGAGAGGGCCGCGGCCGGGGCGGGCTGGGCGAGGGCGCGGGCGGAAAGCGCGAGGAGCGCGAGCGGGGCGGCGACGCGGAACGTCTTCATCCGGGGATCTTTACCACGGAATCGGCGGTCGGGCGATAGAGCAGCCGCACTCCGGGCGCGGGGGGCGCGGCCGGACCTATGTTAGGGAGGATGATGCCGTCGAGGAAGGAAAAGTCCATGGAACTCTCCCGGTTGCTCGAGGAGTCGCGCACGGAGGCCGTCGCGGACGCGATCCAGGGCCTCGCCCGCGCCACCCTCCCCCACTACACGGCCAGCCGGATCGAACAGAACCGCGAGCGACTCGCGAAGCTGTACGACCTGACGGCCGCCAGCGTGGCGACCCGCACTCTGCTCCCGATGATCGAGTACGCCCACGAGATCGCCCGCGAGCGCTACAAGGACGGCTTCGACCTCGAGGAGGTCCACACGGCGTTCAACGTGCTCGAAGAGGTCATCTGGCGCCGGATCACGGCCCGTCTGGAGCCGGCGCAGTACCCCGAGGCGTTCGGGCTCGTCAGCACGGTGCTCGGAGCGGGCAAGCAGGCGCTCGCGATGGAGTACGTCGCGCTCGTGAGCCGCAACCGCGACATGCGCTCGCTCGACCTCACGGCGCTCTTCAAAGGCACGACCTAGGCCGGCAGCTCCATGGCGCGCGTCCCTGGGTCCGTCGCCGCCGGTCTCGTGAAGCAAGCCGCCGCTCTCGGCGTGAAACACGTCTGGTTCCACCGCTCGTTCGGGGGCGGGAGCGTCTCGGACGCCGCCCTCGAGGCGTGCCGCGCCGCCGGAATCGAGCCGATCGTGGGCGGCTGCCCGCTGATGTACTGCGCGCCCGTCGACGTGGCGCACCGCTGCTTCCGGTGGTGGCTCGGCTTCAAGGGCCGCCTTCCCGCGTGAACGCCCGATCCTGGACGCGAAGGGCGGCGATTGCCGCTGGAGTCCTGTTCCTCGGCGCCGCGCTCGCGATGCTGTTCGGCGCCGCGCGCTGGCGCGCACGCACGCGGGACCTGCGCGCCGGCCTCCTCTCGGCGCGCGCGGGCGGGGCGCCGCAGCGTTTCGACCCGCGCGAGCTCCTCGAGCTGCCCGTGCCCGTGCGGCGCTTCTTTCACGCCGCCCTGAGGGACGGCCAGCCGGTCGTGACCTCCACGCGCCTCACGATGGAGGGCGACTTCCTCACGGACGCCGCGAAGAAGCGCTGGGCGCCGTTCACGGCGGACCAGCTCTTCGTCTCACGCCCGCCGGGCTTCGACTGGGACGCGCGCATCCGGATCCTGCCCGGGCTGAACGTGTTCGTGCGCGACGCCTACCGCGAGGGAGCGGGCGTGCTGCGGGCGGAGGTGCTCGGCCTCGTCACGGTGGCCGACCTGCCGGCATCGCCCGACCTCGCGAAGGGCGAGCTCTTGCGCTGGCTGGCGGAGGCCTGCTGGTTCCCGACGGCGCTCCTGCCGAGTCAGGGCGTCCGCTGGGAGGCGGTGGCCGAGGACCGGGCGCGGGCGACGCTCGAGGACCACGGCGTCACGGCCTCCCTCGAGTTCCGGTTCGGGGCGGACGGACTCGTGGTGTCGATGCTCGCCTCCGACCGCCCGTACTCCGTCGGAGCGGCGAGCGTCCCGATGCCCTGGGAAGGAACCTGGACCGCGTACGACACGCGAAACGGGATGCACGTGCCGTCGGCCGGCGAGGTCGCGTGGCTCCTTCCCGAAGGCCGGCTCCCGTACTGGCGCGGCCGCGTGAAGTCGGCGGTCTACACCTTCGCGGACCCAGGTCCCGTCTCGACCCGCTAGCGGGGCGAGGTGCGGCGTGCGGCTTGCCTCCGCTCGGACGCCTTCGGCCGCGCGGACTTCCGCCGCTCGGCTCCCCGCCGCTCTCCGGTCCGCCGCTCGCGCCGCAGATAGCGCCGCGGGATCGGCTCGAACACCTCGCCGCGGCTGACGAGGTCGCGGATCGTCTCGTGGACGTCCTCGACCGTGGCCGCGACGGCGCCCGCGATCTCGCGCTCGCTCCTCAGGAGGTTGCCGGTCACGGCGCCCTCGAGATACGTCAGGATGCGGGCGCGCAGGTTGGTCTGGCTCATGACGGCAAACTATATCTCCAGGGCGTCGTAAGCTGGCGGCCTGCCGAAAGGAAGTGAGCCCTGTGTCGAACGCCCCGCTCCTCCCGTTCCCCGTCCCCCTCGCCGAGCTCGTCGCGTTACAGCCCGGAGCCGTCGTGAGCCGCACGCTCGTGAAAACGGGCGGAGGCACCGTGACGGCCTTCGCCTTCGATGCGGGCGAGGCGCTCTCCGAACACTCGGCGCCGTTCGACGCCCTCGTGGTCGGCATCGAGGGCGAGGCGGACGTCTCGATCTCGAAGGTCCCGCACCGCCTCCGGACCGGGGACCTGCTGCGCCTTCCCGCGAACGAGCCGCACTCCCTGAAGGCGATCTCGCCCTTCAAGATGCTGCTCGTGATGATCAAGGCCTGAGCCCCGACGTCCCTTTATGATCCGCGCCATGTTTCACGCGACTCGGAAGACCCTCACGGCGCTGGCCGTGCTGGCGGCGATGTCGGGCTGCGGCTCGCTCGGAATGCAGGACGACGCGCCGGCGCGGATCGAGGCCGCCCTGCAGAAGTGTTCGGGCGACATGCTCGCCATGGACGCGGACCGGATCGCGTCAGCGTTCGCGTCCGACGGCGAGCTTCAGGACCGCGACCGGCCTCCGGTCGTCGGGCGAGACGCGATTCGGACTTACCTCAAGACGTTCACGGGCGTGAAGGTCGAGGAGAACGTCCTGAAGGGCGGCTCGCTCCAGATCGTGGGCCCGTCGGCGCTGCAGATGGGGACGTTCCGGCAGAAGGCGCGCCTCGCGGACGGGAAGGTCGTGGAGTCGAAGGGGACCTTCGAGGCCGAATGGGAGCGCCAGGCCGACGGGTCGTGGCTGATCAGCCGGGTGACGACGAACCCGCCGCCGTTCGAGCCGACGAACGCGGGAGCGGTCCCGTGACGGCACGCGCACGCTGGAAAAAGGACGGTCTCGTCTGACGAAGGTCTACGACCGCGCGTACTTCCAGACCTGGTACCGCGACCCGAAGAAGGCGATCGTGCGCCGTGCGGACCTCGAGCGGAAGGTCGCGATGGCGCTGGGCGCGACCGAGCACCTGATCGGACGCGCCGTGGAGTCCGTGCTCGACGTGGGCTGCGGCGAGGGTTCGTGGCAGCCGATCCTCAAGGCCTGCCGGCCGCGGCTGAAATACCTCGGACTCGACACGAGCGACTACGCGATCCGCCGCTACGGCCGCGCGCGGAACCTGTTGCCCGGCTCGTGGGGGAAGCTCGGAGAGCTGCGCCTCGGCGGGCCGTTCGATCTCGTCGTCTGCTCGGACGCGCTCCACTACGTGCCGACGAGAGAGCTCCTGCGCGGGATGAAGGGCCTGCCGGAGCTCGTGGGCGGCGCCGCGTACCTCGACTTCCTCACGTCCGACGACGACCTCGAGACGGGCCTCGAAGGCGACCTCGTGGGGTTCCAGAAGCGGACGGCGGCCTGGTACCGCGCGAAGCTGCGCGCGACGGGCCTCGTGGAGTGCGGCCTCGGCATCTGGGCCGCGGCGGACCTCGTGCCTGCGCTCACGGCCCTCGAGCGGGCCGAGCGCCCACGACGACGTTGAGCGACGCAGGCCCGAACGGACGGGCGGAGGCCTGCGAGGCCGCGCGGCGCGCGCTGTTCGCGTTCCTCCTGACGTTCCTCGCGTCGCGCGTGACGGTCCTCCTCGTCATGTCGGGCCGCGTCCCGAACATGTACTTTTTCCTGCGCGGGACGCACGTCCACCACCTGAACTACGGGATCTTCCTGCTTGCCGCCGTCGCCGCGCACCTCCTGATCCGACGGCCGGCGGGCCGCGAGGCGCGGATCGCGGCGCTCGCATACGGCGTGGCGCTCGGGCTCACGTTCGACGAGTTCGGGATGTGGCTTCACCTCGGCGGCAGCTACTGGCAGCGGGCGAGCGTGGACGCGGTGCTCGTCGTCGCGGCGCTCCTCGGCCTCGTCGCCTACGCGCCCACGCTGAGGGAGTTCGAGCGGCACCACGTCCGTGCCGCCATCGTTCTCGCGGTCTGCCTCGTCCTCTTCGGGCTCGTGCTCTGGGACGCGGGCAACCGGATCGGGTCGCTCTACGGGCCGCACCTGAGGGAGCTGGAGTCGGCCTCGTCGCCTTGATTGACTTACGCCTTACTTGCGACTAACGTTCCACGCCCCATGAACGGGCGCGGAGACGGGAAGCACGGCGGGCCGCCGGGGCGCGACATGCTCGGGGGCCTCGTCGGTCCCGGCCGCAAGGGCGCGTACACCGGGCCCGGCGCGCAGAAGGAAAAGCTCCGCAATCGCGCGTACGCGCGCCCACCGGCGGGCGTGCGCCGCGCGCGGCCGTACGCCGAGCTGCGCGCCGCGTCGGCGTTCTCGTTCCTGAACGGCGCCTCGCTGCCCGAGGACCTCGCCGACACCGCCGCCGCGCTCGACCTCCCCGCGATGGCGCTCGTCGATGTGAACGGCCTCTCCGGCGCCCCACGGTTCTGGAAGGCGGCGAAGCAGGCGGGGATCAAGGCGCTCGTGGGGGCGGAAGTGGTGCTCGAGAGAGGTCCGAAGAGAGACGGAAGCATTTCTTTGAAAGTGAAGAGGGGAGGGCCCCTCGGTCTCGTGCCGCCGCCACTGCCGCCCGGAGTTTCCCTGCCCCGCCTCTCGCTCCTCGTCGAGAACCAGAAGGGCTACCGGAACCTCTGCTCGCTCCTCACCGCGGCGGCCATGGGCAAGCCGAAGGGGCAGGCGGCGGCGCCGTGGGAGGTGATCGCCGCGCACGCCGAGGGGCTGCACGTCCTGACGGGCGGCGAGGAGAGCGTCGTGACGCGCGCTCTCGCCTCGGGCGGGCTCGACGCGGCGGGCAAGGAGCTGGACCGCCTCGTCTCCCTCTTTCCCGGGCGCGTCCACGTCGAGCTGCAGCGCCACCTCCTGCGCGGGGAAGAGCACGCGAACCGCGCGCTTCTCGACCTCGCCCGCGCGCGGCGGCTGCCGGTCCTCGCGACGAACGGCGTGCGCTACGCGCAACGGCGCGACAAGGAGCTCTTCGACGCGCTCACGTGCATCCGCCACCACACGCACCTCGACGCGGCCGGAACGAAGCTCCACGCCGGGCGCGAGCGGCACCTGAAGTCCGGCGCCGACATGCAGGCCCTCTTCGCGGACCTGCCGGGCGTCCTCGAGGAGAGCGCCGCACTCGCCTCGCGGCTGTCGTTCACGCTCGCGGACCTCGGCTACCGCTTCCCGGAGTACCCGAGCCCACCCGGCGAGACGGCGTCGGCGACCCTCCGGCGCGTGACGTGGGAGGGCGCGCGCGGGCGCTTCCGCCCGCTCACGACGAAGGCGCAGGCGCAGCTCACGAAGGAGCTGAACCTCATCGAGAAGCTCGACCTCGCGGGCTACTTCCTGATCGTCTGGGACATCGTGAACTTCTGCAAGCGGGAGAAGATCCTCGTGCAGGGGCGCGGCTCGGCCGCGAACAGCGCGGTCTGCTACGCGCTCTCGATCACGGCGATCGATCCCGTGCGAATGGAGCTCCTCTTCGAGCGTTTCCTCTCGGAGGAGCGCGGCGAGTGGCCGGACATCGACCTCGACCTTCCCTCGGGCGACCAGCGCGAGAAGGTCATCCAGCACGTCTATGCGACGTACGGCGCGCACGGCGCCGCGATGACGGCGAACGTGATCACGTACCGCGACCGTTCGGCCGCGCGCGAGATGGCCAAGGCCGTCGGCTTCGCGCCGGACCAGGTCGACACGCTCGCCAAGCACCTCGGGCGGTACAGCTTCGGCGAGTACCGCGACGGCACGCGCGACCTTTCCGCCGAGGTCGCGGCCACGGGCTTCGACCCGAAGGATGCCCGCGTGAAGCACTTCGGGTCCCTCTTCATGCGCGTCCAGAACCTGCCGCGACACCTCGGTCAGCACTCGGGCGGGATGGTCGTGGCCAAGGGAAAGCTCTCGGAGGTCGTCCCGCTCGAGCCCGCGGCGATGGAGGGGCGTGTCGTCATCCAGTGGGACAAGGACGACTGCGCGGACCTCGGGATCGTGAAGGTGGACCTCCTCGGCCTCGGGATGCTCGGCGCGATCGAGAGGACCATTCCGATGATCGAGGCGCACGAGGGCGAGAAGGTCGACCTCGCGCACCTCCCGCACGACGATCCGAAGGTCTACGAGATGCTCCGCGCCGCGGACACGATTGGCCTCTTCCAGGTGGAGAGCCGCGCGCAGATGGCGTCCCTCCCCCGCCACGCGCCGCTGGTTTTCTACGACATCGTCGTGCAGGTCGCGATCATCCGGCCCGGGCCGATCGTGGGCGGGATGGTCCACCCGTTCTTCGACCGGCGCCAGGGCAAGGCGCCCGTCGTGTACCCGCACCCGTGCCTCGAGCCGATCCTGAAGCGCACGCTCGGCGTGCCGCTCTTCCAGGAGCAGCTCCTGAAGATCGCGATGGTGGCCGCGGGCTTCACGGGCGGCGAAGCCGAGGAGCTGCGCCGCGCGATGGGGTTCAAGCGCTCGGAGGAGCGGATGGCCTCGATCGAGGCACGCCTGCGCGCGGGCATGGAGAAGAACGGGATCACGGGCCCCGCGCAGGACCAGATCGTCAAGTCCATCACTGCGTTCGCGCTCTACGGCTTCCCCGAGTCGCACGCAGCGAGCTTCGCGCTCATCGCGTATGCGAGCGCGTGGCTCAAGGCGCACCACCCGGCGGCGTTCACGGCCTGCCTCCTGAACGCGTGGCCGATGGGCTTCTACCACCCCGCCACGATCGTGAAGGACATCCAGCGCCACGGGACGCCGGTGCTGCCGATCGACGTGAACTCTTCCGGGTGGGAGTGCGGGCTGGAGAGAGAAAGAAGGAAAGAGAAAGAGAAAGATTTCTTAGAAGGTCAAGAAGGGACCCTCGCCATTCGGCTGGGCCTTCGCTTCGTGAAGGGGATGAAGGAAGCCACCGGGAGGACCATCGAGGAGGAACGGAAGAAGGGGGGATGCTTTGAAGATGTATCTGACTTTCAGCGCCGCTGCCGCCTCCGCCCCGACGAGACGACGCTGATCGCCTACTCGGGCGCGCTCGCGTCGCTCGGCATCTCCCGCCGCACGGCGCTCTGGCAGATGGCCGAAGTCTCCCGTCCGCTCGGGACCCTCTATGAGACTCTTCCCCTCTCTTCCTCTTCGCAGAAATCCCCTCTCCCGGAAATGTCCGCGATCGAGGAGACCGCCGCCGACTACCGCGCGACGGACCTCACCGCCGGGCCGCACCTCATCGAGCACCTGAGGGCCGCGCTGTCCGTGCAGTCCATCCTCTCGGCGGCCGAGCTGCGCAATGCGCGCGAGGGCGACCGCGTCAAGGCCGCGGGGGCCGTGATCGTGAGGCAGCGGCCGGGGACGGCGAAAGGCTTCGTGTTCCTGTCCCTCGAGGACGAGAGCGGAATCGTGCAGGCGATCGTCCGGCCCGACCTCTTCAAGGAGAACCGCGCCCTCATCGTCGGCTCGGCGGGCCTCGTCGTGGAGGGGCCGCTCCAGAAGGAAGGCGGGAACGTCTCCGTCAGGGCCGAGCGCTTCTGGCCGCTCCCCGCGCTCCCCGACCTGCCGAGCCATGACTTCCACTAGCGCCCCCGCGCGCGATCCGCACGGCTTCGCGGAGCTTCGCCTCGGAGACCTCGAGGGCGCGCAGAAGGCGGTCCGCCTCGACGCGGGGTGAACCGTCGCCCAGAAGGGCGCGTCGGAGGCCCGGAAGCGTCTCGGTTCCGCAGCCGTTCACGGCCGACGGCCCGAGGAGGAGGCTCGAACGCGCGAAATCGCGCGCCCCCGCAAGATCACGGAACGCGGCCATCGCGGCGATCACGAGGGGCTCGATCTCCGCCGCACGCGCGCCGCGAAACGCGCCGCCCACGCCGTCCCAGGCGGACGCCGCCTCGCGAAACCGGCTGACCGCGGCGGCGAGCTCGTGCTTTTCTTCGTACGGGGCCCCCGCCGCGCCGACCTTTTCGACCTCGGCGCGCAGGAAGTCCGCGACCTCCGTGAACCGCCACGCGGGCACGGGCGCGTCCGCGAGCACGGACGCCCAGAGTGTGAGCACGCGCGCGAGCGACGACGAGAGGCCCCAGCCGGGATCGAGATGCCGGCGTGCGAGTAGCGGGTCGTCGTAGCCCGTGTGGTACATCGCGTACGTGCGGCGTCCGTAACCCACCTGCGCGCCCGGGACGCCGCCCAGTCCGACGAACGGCGACGTGTCGCCGCTGAAGCCGGGCAGCTGCGTGACCGCGCGCACCGAGAGAAGGGACCGCCCCGTCGCCGGATCGGGCACCGCCGCGAGGACGTCGTCGAGGCTTCCGGCGAGAGCGGGCGAGACGTCGGCCATGAAGTCCCACGCGCGCGCGGACGAATCGACGTAGAGAAACGCCGCGGCCTTCGACGGCAGGTCGCGGAGCCTCTCCTCGACCCAGCGCGTCGAGCCGAGCATTCCGTACTCCTCGCCGTCCCAGAACGCGAAGACGACGTCGCGCTCGGGCCGCCAGCCGTCCGCGCGGAGGCGCGTGAGAACGTCGGCAGCCTCGAGGACGGTGGCGGCGCCCGAGACCGGGTCGATCGCGCCGTGCACCCAGGCGTCCGTGTGTGCGGACACGATGATCGCGGCGGCGTCGCGGCGGCGGCCGGGCAGCGTGGCCGTGACGTTCCGGAGCGTGCGACGCGCGGACGAGCCGCGCACGGTGAGGCGCGCCTCGCCGTGCGTCGCTCCGAGGCGGTAGGGCGTCTTCATCCAGCCCGTCCACCCTTCGGGAGCGGGCGCACCCTCGAGCCGCGCCAGGATCTCGCGCGCGACGGACTCGGAGACGGGCAGGGCCGGAATCCGCGGCAGCAGGCCGGGGGCGCCGCGCGCCTGCGCTCGGCCGGGATCGCCCGGGCACGCGAAGTACCGCAGCATCGAACCGCGCGGGACGGCCCACGGGTTGAGATACGGCCCGTCCGGGAAGTCGGGCTTGACGATGCCGAGGTCGCGCCGCTCCGGGTAGAGCAGCAGCGCCGAGGCGCCCGCCTCCTCCGCGAGGAGCGACTTCATCGAGCGGCAGATGCCTCCGGCGCGCGCGAGGACGATCGCGCCCTTCACCGGGACGCCCGCCTTCGCGAGGAACGCGTAGTCGTCGCGGTCCCCGTGGTTCGCGTAGACGACGCGCCCGCGGGCCTCCCCCGGCGGCGCCCACGCGAAGAACGGCGTCTCCTTCGCACCGTCGGCCGAGTACGGGTCCCCGGGCAGCGCGCGTTCGCGCAGGTCGAATACGGGCGCGCCGTCGAGAACGAGCGAGGCGTCGCCCGGCTCAGGGAGGTCGACCTCGAACGACGTCACGGCGACGTCCAGCCCGTCCGCGCGGAGCATCTCCGCGACGGATTCGACGACGGCCGCCTGCGCGCGCGTCCCGGCGCGATGCGGCACGGCGGCGAGCGCCTCGACGCGCGCGCCGATGCGCGCCCCGTTCACGAGGCCCTCGATCTGCGCAGAGCGGCGGGCGAAGGGAGAGCCCCCGCACGCGGCGGCCGCGAGGGCGAGCGCCGCCGCAGCGGCGCCGCGCCGAATCACTGGCGCTCCGGACCGCCCGGGCGCTTCTCGCGCGAGGACGCGTTGCCGCGTCCCAGCCAGTCGCCCGCCACGAGGTAGTCCCGCGCGCGGGAGAACGCCGCGCCGAGACGGTCGATCTCGCGCGCGACGCCGGCACGGTCGCTGCGGCGGACTGAGTCTTCGATGCCGGGCAGCGGCGTCGCGCCGCAGCCCGTGCTCTCGGACGGGCCCCAAAGGACGCAGCCCCGGCCGAAGGCGCCGCGCGACCCGAGCGACGCGATCGCGAGGTTCGCGAGGCCGTCGGCCCGGGCCCGGTTCCGCGCGCCCCCCGAGCCCGATCGCGCGTAGTCGTCCCACGCCGCCGCCGCCGACTCGAAGGCCGAGAGGTGCGTGTCCAGGGGATTCAGGACAGCGGGCAGCCATCCCATCGCGCCGGGGTAGCGCGCCTGGATCTCACGCATCTCGCGCCGCGTGAATTCCGAGACCTCGGTGAAACGGAACGGGAAGACGGACGGCGTCGCGAGCGCGCCCGCGAAGAGCGTCACGGCCCGCGCCAGGGCCGCGCTCCGGACAGAGCCCGGGTCCGCGATCTTCGCGACATAGGCCGGAGTGTCGTAGAGCGTGTGATACGCGCCGTACCAGCGGCCGAAGCCGAGCTCGGCGGCGGGAACCGGCGTGAAGCCGAGAAACGGTGCGATGTCGCTCGAGAAACCCGGAAGCGCGGGCTCTCCCGCCGACTGTGCGAGCGTCTTGCCGGACGAGAGCGGGTCGGCGACGCGCGGGAGGACGGCGTCGAAGACGCCCCTCAGGCCCGGGGTGAGGCTCGCGTAGAGGTCGTTGGCGCGGGCGGCCGAGTCGACGTTGATCGCGGCCGCGACGGGAAGGCCGGAGGAGCCGAGGTGGGCCTCGAGCCACGCCGTCGAGCCGAACATGCCCCACTCCTCGCCATCCCAGAGCGCAAAGAGGACGCCGCGCGCCGGCTTCCAGCCCTTCTCCGCGAGGCGCGCGAGCACCTCGGCGGTCTCGAGGACGACGGCCGCTCCGGAGCCGGGGTCGACGGCGCCGTTCACCCAGGCGTCGTAGTGGCCCATGACGAGGACCGGAGGCGCCTTCGGATCGGCGCCCGGGATGGAAGCGAGGACGTTGCGGAGCTTCGCGCGGACCGTCTTGCCGCGCACGGTGAGATGGACGCGGGCCTTACCGGGCCCGAGCGCGTATGGGGCCGCGAGCGTTCCCTTCCAGCCCTTCGGCGGCTCGGGGCCGTTCATCTCCTTGAGGAGCGTCTCGGCGGCCTCCGCCGAGATCGCGAGCGCCGGGATCTTCGGGAGGACGTCGACGCCCTGCTCCTTCGACCGCCGCGGGTCGCCGGGGCGCCGGAAATACTTCAGGAGCGTGCCGCGCGAGACGGCCGCCGGGTGCGGCCCCGCGCCTTCCGGATACGGGGGCTTCAGGATCCCCTGGTCCTTCGGCTCGAGGTAGACGAGGAGCGCGGCAACGCCGGCCTTCTCGGCCGCCACCACCTTCTCGCCGCGGCAGACGCCCTGAACGTGGACGATCGCGACCTTGCCGCGCGGGTCGACGCCGGCCTTGCGGAGGGCGTCGTAGTCCTCGGCCGCGCCGAAGTTCGCGTAGACGAGCGGCGCCTCGAGGTCCGAGTCCGGCGCGTACGCGAGGAACGGCAGCTCACCCTTCGCGACGCGCGTCGCCGGGTCGGCCGGAATCTCGCGCTCGTGGAGGTCGATCTCGCGCCCGCCCGGACCCGCCAGCGCGAGGCGCAGCGTGACGGGCTCCCAGAGGTCGGCGTCGTGGACGTCGCTCCATGGCTTGAGCCCGGCCGACGCGAGGCGGCGCTCGACTTCGCTCGCGACCTCGGCGTTCGCGGGCGTGCCCGCGCGGTGCGGTTTCGCGGAGAGGACCTCGATCTCGGTCCCGATTCGCGCAGCCGACACGAGGCGCGTCGCGTCCTCACTCCAGCGGTCGAGGAACGGCCGGTGCGCGCGCCACCAGAAGAACCAGGCCGCGGCCGCCGCGGCGGCCAGCAGGGCCGCGAACGCGGCCGCACGGCGCGAACCCCGGAACGGAAACACGATTCATCGTAACAGGATGGCCCGCCGCGGCGGCCTGGAACGCGGGCGCCGTCAGACGGAGCGCATCATGAGGCACGCGTTCGTGCCCCCGAACCCGAACGAGTTCGAGAGCGCCGCACGGAGCCGGACCTCGCGCGCCGTGTTCGGCGTGTAGTCGAGGTCGCACTCGGGATCAGGCGTCGTGTAGTTGATCGTGGGCGGGACGATGCCGTGGCGCATCGCGAGCGCGAGGACGCCCGCCTCGTATCCGCCGGCCGCGCCGAGGAGGTGGCCCGTCATGGACTTCGTCGAGGACACCGCAAGCTTCTTCGCGTGGTCGCCGAAGACCTTCTTGACGGCGGTGGTCTCGATCTTGTCCCCGTGTGGCGTCGAGGTGCCGTGCGCGTTGATGTACTGGATCTCGTCCGGGTTCGCTCCGGCGTCCTTGAGCGTGTTGAGCATGACGCGGGAGGGGCCGTCTCCGTCCTCGGACGGCGCGCTGATGTGGTACGCGTCGCCCGACATCCCGTATCCGGAGATCTCGGCGTAGATCACGGCGCCCCGGGCCTTCGCCATCGCGAGATCCTCGAGGATGAGGACGCCCGCACCCTCGCCGAGAACGAAGCCGTCGCGGTCCTTGTCCCAGGGACGCGAGGCGGTCTTCGGGTCGTCGTTGCGGGTTGAAAGGGCGCGCATCGCGGCGAACCCGCCGATCGCGAGCGGAGTCACGACGGACTCGGAGCCGCCTGCGATCATCGCGTCCGCGTCGCCGCGGCGGATGATGTTCACCGCGTCGCCGATCGCGTGCGCCGACGTCGCGCAGGCGGTCGCCGTCGCCGTGTTCGGGCCCTTGGCGCCGTTCAGGATCGAGACGAGCCCGGAGCACATGTTCACGATGAGGCCGGGGATGAAGAACGGGCTGATCCGGCGCGGGCCCTTCTCGAGGAGCGTCTTGTGCGTCTCCTCGATGAGCGGCAGGCCGCCGATCCCCGAGCCGATGCAGACGCCGACGCGTTCGGCGTTGTCGTCGTTCACGACGAGGCCGGAATCGGTCATCGCGTCCTTCGACGCCGCCACCGCGTAGTGGATGAACGTGTCGAACTTCTTGATTTCCTTCTTCTCGAGGAAGGCGCCCGGGTCGAAGCCCCGAACCTCGCCCGCGATCCGGCAGGCGTAGTCCGTGGCGTCGAACCGCGTCAGGGGGCCGATCCCGGAGACGCCCGCCTTCAGGCTCGCCCAGTTCTGGTCGCGCGTCAGGCCGATCGGCGACACGAGACCGACGCCCGTGACGGCGACGCGGCGACGCCCGCGGGCGTCGAGAAGAGGAGCGACGTTTTCCGGCACGAGAAGGGTGTGTCCGGAAGGGATCAGGCCGGCTTGGCGTGGGACCCGATGTACGAAACCGCGTCCTTGACCTTCTGGATCTTCTCGGCGTCCTCGTCCGGGATCTCGATGCCGAACGCTTCCTCGAAGGCCATGACGAGCTCGACCGTGTCGAGCGAGTCCGCGCCGAGATCGTCGACGAACGACGCCTCGGGCTTCACTTCCTCAGCCTGCACGCCGAGCTGCTCGACGATGATGCCCTTGACCTTTTCTTCCACCGAAGTCGACATCGAATTCCTCCGAAAATTGTCTGCTGTCTTCGCGGGAAAGCGGATTCTGACCGCACCCGGGACTCATTTCAACCCGGACCCGAAGCCCGGAGCTTAACCGATGTGGAGTCCGCCGCTCACGTTGAGGGTCGTCCCGGTGACGTAGGCCGCCGCGTCCGAGGCCAGGAAGACCACGGCGCCGGCCACGTCGTCGCCCGTGCCGAGGCGGCCGAGGACGATCTGGCCGACGAGCGCCTTCTTCTGCTCCTCGTTCAGGGCGTCCGTCATGGACGTCTCGACGTAGCCCGGGGCGACCGCGTTAACCGTGATGCCACGCGACCCGATCTCGCGCGCGAGAGCCTTCGTGAAGCCCACGACGCCGGCCTTGGCCGCGGCGTAGTTCGTCTGGCCCGGGTTCCCCATCAGGCCCACGACCGACGTGATGTTCACGATGCGGCCCGCGACCCGCTTCTTGAGCATGGTCTTTGCCGCCTCCTGCGCGCAGAGGAAGACGCCCGTCAGGTCGGTGGCGATGACCTTGTCCCAGGAGTCCTTCGACATGCGCAGGATGAGGCCGTCGGCCGTGATCCCCGCGTTGTTGACGAGGACGTCGAGCTTTCCGTGCTTCTCGACGACGGACTTGAAGCCGGCCGTCACGGAGGCCGGATCCGCGACGTCGAGGCGCAGCGGTTCGGCGGAGCCGCCCGACGCCACGATTGCCTGCGCGACGGACGCGGCCTTGTCCTTGCTGCGGGCCGCAACGACGACGTGCGCACCGGCCGCGGCCAGCGCCTTCGCGATGGACTCCCCGATGCCCTGGGAGCCCCCGGTGACGAGCGCGACCTTGCCGGAGAGGTTGAACGAGACGGCCATCGGCGTTCCTTTCAAGAGAAGGTGTCGAGAGCGGCGGCGGTGGACGTCGTTCTCACGGGCCAGTCCTTCGCGATGCGCTTCGCGAGGCCCGAGAGGACCGTCCCTGGCCCGACCTCGATGGCCGAGGGGGCAAGGGCCGCGAGGCGCTGGACGGACTCGACCCAGCGCACGGGCGAGCAGATCTGCCGCCGGAGCGCCTCGCGCGCGACGGAGGCATCGCGCTCTTCGGCGGCGCCGGCGTTGTTCACGACGGGGATCGCGAGCGGAGAGAACGCCGTCGACGCGAGGTACGGCGCGAGCGCCTCTTCGGCGGGCTTCATGAGCGCGCAGTGGAACGGGGCGGACACGGGGAGCGGGAGGACGCGCTTGGCGCCCTTCGCCTTGAGGATCTCCCCCGCCTTTGCGACGCCGGCGGCCGTGCCCGCGATGACGGTCTGCTCGGGCGAGTTGAAGTTCGCGGCCGAGACGACCTCGCCCGAGGCGGCGGCCGCTTCCGCGCACGCCTCGACGACCAGCTCGGCGGCCAGGCCGATGACGGCCGACATCGCGCCCCGTCCGGCGGGGACGGCGTCCTGCATGAACGTGCCGCGCCGCCGCACGAGGACGACGGCGTCCTCGAGCGTGAGCGCGCCGGCGGCGACGAGCGCCACGTACTCGCCGAGCGAGTGGCCGGCCGCCACCGCGGGAATGACGCCCTTCGCCTTCAGGACGGCGAGGACCGCGACGGCGTGGGTCACGATCGCGGGCTGCGTCACGGCGGTCTGCTTGAGCTCCTCGTCCGTGCCCTCGAAAGAGACCTTAGAGACGACGAGACCGAGGGGCGCGAGGGCCGCGTCGGCGCGCGCGTAAACCTCGCGCGCCTCGGGGAACCGCTCGACCAGGTCCCTCCCCATCCCGGCGAACTGGGAGCCCTGGCCGGGGAACAGGAACGCGACGCCGCCCACGGGGCTCACCAGCGGACGAGGGCGGCGCCCCACGTGAGGCCGCCGCCGAACGCCGTGATGAGGATGAGGTCGCCCCTCTTGATCTTCCCCTCGCGCGCGTACTCGTCGAGCGCGATCGGAATCGAGGCCGCGCTCGTGTTGCCGTAACGCGCGATATTGTTCATGCAGCGCTCGGCGGGAATCTTGAGGCGGTCGGCCGTGGCCGTGAGGATCCGCTCGTTGGCCTGGTGCGGGAGGAGCCACGCGACGTCGCTTTCCGTGAAGCCGCTCTCGGCGAGGACCTCCTTGCAGACGTCGACCATCGAGCGGATCGCCACCTTGAACGTCTCGCCGCCCTTCATCTGGATGTACGTGAGGTGCGACTCGAGCGTCTCGGGGCGGTTGGGCGGGTGCGTCGAGCCGCCGCCGGGCATCGAGATGAAGCCCGAGCCCTCGCCGTCCGTCCGGATCGCGGTCGAGAGAACGCCGTGGTCGGAGGACGTGGCCTTGAGCACGGTCGCGCCCGCGCCGTCCCCGAAGAGGATGCACGTGCCGCGGTCCGTGTAGTCCGTGAACCGCGTCAGGAACTCGGCACCGACGAGGAGGACGTTCTTCGCCTTTCCGGACTGGACGAGGCCGTCGGCGACGTGGAGCCCGTAGAGCCAGCCCGAGCACGCCGCGTTCAGGTCGAAGGCCGCGGCCTTCTTCGCGCCGAGCTTGAACTGGACGACAGGCGCGGCGCCCGGGATCGGGTGGTCGGGCGTGCAGGTCGCGAGGATGATCGTGTCGAGGTCCATCGGGCCGATCCCCGCCGCCTCGAGCGCCGGGATCGCGGCCTTGACGCAGAAGTCGGAGAGGATGTCGCCTTCGCCGGCCATGCGCCGCTCGCGGATGCCGGTGCGTGTCACGATCCACTCGTCCGACGTTTCGACCATCTTCTCGAGGTCGGCGTTCGAGATGACCCGGTCGGGAACGGCCCGGCCGGTGCCGGCGATGGTGGCGTGGAGCATCGGTCCTCCTCCCTGACGGAAAGCCGGGATGTTACCGGGTGAGGGCGGGCGGCGCGAACGTCATCGCCTTGGCGCGGATCTTGTCGGGGATCCGGCGTTCGACGAAGTCGTGCGCGGCCTTGATCGCGTTGCGGACCGCCTTCGCGTTCGAGCGCCCGTGCCCGATGAAGCACGCGCCCTTGACGCCGAGAAGCGGCGCGCCGCCGTATTCACTGTAGTCGAGGCGCTTCTTGAACGAGCGGAAGGCGTCCTTCGAGAGAAGGAAGCCCATCGACGCCTGGAGGCTGCGCGTGATCTCCTGCTTGAGCGCCTCCTCGACGAGGTGCGCGAGGCTCTCGGAGACCTTGAGGATCACGTTGCCCGTGAAGCCGTCCGTCACGATCACGTCGACGTCCCCCGAGTAGACGTCGCGGCCCTCGACGTTCCCGATGAAATTGAGCCCCGACTCCTTGAGGAGCCCGAAGACCTCGCGCGTCGCGTCCGTGCCTTTGCCCTCTTCCTCGCCGACCGACATGAGGCCGATCTTCGGCTTGGCGACCCCGAGGACCTCCTGCGCGTAAAAGTGGCCCATGAGGGCGAACTCGCGGTAGTGCACGGGCCGGCAGGTCACGTTCGCGCCGACGTCGAGGAGAACCTGCTTCTTCTTGAGGCCCGGCAGGACCGTCGCGAGCGCCGGGCGGTCGATTCCCTCGACGACGCCCATGATCATCTTCGAGACGACCATCGCGGCGCCCGTGTGGCCGGCGGTGAACATCCCGCCCGCGCGCCCGTCGCGGACGCACTCGGCGGCGATGCGGATCGAGGCGCGCCGTTTCTTCCGGATCGGGGTGATCGAGGCCTCGTCGAAGAGGACGACCTCTTCGGCGTCCACGACGCCCACCCGGGCGCCCGTGTAGCCCGTCCGGGCGAGCTCGGCCTCGACTTCTTTCCGCCGCCCCACGAGGAGCGTGTCGAGTCCGAAGTCGATCGCCGCGGCGACCGCCCCCTCCACGTTGACGCGGGGGGCGTGGTCGCCCCCCATCGCGTCGACGGCAATGGTCAAGCTACTTCGTGGCCCCGGCTGTGACTTCGCGGCCCTTGTACCAGCCGCAGGCGGCGCAGACGCGGTGAGGCAGCTTCTCGATCCCGCAGTTCGGGCAGTTCGACGTCTGCTTGGGCTTCAGGAAGTCGTGCGCGCGGCGCAGGTCGCGGCGCGTCTTGCTGTGTCGGTGCTTTGGGTTCGGCATCGTCGGTCTCCTGTGTCGTCCGTGGCTTCTACTTCTTGTCGATTTCGAGGATCGTCTTGAGCGACTTCCACCGCTCGTCCGGGGGCGGCGCGCAGTCGCAGGGGGCCGCGTTGCGGTCGGATCCGCACTGCGGACAGAGGCCCTTGCAGTCGTCCCGGCAGAGCTCCTTCATCGGCAGCTCGAGCTGCAGCTGCTCCTCGATGAGAGGGTCGCACGGCAGGACGAGGTCGTCGTAGAAGACGACGTCCAGATCCGCCGCCGAGAGCTCGTCGCCGTCTTCGTCGTCGTCCTTCTCGCCACCCTTGCCGGCCTTCGCCGCCTTGCCGGCCTTCGCGTCGGCCGGTCTGGCGGCCTTCGGCTTCTCCAGCAGCGGCTTTTCGTGAGCGGGCATGAAGGTCCAGGAGACCTCCGCTTTCCGCACGAACGGCACGGGAGAAAGGCACCGCGCGCAGGCGATCACGCCGGTGAACGCGAGGCGTCCGGCCAGGAGGAAGCCGAGGTCGGCCCTCTCGAGGCGCCCGGTGAACGAGACCGGCGACAGCGAGAGAAGCTCCGGCCTCTCGAGACGTCCGCTCGGAATCTCGAATTCATGAGAAAGATCGACCGGCTCGTCGAAAGCCGTTTCCAGATTCAGGTCCATGCAGGGAGTCTCCTCAGCGCAGAGGAGCCGCGGAATATAACATGGGCGGGATGCGCATTGCCGTCGACGCGCGGCCGCTCGAGGAGAGGCCGACCGGCGTCGGACGTTACCTGGACGGCCTCCTGACCGCCTGGCTGGCTGAAAGGCCGGGCGACTCCTTCGTCCTTCTGTCCCCCCGGCCGGTGTTCGTGCCCCCGTCCCTCGAGGGGCGCGTGGCCGTCGCCCCGTCCGCCGCGCTCCCCGGAACGCTCTGGCTCCAGACCGCAGCCGGGCCGGC
>JBBQDQ010000048.1:0-20758 GCA_038319835.1 Thermoanaerobaculia bacterium | reverse complement strand
GTGACCTCGGCTCCCGGCGGCAGGAGGACGGCTCCGGCTCCGCACAGCGCGTCGTAGTCGACGAGGCCCGTGATGCTCGGCAAGTCGCCGCAGAGCGGGCAGTCCGGGTCGCGCGGCAGCGCAATCACTCGGAACGCGGGTTGGAGCGCGTCGTACAGAACGAGCCGGCCCACGAGAGAGCGGCCGACTCCGAGCAGTAGCTTGAGTGCCTCGGCCGCCTGAAGCGTCCCGACGACGCCGGGCAGGACGCCGAGCACGCCGCCCTCGGCGCAGCTCGGGACGAGGCCCGGCTCGGGCGGGGACGGATAGAGGCAGCGGTAGCACGGGCCCTTCCCGCGCTGGAAGACGCTGACCTGCCCCTCGAAGCGGTAGATCGACCCGTAGACGTTCGGCTTGTCGAGGAGGTAGCAGGCATCATTCGTGAGGTAACGCGTCGCGAAGTTGTCTGTCCCGTCCAGGACGACGTCGAACCCCTCGAGAATGCCGAGCGCGTTCGCGTTCGTGAGCCGTTCGGGAAAGAGCGACACGTTCACGTGGGGGTTCAGCGCCGTCAGCCGCTCGCGTGCGACCTCGAGCTTCGCCCGCCCGACGCCCTTCGTGTCGTAAAGGATCTGGCGCTGGAGATTGGACGCGTCCACGGTGTCGAAATCGACGAGCCCGATCGTCCCGACGCCCGCAGCCGCGAGATAGAGCGCCGCGGGCGAGCCCAGGCCGCCGGCGCCCACGATCAGGACGCTTCCCGCCTTCAGCTTCTCCTGCCCCTCGCGGCCCACCTCCGGCAGGAGCAGGTGCCGCGAGTAGCGCGTGATCTCCTCGCGGGAAAGGTCCGTCATACCCCGACGTTACACGGGAGGGCCCGCCGGCGCGAAGTCCGGCGCCAAGTCCCGGGGGCTCGCCCGCGACGCCGTAACATCGCCGGCCATGAAGACATTCGAAGGCAGCTCGGTCCTCGTCGCGGGCGGCACGGGCGGCCTCGGCCGCGCCGTGAGTCTCGCGTTCCTCGCCGCAGGCGCCCGCGTGGCCGTCACCTTTCGGAAGGCGGAGGAGCTCGCCGCACTCCGGACCGAAGCAGGTCCGGCCGCGGACCGGCTCGAAGGTCATGACCTCGACGTCACGGACGAAGCGGCCGCCCGGGCGCTCGTCGAGAAGATCCGGGCGAGCCGCGGCCGTCTCGACGCGCTCGTGAACACCGTCGGGGGCTTCGCCGGCGGGAAACCCCTGTGGGAGTCCGACGCGGCGGACCTCGGCCGGATGCTGGACCTCAATCTTCGCTCCGGGTGGACGCTCGCGCGCGCGGTCGCGCCCGTCATGCTCGCGGCGGGCCGCGGCACCATCGTGAACGTGGCGGCCCAGTCCGCCCTTGCGCCTCCGGCGGGCCTCGCCGCCTACGCGGCGTCGAAGGCCGCCGCCATCGCGATGATCGCCTCGCTTGCGGCGGACCTGAAGGGCACGGGCGTGCGCGTGAACACCATCCTGCCGTCGATCATCGATACGCCCGCGAACCGCAGGGCGATGCCGGACGCGGACTTCTCGACGTGGCCGACGCCCGCGGACCTCGCCAAGGTCGTGCTGTATCTCGCGAGCGACGACGCGCGGGCCGTGCACGGGGCGGCGATCCCCGTCCCGGGCAACAGCTGACGCGCGAGGCGTCAGCGCGGGACGATCGCCGAAGGATCGACCTTCGCCGGGAAGAGGTCGGGCTCGTGACGGATCTTCAGAAGGGCGTCCGCCGTCTCGGGCGACGTGACCCTCAGGAGAGCCCCAAGGTTCCTGCGCGTGCCCTCTTCGATCGGCACCTTCGAGACGGCCTCCACGGTGATGGAGGTCTTCGGCCAGCGCGTCTCGCCGCCCTTCTTCAGGACGAGGTCCGCCATGAGCGGGTTCGGGTCGAGGACCTTGACGCCTGGAAATCCTGCCGCCGCGAAGGCCTGCTCCCAGAGCGGCTTCACGTAGCCGTAGTGCGTGCAGTTGAGGCTCACGACGAGGGGACCCGACTTGACCGATCGCTTCTCGAGCGCTTCCGCGACGAACTTCCTCACGTACGAGACCGTCTCGTCGCTCGCCGCGCCGCGCTCGATCGCGCCCGCGAGCTTCGGGCACGCCTCGCCCACGACGCGGTCCGCCGCGACGCCCTTTTCGACGAGGAGCTTCCGGTGCGCGCCGGACTCGATCGTCGTCTTCGTCGCGAAGACGACCGCCGTCGTGCCGGGTTTGCCGGCCAGCTCCTTGCGGATCAGATCCGCGCCGAGGCCGACGATCTCGACAGTCTCCGTCCCCCCCGTCTTTGCGTGCTCCGTCCGGGGAAAAACGACCGAGAGCGTGTTGCACGCGATCAGGATGAGGTCCGGCTTGAAGCGCGCCTCCATCGCCGAGAGCGCGCCGTCGAAGATCCGCACCTTGTCCGCGTCGTTCCTGAGGTCGTTGTAGCCCCAGACGGCGTCCGGCTCGGCGTTTACGAAGATGATCCGCGCCGACCGGACGATGCCGCTGGCGGGAAGCCGCGCGGCGAGGTCGGCGGCAACGGAGAGCCCGCCGAGGCCGGAATCCGTCACGAGGATCGTGACGTCGGGCCTCGCGCGGGCGATGGCGGCGAACGAGGAGGGTTTCTCGGCGCGTGCGCCGTGAACGGCGACGAAAAGAGCCGCGAAAGCGAGGACCGCGGTGGAAGCTCGGCGCGGGTGAATCGTCATGTCGTCTCCGCACCGAGCTTAAACCCTTGCCCGTCAGCGCTTCCTCTTCAGCTCCTTCCCGATCGTGATCTTGAATCCGTCGGGATCGGTCAGCGCGATGTCGCGCATGCCCCAGGGCTGATCCGTCGGCTGCTGGTCGAGCACGCCGCCCTTGGCCTCGATCTTCTTCGCGAGGACGTCGACGTCCTGCGTCGTCGTGCAGTAGAGCCGGAACCCGGCGCCCTTCTGGCGGTCGCGGCCCTTCTTCCAGTCGTCCTGGCCGATCATGAACGCGGACTTTCCGGCCTTGAGCTCGACGCCCGCGAGCTTCCCGTCGCGCATCCAACGCTCCCCTTCGGCAAAGCCGACGACGTCGCGGTACCAGACGAGGCTCTTCTCGAGGTCGTTGGCGGTGATGCCCGGCGAGACGTCGTCCAGTGACAATCCGGACGGCGCGGCGGGCGCCCGCTTCTTCGCGGGCCTTGAGGCCGCCTTCTTCGCCTTGCGGGGCGCGGCCTTGGAGGCGGCTTTCTTCGTCTTCTTCTTTGCGGCCATGTTCGACTCCTTGTCTGGCGGTCTGGCGGTCTGGCGGTCGATGCTACGCGCGATAGAGCGCGAAAGTCGCCCCCTGGGGGTCTGCGAGGACGGCGAATTCGCCCGTCCCCTCGATGACCGTCGGGGGGAACCCAGGTCTTCGCGCCGAGCGACGCCGGAGTGCCGCGGCCGCGAGCGCCTCGGCCTTCGCCGTGTCGTCCGTGTTGAGCTGGCCCCAGCAGTAACGCTCCGGGGGCGTGGTTCGTGACTTCAGACATGTGCGCCCGTGCTTCAGGCCGCGCCGCGCCGCGCGTCGAGGCTCCACGGCCCGGCTCCGGCTGCCGACACGTAGAGCCACAGGAAGCAGTAGAGGACGGCCGGGGTCCCACCGTTCAGGGTGGGCCAGAAGCCGCCCGGGGCGTGGAACTGGAAGTACGCGACGGCCATTTCGCCCGCGAGGAGGAACGCGACCGGTCGCGTGAAGAGGCCGAGGAGCAGGAGCGCCCCGCCGAACGCGTTGAGGACGCCCCCGATCCCCGCCTGCGAGAGGAGCGGGACCGTGCCGCCGTTCGGCGGGACCCCGACCGGGAAGGCGAAGAGAGCCATGGTGCCGGGCACGATGTACGTCGCCGCGGCCACGATGCGAAGCACGCTCAGGAGCCTGGGACTAAACGCGGACCACCTGCTTCCCATCGCTGTCACCCGCCCCCGCGACTTCAGCGTCCGGTGAGCGACTTCACGAAGTCCAGGGTGATGAGGGGCGACTCCAGGCCGTCCGCCAGCTGCCGTCGAACTTCTGCGAGCACGGGAGCCCGCAACGACGGGTCGGTCCGGAGATGGTTGATCGCGCCGACGGTCACCTCGTACCGCCCGCACTCGGGACAGTCCAGAACGATCGCCGCCGAGTTGGATTTCATGGGCGCGGTTCGGCCACAGAAGAGACAGGAGGCCGTCCGCGTCGCGCTCACCGGACTTTCAATCATATCGCCGAATCCAATCTCCGAAACCTGGCGGTTCGGCCTCGAGCTGACCGTCTCCAGGGCCAGGTTGAGGCTCGTCGCCGTCGCGGCGTCCACGGGCGCCTCGCGCGCGCCGTCGACTCCGATCGACGTCCTCACGTACGAGATGAACGGCGTCTACGGGTTCGGCCACGGACGGATCCGCGGCACGATGGGACTCGGCGTGGGCGCCATGACGCTTCACCCCTTCGTCCCGGGCGTCGCGACGGAGGCCGACACGCGTTTCGTCGCGAACATCACGCTCGGCGGAAAGTACTACCTGAGCGAGCGCGTCGCCGTTCGCGCCGACGCCCGCTTCCCGACGTGACGGCGATCGTGTATAGCCGCAGGACGACGTACTCGGGCTTTCAGGAGCCGGCGAAGACGCGGCGCCCAGGTCTTGAAGCGGTTCCTGGCGGGGGGACCGCCTACGGCGCCTTGACTTCCGAGGCCTTCGCGTCCGCAAGCGCCTTGCGCACTGCCGCTTCCAGCAGGGGGCGCATCACGGCGTAGCCGGCCTTGTTGGGGTGGACGCCATCGTCGGCCAGGCCCGGCTTCATGCCGAGGGCCGGGTCGGCCGGGTCGAGAAGCGCCGCGTGGTAGTCGAGGAGCACCGCCCCCTTCTTCGCGGCAAGCGCGCGGATCCGCTCGTTCAGCGTGGCGATCTTCGGCCCGGGCGCAAGACCCCGCCGCCACGAGAAGTCGGCCGCCGGCAGGATCGTCGCGAGCACCACCCGTATCCCCGCCCCCTGCGCGCGGTCCACCATCGTCTCCAGGTTCGCCATCGTCGCGTCCGGGGGCGTAGGCCCCTGGTTCTGGGCCACGTCGTTCGTGCCGGCCAGGATCACCACGGCGGCAGGCTTCAGCTCCAGCACGTCGCGCCCCATGCGGGCGAGGATCTCGGCCGTCGTCTGCCCGCTGATCCCCTTGCCCACGAACCGCCCGGATTCGAAGAGCGCGGGGTCGGCGGGCGGCCACCCCTGGGTGATCGAATCGCCGAAAAGGACGACAGCGGCGAGCGCGAGCGTCGGAGCGGTCATCGTGCCCCATACTTTAGCGGCCGTGCAGCTGGAGGCGGTACAGGGAAAAGGTGGACGTCGCGATCCGGTGACGCGGGATGCGAGGTTGTCAGATGGTCGGGACGGTGGGATTCGAACCCACGACCCCTTGAACCCCATTCAAGTACGCTACCAGGCTGCGCCACGTCCCGACCGGAGACACGCGTCGAAGGGCGGAAAGCCCTTCGGGGGAGGGACGTTATAGCATGCGGCGAGGACTTCCCCGCCCGACCTCCCGCTCCCACGAACATCGGCGTCTGCGGAAGGCGCCGAAGAAAGAGTGCCCCCGATGAAATCAGCTCAGACCTGGCTGGCCGTTTGCGCCCTCGCGCTCGGCCCGCTCGCTGTCAACGCGCAGACGCCGGCGTCCGCGCCGTCGGCTGCTCCCGCCTCTACGATGCCCGTCGCGGCAGCTCCCGCGCCGACGCCCGTCCCGACGGTCGTCGACGACATCATCAAGCTCTGGAAGGCGAACCTCTCCGAGGATTTCCTCAAGAAGTACGTCTCGTCGTCCGACGCCGTGAAGGAGCTCTCGTCCGATGACATCGTCCGTCTGCGGAATGCGGGGCTCCCCGAAAACCTGATCCTCGCGGTCACGCAGAGAAGGCAGGAGTCCGCCGGGACGACGACACCTGCACCAACGGCCGGCGGAGCGGCCGCGGCCGCCCCGGCGCCCGTCGCGGTGCCGGCCCCGACGCCGACTCCCACGCCGGTTCCTCTGCCGCCCACGACCGCGCGATGGGAGGGGCTCGCCCGGCGGAACAGCGGGATCGTCCTCTTCAAGAGCCGCTGGGATCCGGGCGTCCTCGAAGTGAAGGACGACACGCTGCGCTGGACGGACGCGAAAGACGTGACGAAGAACCTGCTCGTGCCGGTGAAGAGCCTCACCGAGCAGCAGCTCACGTGCCTCAAGAAGTCGGGAGGAAACGAGTGCTTCGAGTGGGTCGCCAAGACCCGCAACGAAGAGTTCCGCTTCCGGAACGTCTCGTGGGAGCAGAACGAAGACGCGAAGGTCCAGGACGTCTTTTCGTTCCTGAAGGCGCTCGCGCCGAACCTCGTTTCGTCGCAGGTCCCCGTCGACGCGAAGTAGGCGTCCCCTCGCGGACCCGGCTCCGGGGTGGGGGCCGGGTCTCCTCTACGACAGAGGGTTCGACAGGAGGGCGAGAATTTCCTTCAGCTCTGCCACGGCGCGCGGCACCCGGTCGTCCGCCGGGCCCTGGGCAACGGCCGCGGCGACGTCGACGGGCCGCGTGGTCTCGGGCGCGGGCAGTTCGACGGCCGAGGCGTCGGCGAACGCCGGCGCGGCGGGCTTCGGGGGGCGGGGTGGGCGCGGTCGATCGGCCTTCGCGGGTTTCGGCGCCTCGGGAATCGGGATGACCGCGGGATTCGTGTCCGCCGCGGAGTCCCTCGATTCGGACTTGCCGGCCGCCTCGCTCTCGAGGCGCTTCTTGGCGCCCGCGATCGTGTAGCCCTCGTCGTAGAGGAGGCGCTTGATCTGCTCGATGAGCTTCAGCTCGCGGGCGCTGTACGTCCGCGGGCCGGGGATCGACTTGTCGGGAGCGAGGACCGGGAACTCGGATTCCCAGTAGCGCAGCACGTAGGGCTGGACGTCGGCAATTCGGCAGACGTCCCCGATCTTGTAACGGGTCTCTCCCTCGGCGCCGGTCGTTTCGGCCATCTTCAGCCTGTTTTTAACACGGATCGAGGCACGGTCCGCCCTACTTCTTCGCGGGGCCCAGGTGGCGCCGGGGCTCTTCCCCCGGTTTCACGATGAACTTGACGGGGACCCCGTCGAGCTTCCAGTGCTCGCGGATCCGGTTCTGGAGGAACCTCTCGAACGAAAAGTGCAGCGCCTCGGCCCGGTCCGCGAAGAGCCGGACGAGCGGCGGCTCGGACGCGACCTGGACGGCGTAGCGGATCTTCAGCTCGCGACCCGAGCGGCCCTTCGGGATCTCGCGCTCGAACGCCTTCTTGAGAACGCGGTTCAGCTCGCCCGTCGACATGCGCGTCGCGAAGCGCTTCGCGAGCGCGTCCGCCTCGATCAGGATGCGTCCCACGCCCTTGCCGGTCAGCGCCGAGATCGGAAGGAACGGCGCGTTCCTCAGGAACACGAACCGACGGACGACGTCCTGCTTCATCTCGCGGACTTTCTCGTGGTCTTTCTCGACGAGGTCCCACTTGTTCGCGACGAGGAGCAGCCCGCGCCCGGCCTCCTCGGCGTAGCCGGCGATGTGGGCGTCCTGCGCCGTGATCCCGTCCCCGGCGTCGAAGACGATCACGACCAGCCGGGCGCGCTCCATGGACTTGCGCGCCGCGACCACGGACAGCACCTCGGGCGCGTCGGTCGTCCGGCCCTTCTTGCGGATCCCGGCGGTGTCGACGAGGACGTACTCGCGGCCGCCGATCGACAGGCGGCAGTCGATCGCGTCGCGCGTCGTCCCCGCGATCTCGGACACCATCACGCGGTCCCGTCCGAGGAGGGCGTTCACGATGGAAGACTTCCCCACGTTCGGCCGGCCGACGATCGCGATCGGCAGCGGCTCGGTGCGCGTGTCCGGGTCGAGGTCGGGCGGAAGGGCGGCCTCGATCGCATCGAAGAGCTCGTCGGCGCCCGTGCCGTGCAGCGCCGAGACGCCGATCACCTGCGGGAACCCGAGCTGGAAGCCGTCTGCCATCGAGCCCGCGGCGGACTTCGCGTCGATCTTGTTCCAGGCGACGACGACGGGCTTGCCGAGCGCGTGCAGGTGCTGGGCGATCCGCTCGTCTTCCGGCAGGCGGCCCGCGACGCCGTCGAGGACGAAGATCAGGAGGTCGGCGTCCACGACGGTGGACAGCGTTCGGTCGCTCGTCCACGCCGCAAAGCCTCCCGCGGCGTCGAGGTCGAGCCCGCCCGTGTCGACGAGGTCGTACGGGCGGCCCGAGGGCGACTTCGCGGTCACGACGAGCGCGTCGCGCGTCATGCCCGGCTGGTCGTGCACGAGGGCCCGGCGCTCTCCGGCGAGCCGGTTGAAGAGCGCGGACTTCCCGACGTTCGGACGCCCGACGAGGACGACCTTGAAGGCCGCCACCGTCAGCGCCTCCGCCGGGGCGCGGGGCCGCGCCCGCGGGGCTTGGCCGCCGGACGGCCCGCCGGGCGCCGCTGCTGCCCGCGCTGGATCGCGTCGACGCGGCTCTGGCTGCGCGCTCCGGCGCTCTCGCCGACCGGGACGAAGTCGAGGCCCCGCTTTTCGGAGTCGGCCTTCACGAGCTTGACCCTCAGCCGGTCTCCGAGACGGTAGATCCGGCCGGTGGACGCGCCGACGAGGCGGTGCTCGACGTCCTCGAACCGGTAGAAATCGTCCTGGAGGGACGAGATCGGGATCAGGCCATCCACGTAGATGTCCTCGAGCGTCACGAAGAGCCCGAAGCCCACGACAGCCGAGACGTAGGCCCAGAACTCGTCGCCGACGCGCTTCGAGAGGAAGACGAACTTCTTCCACGAGACGGCTTCACGCTCGGCGGACTCGGCGCGCCGCTCGCGCGACGAGCAGTGGAGCGCGGCCTCCTGGAACCAGCGCGTGCGGCCCTCGGCCTCCTCGGGCTGCGGCGCACGGCGGGTCGCGATCCACTCGACGAGCGCGCGGTGGACGAGGAGGTCCGGGTAGCGCCGGATGGGAGACGTGAAGTGCGCGTAGTACGTGGCGGCCAGCGCGTAGTGCCCGCGGCAGTCCTCGGAATAGAGCGCCTTTTTCTGCGAGCGCAGGACGAGGTCGTCCACGAACCGCTCCTCGGGCTTGCCCTGGGCCTGGTCGAGGATCGACTGGAACATGGCCGGCGTGACCTCTTCCTCGTCCTCCGGCAGGTCGTAGCCGAGCGGGCCGAGGACGACGCGCAGCGCCGCGAGCCGGGTCTCGTCCGGGCGGTCGTGGACGCGGTAGAGCGCGGGCGTCGGGACGAAGACGAGGTGGCGCGCCACGGCCTCGTTGGCCGCGAGCATGAACTCTTCGATGAGGCGGTGCGCCTCATTGCGCACGGCCTTCAGGATCGCGACGGCCTCACCTTCCTCGCCGAGGATCACGTCCGAGTCCGGCAGGTCGAAGTCCAGCGACCCGCGCCGCACGCGCCGCGTCTGGAGCGCGTGCGCGGCCTTCTGGGCGACCTTCAGCATCGGGGCGACGCCGTCGGGAAACCAGCTCCCCTCCTTGCCTTCGAGGAAATCCCCGACTGCGGTGTAGGTCAGCCTCGCCCTCGACCGGATGAGCGACCGGTAGAACTCGGCTTTCACCGTCTCGCCGTGCTTGTCGAGCGTCAGCACGGCCGACACCGTTCGCCGCTCCTCGTCCGGCCGCAGCGAGCAGAGGTCGTTCGAGAGCCGTTCGGGGAGCATCGCGATCGCGCGGTCCGGAAAGTAGACGGACGTGCCGCGCTCGTAGGCTTCGGCGTCGAGCGCGCTGCCGACGGGCACGTAGTGCGAGACGTCAGCGATGTGGATGCCGATCCGGAACCCGCCGTTCGGGAGCTCCTCGGCCTCGATCGCATCGTCGAAGTCGCGCGCGGTCTCGCCGTCGATCGTGACGATCGTGCGGCCCGTGAAGTCCGTCCGCTCCCGCCTTTCGTCCGGGCCGATCTCGCGCACGGAGGCCTCGGCCTCGGCGATGACGGTCTCCGGGTAGGTCCGCGGGATTCCCCACTTGCGGGCGACGACCTCGACGTCCACGCCGGCGTCGCCCTCGAATCCGATGAGGTCCGTGACCTCGGCGAGCGCGAGGCGCTTGTCGTCGGGGTACGCCGTGATCCGCGCCTCGACGAAGATGCCGTCGGGCGCGTTCAGGTCCTTGCCGTCCGGCACGGCGAGGCGCGCGTCGATCTTCCGGTCGAACGGGACGACGAACGTCCCCTCCGGGCCGCGGGCGATCTTGCCGACGACGGTCTCGCGCCGGCGGACGAGGACCTTGACGACCGGCCCGGCGGGTCGTGGATCGAAGCGCGGCGCGCGGCCGCCCTTTGGTTTCGGCGCGGCCTTCGCCTCTTCGACGCGCACGAGGACGAAGTCGCCGTCGAGCGCGCTGCCGAGGAACGTCACGGGCGTGTCGGGCACGCCGGGCACGCCGGAGAGCAGGAAGGCACGGCCCTCGCCGCGCACCGCGAGGGCGCCGGCCTGGTAGTCGGTGAACTCGATGCGCGAGAGCTTGTCGCCGCGCACGCGCACGATCTCGCCACGGCGCTCGAGGTCTGCGACGACGTCGCGCAGGGCGTTCTCGTCCGCCGCCGACGGCGACGGCCCGAGGACCTTTCGGGAAAGGTCGTTGAAAGGAAGATTGCGCGAGCCCTTCGGCTGGAGAGCCGCAAGGGCCGCGTCGCGGAGATTCTGGGATGTCATAAGGGGGACTCGAACCCGCCCGTTCCGGCCTAAGTGCCTCTGGACAGGGAATTTCTGGCTCGGCGGGGGCTTTCGGAACGAGAGCTCTTTCCGCGTTCGGCCGGGAGTAGGTTACCACGGAGACAGGTCCCGGCCCCTCCGGGTCGGAGCCGCGACGAACGACGCCTCGCGCGCGGCGTTCCCGGCCTCGCGCGGTGACGCCGCTAAGGGATGGAAGGTCCCCCGCGTCCGATCGTCTACTGCAACCTCGGAAAGCAAGTTTCAAACGAAAAACCCCGCGGTTTGCGGGGTCGTCGCCAGGAAGATCGATGGTGCGAAAGGGGGGACTCGAACCCCCACAGCCGGTAAGGGCTACAAGGTCCTGAGCCTTGCGCGTCTACCAATTCCGCCACTTTCGCGCGGGTCGGGAAGGATAAGCGCCCGGAGCGGGCGGCGTCAACGTCTAGCGCCGGAAGCCGGCCCGCTCTCGCACGGCCACGAAGCCGTCGATGCGGACCTGGTCGACCTCGGAGATCTCCGTGAAGCGGATCCCGAACGCCGGGTGGAAGTGGTCGAGGTCGTTCGTCCGCCGCACGACCTTCGCCGCCGCGTGCAGCGGCTTCGGGTCTTCGGGCAGGAAGAATTCCAGCGTGACGGGCTTGCCGATCGCGATCGGGACCTCGATCTCCACGAGGACGCCGTTCGACGAGACGTTGAGCAGCTTCCCGAGCTTGAGCGCGCCCTCGCTCGTGACGCGCGCGATCGTGTTGACCTCGCGTCGCGCCGGGATGAGCGTGAGGCGGCTCGTCTTGTCGAGGAGCTCGTCCGCCGGGAACGGCGCGAGCATGAAGTCGTTGATGCCCGGGACGGCCGCTTCCTCGAGGTGCGGGAGGCCGGCCGGGACGACGAGCATCATCGAGACGGCGCGCCAGTGCGGCGTCTCGCGCAGGCGGCGCGTCGCCGCGACCCCGCCTTCCGGAGGGAAGGCCGAGTCGATGATGACGAGGTCGGGAATCTTCTCGGGCGCGATCGCCTCGAGCTCCTCGATGCTCTCGGCGACGCGCACGGCATAGCCGGCGAGGGAGAGGACCGACGCCGCCCCGCGCAGGAGGCCCGCGGGGGGGCCTGCGAGGAGGACCTTCTTTTTCGCGAAGAGGCCGGAATCGCGCGGGAACGTCCCCGAGTCCGGAATCACGCCGCCCTCCCGTGCCTCACGACGATGGAGCCGCGCGCGACTTCGGCGCCCGAGGCGTCCCAGATTCGCCCATCGAACTTCACCGAGTCGCCGAACCGGCCCGCCACCGTGACGTCCACGTCGAGGACGTCGCCCGGCACGGCTTCCCGCCCGACGACGAGGTCGGAGATGCCGGCGAGGAAGCCGCGCCGGCCGAGGTCCGCGTCGCCGCCCTCGAGGAGGAGCGCGGCCTGCGCGATGAGCTCGCCGTAGAGCGTCGCCGCGAGCGGCCCGCCTCGCGACGCCTGCGCCCCCGCCGTCACGGCCGCACGCACGCGGCCCTCCGCCCGGCCCGCCGAGGCGACGACCGCGTCGGCGAAGCGGAACGGGAAAACGTGAGGGAGGGGCTGGAATGTCATGCGGCTTTCGCGCGGATAAAGTCGCAGAGCGCGTCCACCGAGGCAAACGCCTTGACGCCGACTTCCTCGTCCTGCACCTTGATCCCGAACTCCTTCTCGACGCCGAGCACGAGCTCGAGCGCGTCGATCGAGTCGAGGCCGAGGCCGCCGTCGGCGTCGCCGAAGAGGGGGGCGTCGTCCTTGATGGAGGCGGGGTCCACGTCCAGCTTGAGCTGCCGGACGATCAATTCCTTCACGCGGGGCTTGAGATCCTCTGATGACAACGTTCTTCTCCCGTACCGGTCCGAACCGGGTTTTCGAGAATATCAGGGTCAGCCGACGAAGCCGCCGTCGATCCGGACGGTCTGGCCCGTGAGATACCCGGCGCCTTCCGTGCACAGGAACGAGACGAACGGCGCGATGTCCTCCGGGCGCCCGAAACGCTGGACGGGGACGCGCTTCAGGAAGTCCTCGCGAACCTCCTTCGTGAGGAAGGAGATCATCTCGGTCTCGACGAAGCCCGGCGCGACCGCGTTGACGGTCACCCCGAAAGCCCCGACCTCGGCCGCGAGCGACTTCGTGAAGGCCACGAGGGCGCCCTTGGCCGCCGAGTAGTTCGTCTGGCCCGCGCTGCCCGAGAACGCGGCGAGGGACGAGACGTTCACGATGCGGCCCCAGCGGCGGCGGAGCATCCCGCGCACGAACGCCTTGGTCATGCGGTAGGTACCGCCCATCGCGGTCTCCATCACGAGATTCCAGTTCGCGTCGGGCATGAGGGCAAAGAGCCCGTTCTTGAGCACCGCGGCGTTGTTCACGAGGACGTCGATCCCCTCGCGCTCCTTGTCGAGGCGGTCCGCGAGAGCGGTGATTTCGGACGCCGACGTCACGTCGCACTTCACGGCTTCCCCGCTGCCACCCGCGGCCCGGATCGCCTCGACCGCAGTCTCGGCGCCCGCGGCGTCCGCGCGGTACGTGAGGACGGCGTGGTACCCGTCCGCGGCGAGGCGCTCCCCGACGGCGCGGCCGATGCCGCGGGACGCGCCGGATACGAGCGCGACGCGGTTGCGCGGCTGGTCGGTCATCTTCCCTCCAGAGCCGGGTGAAGGCCGGCGGGCGCGACGGTCGCAGCGAAGACGTTCACGTCCTCGGGCCGCTCGAGGGCCGGCCGCGCCACGATCGCGTCGCGGAGCGTCCAGCGGACGAGGCGCGTCAGGACGTCGCCGGGCCCCACCTCGGCGAAACGGTGAATCCCCGCCTTGCTCATCGCCACGAGAGCCGGAGCGAAGAAGGAGGGAGACGAGATCTGCCTGGAAAGGACGTGGGCGGCCTCCGCTCCATTCGACACCCGTCGGCCCAGCATGGGGGCGAAGAGAGGCGTCACCGGCTGCTCCACACGCACACCACTTTCCAGGAAACTCTTCAATCTCTCGGTCACCGGCTCGAGCGCCCTCGAGTGCATCGGGAACCCGATCGGCAGAACCTCTGCCTTCAACGCCCGCGGCCTGAGGAGCGTGACGGCCTCCCGCACGAGGTCCGTCTCCCCCGTGAGGACGAACTGGGCGGAGGCGTTTTCCGTCGCGACCGCGAGCCGCGAGAGGTCGGGGCACACGCCCGCGAGGGCCGCCTCGACGTCCGCCCGGCCGAGGCCGATCACGAAGCCCATCGTCCCTTCGGCCTCGCCGGCGCGCCGCACCTCGGAAAGCAGGCGCTCGGCTTCGAGGAGGACGTCCAGCGCCGCCTCGCGCGAGAGACAGCCCGCCGAGACGAATGCCGCGTACGTCCCGAGGCTGTAGCCGCAGGACGCGTCGGGCACCAGCCCGTGCTCGCGCCGAAGCACCTCGAGCGCGGCGAGGGACGCCGCGAAGACGCCGACCTGCGCCGGGCGGTCGTCGTGAAGGGAGGGCGAACCCGCTCCGAAGAACGTATGCGGCAGATCGACGCCGGATCGGGAGGAGATCTCTTCGAATAGTGAAGAGACGTAGGCGAAGCGCGCCGCCAGCGCCTCGCCCATTCCGGCCTTCTCGCTGAGCTGGCCGGGGAAGAGAGCACCGAACTTCATGCTGCCGCTCCCCTCTTGTCTTCCCTCTTCACCTTCAAAGACATCTCCGATATCGGTCCGAATCTCCAACGCTTCAGCCACCGCGCCCAGCGCGCCTCCGTCCGCTTCCGGCCCGCGAAGTGGACGAGGCGCTGGACGGTCGAGAGGCCGGGCATCCGCGGGTGCTCGGGGTCGAACTCCCAAGGGTGCGAATAGAGGACCGGCGGCACGCCCGATGCGAGCGAGCGCTCGATCGCATCCTCGATCCGGGACACGCGCGTCAGGCGCGAGCAGACGCCGCCTCCCCAGAGCGCGCGGCGCCCGAAGAATGTCCCCATGAGCGGCGGGACCTCGAGGATCGGCCCCGCGGCCGTCGGGAGGAACGTGGGCCGCACCGGGTTTGCCGGATCGCCGACGGGCGGAGCGGTGGTGAGCGAGGAGTCGAGCGTGAAGCCCTCCTCCACGAGAACCGCCAGTGCGGGGTTGTCGGCCCGGAGCATCGACCATTCGGGGGCACGGAACGCCGTCACCGGCTTGCCGACGCACTCCTGCAGCGTGTCCCGGCTCCGGCGGACCTCCTCGCGGAACTCCGGACCCGTCAGGTCGAAGACGCGCCGGTGCGTGTCGCCGTGGCAGGCGATCTCGTGCCCGGCGGCGGCGATCTTCTTCACGAGGGCCCCGCTCTGCCGGGCGACCCAGCCGAGGACGAAGAACGTCGCCTTCGAGCCCGAGCCGTCGAGGAGTGCGAGGACGCGGTCGATGCCGACGTGGACGCGCGTCTCGCGCCCCGCCCACGTGGCGGGGTCGGCGTACGCCGCGTGGCCGCACACGTGGAACCAGTCCTCCACGTCGACGGTCAGAATGGGGGCGGTCACCCCTCGATTATGACGCGCGCCCGACATCGCGTGAGACCAGCGGCCGGACCCGGCTGCGGGCCCGATCTATGTCGCGACGCGACGTCTCCCGTCTCCTCCTGTGCCGGAGAGCCTTCTTCGGACGGAGGAACGTCGTGCCTCGCTCAGGAGGGACGGGGGAATCTGAAGCGCCGCCGGTTTGAGGGCCGGGGCCGGCGTCCGCGTCGGCGAAGACCCGCATCGAGGCCAACAACATCACGGTGCGGGCGCGCCTCGCCGGCTTGCCGGCCACTCCGGACCTTCCGAGCTGTCCGAAGCCGACGATCCAGGCGGTCCTCTCCAACTCTCCCGTCTCGCCGGGAGAGGAGATCGTCCTCAACGGCTGCGGCTTCGGCGCTGCCCGGCCGCACGTCCGCCTGATCGGCCAGTTTCCGAACGGCTTCCTCGAGCTCGAGATCCTGCCCCCGTGGCGCGATCGCATCCTCGTTGCGCGGGTCCCAGCGACGAGCGGAGTCTCCGACCAGCCGGCGAGAATCACCGTTCTCAGGAACGACCTCACGATCGGAAACGACGTGCCGCTGGGTTTCCGCGCCTCGCGGTCGGTCTATTGGCTGCAGCCGGAGGACGTGTCCATCAGCTGCGCGAAAAGGCCGGGCGATTGCCGGCCCATTTCGATCCCGGAGGGAACGGTGCCGGGTACGGCCGGCGCCTCTCACCAGGTGCTCGCCGGGGACTTCCTTCTTACGTCCCTGCTCTGGACGGACACCGTCAGCGTGCATCTCGCCAACGGATGGGGCCTCTACGACTACGGCTTCGCGACGGAGGACGTCATGGTGCAGAGCGAGCTCGCGTTCACGAAACCGCCGACGGGATTCGTGGCCGGAGCCTCCAGCGCGACGCTTTCCATCGAGTCGATCCTCGCGGGACGCAGCGGAATCAAGTGGAGCCTTTTTCTCTACGCGATCGGTCCGACCGGGACCAGTCCGCACTGAACCTCAGCTCGCGTCGGAATCGAGCGTCTTGTAGTAGACGGTCAGCCACGACGTGATCCACGTGTCGCGGAACGGGCGGTAGTGCGACGGCGCACCGTAGATCGTTTTCACCGGGACCGCAACGAACCGCCGGACGCTCGGCGCGGCCTTGATGAGGATCTCGTTCTCGATGGAATACCGCCTGGCGCGCAGGTGCAGCGCCCGGAGGAGGTCCGCCGCGATCACGCGGTAGCCGGACTGTCCGTCCTCCACGGGCAGTCCCGTCATGCGGCCCAGGGCCTTGTCGCCGATCGTGTTCGCCCAGTAGTTCTTCGCAGGCATCGTGGAGACGTCCTTCAGCCGCGAGCCGATGACGAAGTCCGCTCCGGCCCTCGCGGCCGCGAGGAGAGCGGGCAGGTCGGCGGGATCGTGCTGGCCGTCGGCGTCCACGAAGGCGACGTGTGTGACGGGCTCTTTCAGGAGGACGGCGAGACCGTCTCTCAGCGCCGAACCCTTCCCGCCGTTTGCGGGCCTCGCGAGAACGCGGGCTCCGGCCGCACGGGCCGCGTCAGCGCTGGAATCGTCGCTGCCGTCGTCCACGACGAGGACGTCGGGGACGACCTTCTTGAGCCCCTCGACGACGCTTCCCACCGTCGAAGCACACCGGAAGGCCGGCACGAGCGCGACGGGGCGAAAATCTCCGGAAATCTTGTCGAACATCAAGTTAGGGGATTGACGGGAGCGCCCGGTTTGTGAAAAGTATCACGAGCGACGAATGGGCACCCCGCTGGCGTTTCTCCCGATCCTGATGATGCTCGTGGGTGCCATGGGCGTTGGAGCGCTGCTCCTCGGCCTGAACTACGTCCTCGGCCGCAAGGTGAGCACGAAACGCAAGCTCTCCCCCTACGAGAGCGGCATGCCCCTCCTCGACGACAGCCACAAGCGCGTCAGCGTGAAGTTCTTCATCGTCGCGATGATCTTCATCCTGTTCGACGTGGAGGCCGCGTTCCTCTACCCGTGGGCGGTCGTCTTCCGCCAGGGCGGGATGGCCGTGTTCGTGGAGATGCTCGTCTTCGTCGTCGTGCTGTTCCTCGGCTTCGGCTATCTCTGGAAGAAGGGCGCCTTCGACTGGAAATGATGTGAGCGGAGGCGCGAACGTTCCCGTGGCCGAGCAGGCCGGCAATCCCCGGGTGGGCGAGCACGGCGCCGTCTCCTGCGGCAAGACGCTCTCCTTCTCGACGGAGGCCCGTGCCGAGTTCGACCGCCTCCTCACCCGCTACCCGACGAAGCAGTCCGCGCTCCTGCCCGTCCTCTGGCTCGCACAGAAGGAGTGGGGCTGGATCTCGCGCGAGGCCGTGGACTACGTCGCGACCCTTCTCGGGCTCTCCTCCGCGTTCGTGTGGGGCGTCGTGACGTTCTACACGATGTACAACCGCGCCCCCGTCGGCACGCACCTCATCCAGGTCTGCACGTCAATCTCATGCCACCTGAACGGCGCCGAAGAGGTATTTCACGAGTGCAAGAAGCGGCTCGGCGGCCTCAAGACCGGCGAGACGTCGAAGGACGGGAAGTACACCGTGATCGAGGTCGAGTGCCTCGCCCAGTGCGACAAGGCCCCGGCCGTCATGGTGAACGACGACGACTACGCCGTCGTCACAAAGGACAAGCTCGACGAGTTCCTGAAGGGACTGGGCTGAGGCGATGAGCGGACTCGAGACGATCCCCCCCGTGCTCCTCGCCCGTCTCGGCAAGAAGGACTCGACTTCTCTCGACGGGTACCTCGCCGACGGCGGCTACGCCTCGTGGAAGAACGTCCTCGCCGGCGTGAAGAGCGGCGACTGGACGCCCGCGAAAGTCACGGACATGGTGAAGGCTTCCGGCCTCCGGGGCCGGGGCGGCGCCGGCTTCCCGTGCGGCCTGAAGTGGACGTTCGTGCCGACGAAGGACAAGCGCGGCGACAAGCCCGTCTACCTCCTCTGCAACGCGGACGAGTCCGAGCCCGGCACCTTCAAGGACCGGCTCCTCATCGAGCAGGACCCGCACCAGATCCTCGAAGGGATGATGCTTGCGAGCTTCGCCCTCGACGTGAAGCACGCGTACATCTACATCCGCGGGGAGATGGTCCACGGCGCGGAGATCCTGAACGCCGCCGTCGCCGAAGTGCACGCGAAGGGCCTCCTCGGCACGAACGTCCTCGGCTCGGGCGTCGAGCTCACGATCACCGTCCACCGCGGCGCCGGCGCCTACATCTGCGGCGAGGAGACGGCCCTCATCGAGAGCCTCGAGGGCAAGCGCGGCCACCCGCGCATCAAGCCGCCCTTCCCCGCCGTGTCCGGCGTCTGGGGCAGCCCGACCGTCGTCAACAACGTCGAGACGCTCTGCTGCGTCAAGCACATCGTCGACCGCGGCGCCGACTGGTTCAAGGGCGTCGGGCGCAACGAGAAGAACACCGGACCGAAGCTCTACGCCGTCTCCGGCCACGTCGAGAGGCCCGGCGTCTACGAAGCCCCGATCGGGATCCCATGGGAGCAGCTCCTCGCGATGGCGGGCGGCGTGCGCGGCGGGCGGAAGCTCAAGGCCGTCATCCCGGGCGGCTCCTCGGCGCCCATGCTGACGGCCGCCGAGATCGCCGGCATCCCGATGGATTTCGACGGGATCGCGGCCGCCAAGTCCATGTTCGGCTCGGCCGCCATCATCGTGATGGACGAGACGACCGACATCCCGAAGGCCGTCACGAACATCGCGAAGTTCTACGCGCACGAGTCCTGCGGCCAGTGCACGCCCTGCCGGGAGGGTACGCCGTGGCTCCTCAAGATGCTCCGGCGCATCGTGAACGGCGAGGGGAAGAAGACCGATCTCGACCTCCTCCTCCAGATCTCGAACCAGATGGGCAACGGGATGACGATCTGCGTTTTCGCCGACGCGGCCATCGCGCCCGTCATCTCGGGGATCACGAAGTTCCGCGAGGAGTTCGAGGCGTACGTCGAGAAGTCGACGAAGCCGACATTCGAGCAGCAAGCCCCGAGCGATCTGACGAACGCCATCGCAAACCGTACCGCCGCAGGAAGGCATTCCTGATGGCCAAGGTGACCGTAGACGGGAAGACCGTCGAAGTCCCGAACGACGCGAACGCGCTCGAGGCGTGTCGCGCGGCGGGCGTCGACATCCCGCACTTCTGCTACCACCCGGCCCTCTCGATCGTCGGCCAGTGCCGCATGTGCATGGTCGAGGTCGAGGGCGTGCCGAAGATCCAGGCCTCGTGCACGGGGCCCGTGCGCGCCGGGATGGTCATCAAGGCGAACACGGAGAAGGCCCTCGCGGCGCGCAACGCCACGATGGAGTTCCTCCTGATCAACCACCCGCTGGACTGCCCCATCTGCGACCAGGCCGGCGAGTGCAAGCTGCAGGACAACGCGGTCGCGGGCGGCCTTCCAGTCTCGCGCACGTCCGAGCCGCGCCGCCAGTTCCCCGGTTACGACCGGACGGACATCGGCCCGCACGTGATCGCGGACATGACGCGCTGCATTCAGTGCACGCGCTGCATCCGGTTCTGCAGCGAGATCGCCGGGACCGGCGAGCTGACCTTCGTCGAGCGGGGCGGCCACACGATCGTCTGGACGCACGAGGGCAAGGAGCTCGACAACGCCTGGTCGGCCTGCGCCGCGGACGTCTGTCCGGTGGGCGCCCTCACGACGAAGGAGTTTCGGTTCCGCAAGCGCGTCTGGTGGCTCGACAAGGCGAAGTCGGTTTGCGACGGCTGCGAGATCGGCTGCAACGTCTCGATCGAGCATCGCGACCGCGCCGTCTACCGCTTCCTGCCGCGCGTGAACCTCGCCGTGAACGACTTCTGGATGTGCGACTACGGCCGTTTCCGCGCCGAGGAGCTGAACGGAAACGACTTCACACGGCCGGTCCTCAGGAAGGCCGGGACGGCCCGCGAAACGCACTGGGGCGAGGCGCTCGACGCGGTGAAGGCCGCCGTCGACGCCGCCGTCGCGAAGGACCCCGCCTCGGTCCTCGTCCTCGGCTCGGCCCGCCTGTCCACGGAAGAGAGCTGGCTCCTCGCGCAGCTCTTCAAGGGAACGGTCGGGGCGCCGCACGTCGAGTTCCACCCTGACCTCGGCCCCGAGCGGAAGATCAAGAATCCGGCGGTTCCGGGCGGCTGGCTCGTCGGCAAGGAAGCCGCGCCGAACTCGCGCGGGGCCGAGGCCGCGGGCGTGGCCCGCGCCGGGAAGGGCTCCGCCCTTGCCCGCCTCCTCGACGGCTCGTACACGCCGGAAGTCCTCTACGTCGCCGACGCCGAGTTCACGTCCCGCGCCTCCGACCCGGAGTTCGTCCTGGCGCTTTGTCGGGCGAAGACGCTCATCGTCCACGGGAGACGGACGAACCTCCTCACAGACGCCGCCGACATCCTCCTCCCCGTGGCGAGCCTGGCCGGCAAGGAAGGGACGTTCGTGAACGTCCTCGGGCTCGTCCAGCGGTTCCAGCTCGCCATCGTCCCGCCGCCGATCGTGAGGACCGACCTCGAAGTCTTCCTCCACCTCGGCAGGAGGTGGGGCGTCTTCGACACGCAGTGGACGGCGGAGTCCGTCTTCGAGCTGATGAAGGTCACCGTGCCCGGGTACGCCGGGCTCGGGTGGGATTCCCCGGCCGTGGCCGGGAACGACCCGACGGTCTCCCCGACCTCGTCCTACGACGTCCTGCTCGAGAGGCGCCTCTCGAACCC
>JBBQDQ010000047.1:0-20884 GCA_038319835.1 Thermoanaerobaculia bacterium | reverse complement strand
CTACCAGGGTATCTAATCCTGTTTGCTACCCACGCTTTCGCGCCTCAGCGTCAGTACCGGTCCAGGGAGCCGCCTTCGCCACCGGTATTCCTCCCAATATCTACGCATTTCACCGCTACACTGGGAATTCTGCTCCCCTCTCCCGGACTCAAGCCGCGCCGTATCAGAGGCAGGTCCCCGGTTAAGCCGGGGGATTTCACCTCTGACGCACGCGGCCGCCTACGCGCCCTTTACGCCCCATAATTCCGAGTAACGCTTGCCCCCTCCGTATTACCGCGGCTGCTGGCACGGAGTTAGCCGGGGCTTCCTTTGCCGGTACAGTCAAAACGGAGCTGATTAGCACCCCGTTCATTCTTCCCGGCCGACAGGAGTTTACGATTCAGAGAACCTTCATCCTCCACGCGGCGTTGCTGCGTCAGGCTTTCGCCCATTGCGCAAAATTCCCCACTGCTGCCTCCCGTAGGAGTCCGGACCGTGTCTCAGTTCCGGTGTGGCCGATCACCCTCTCAGGCCGGCTACCGATCGTCGCCTTGGTGGGCTGTTACTCCGCCAACTAGCTAATCGGCCGCGGTCCCCTCAAAATGCGCCAGGTCTTACAATCCCCGGCTTTGCTCTCCCGGGCCGACGCCCAGAAGACCATATGCGGTATTGTCCCGAGTTTCCCCGGGGTATCCCCCACATTTCGGCAGGTTAACCACGTGTTACTCACCCGTTCGCCGCTTTACTCAGGTATTGCTACCCTTTCGCGCACGACTTGCATGTGTTAAGCACGCCGCCAGCGTTCACTCTGAGCCAGGATCAAACTCTCCTGTTTTTTTCTGAAGTTTTGAAGTTCAGGCTCTTAGATTAACGACGTCCGCTAGCGGACGTCGGCCCCGCGCCAGGCCTTACGGCCGACGCGAAACGGTTTCGGAGCTGTTTTAGAAGTGCTCCGGGAACTCCGGCCCGTTAAGACCGGGACCCTTTGGCTTCACGCTTTTCGTTCGAGTCATCTTTCGATTTCTCTCCGGAGAAGCGCCTCAAAGGATTCACGTAATCTGTTCAATCCGCGTCCTTTACGGACGCGTACTGATGTCTCTGTTCAGTTTTCAAGGAACCGGACACGCCGTCTGGCAGCGTGGACTGCGGATCCTGCCAGAGAGGCGGACCAGCGTCAAGCGAAAAGTGAACCGATGCTTCACTTTTTCTCGATGCTGGCGACACGCGTTCCCGCGAGGCCACCTGTCAGGAAAGAGCACCCCGGCGAACGCCGGGACTTACGAAGATAGCTCAACCGCCCTGCGGCGTCAAGCTGGAAAGTCTTCGTCGAGTTCCAAAGATCATCCCGGCCGAAGACCCCGGGGAGCGGGAAGATAGGCCCTCGGACTTTCTTCGTCAAGCCATTTGCACAGGTTCCGGTGCAACAAATGCACAGAAAGCCGTTTGAGGAGCGCGCCACAACCGGGCGAGCCGTCCCGACCGCCGCAATCCAGCCACCTTCCGTTAAGAAGCTACGCGTAAGGTAGGGGGCTGACCTCGAAAGGTCCATCCCTCGAAAGTGGGATTTCTAGGATACGCGACGGTCCGGAAAGCGGATGGCGCGCCCGTCGACGCTCCACCCCCCCTCGAGGACCCGGCCCAGGGAAGCGATGTACAGCGCGTGTTCGACGGACAGGAGGCGCGCCGAGTAGGAGTCGACGGCCTCTCTTTCGCGAAGCGGCAGGGCCGTCTGGCCGACGATCGGTCCCGTGTCCGTCCCCGCGTCGACGAAGTGCACCGTCGCCCCGGAAACCCGCACGCCGTATCGGACGGCCTGCTCCTGGGCGTCGAGGCCCGGAAAGGACGGCAGGAGGGACGGATGGACGTTCAGGATCCTGGCGGGCCAGCGCCCCACGAACGCGGGAGACAGGATGCGCATGAACCCCGCGAGACAAATGAGGTCGACCCGGGCGTCCTCCAGGCGGCGCTGGAGCTCTTCCTCGAAAGCGGTCTTGCCACCCATCTCGCGGGGGACGAGCGTCGCCACCCGCAGGCCGCGCGCCTCCGCGCGGCCGATGCCGGGAGCGTCCTCGACGTCGCCCACGACGAGGACGATCTCTGCGGGAAGTGCGCCGCGCTGGCAGGCCTCGAACAGGGCATCGAAATTCGAACCGCGGCCGGAGAGAAGGACCGCGAGACGTGCGGGAAGCGGCACGAGCGGCCGCGGCCGCGGGCCGGAGGCAGGGGCGGCAGTCTCGCTCACGCGAACCGGACCTGCCGCGAACCCTTCTGGACGCGGCCGATCTGCTTCCAGTCCTCGCCGACGGCATCGAGGCGCCGCTTCACGTCGAGGCCCTTCGCGGCGGGTACCATCAGGACCATCCCGATGCCGCAGTTGAAGACGCGGAGCATCTCGGCAGGAGGGATGCGCCCCTTGTCCATGAGGAACCGGAACAGGGGCGGCCAGCTCCAGGCCTCGGGGTGGACGACGGCGTCGAGACCCGAGGGCAGGACGCGGGGAATATTGTCCGGAAACCCGCCACCGGTGATGTGGGACATGGCGGAGAGAAGAAGATTCTCTACGAGCGGTAGAACGGGTTTGAGATAGCTCCGGTGCACGGCGAGGAGCGCCGAAGCGACAGACGTCCCAAGCTCCGGCACTTCGGTTGCGGGCGCAAGCGCCAAACCCTCGAAGAAAATCTTCCTGGCGAGCGAGTACCCGTTGGTGTGCAGGCCGGAAGAAGGAAGGCCGATCAGCAAATCCCCCTCCGAGACCTTGCTCCCGTCCAGGAGCTTCGGCCGGTCCACGGCGCCCACGATCGTGCCCGCGAGGTCGTAGTCGTTCTCCGCGTACATCCCCGGCATCTCGGCGGTCTCGCCGCCGAGGAGGGCGCAGCCGTTCTCGCGGCACGCGAGCGCGAGGCCCTCGAGGACCTCGCCGACGATCTCGGGGCGCATCTTTCCTGTCGCGTAGTAGTCGAGAAAGAAGAGCGGGCTCGCTCCCTGCACGAGGATGTCGTTCACGCAGTGGTTCACGAGATCCTGCCCGACCGTGCCGTGGATCCCGGCCGCGATCGCGACCTTGACCTTCGTGCCGACCCCGTCCGCCGAGGCGACGAGGAGCGGGTCCGTCATGCCCGTGAAGTCCGGCCGGAACAGGCCGCCGAAGCCTCCGACGTCGCCGACGACGCCCTTCGTGAAGGTCGAGCGGATCGCCGTCCTCGCCCGCGCGACGGCTCCCATCTTCGCGTCGATATCAACGCCGGCGTCCGCGTACCGGAGCGGGCGGGGCTCGGTCACGGCGCGGATCGTAGTAAAAATGGAACGAGCGGTCCAGTTCGAGAGCTCGTCCGCGAATCCTTCCGGCGCGACGCCCACTCGCCGCGCTTACGACGCTCACCGTCCGGCCGGTCACGAATTTCGCGTGGGGCGGCCGCCTGCCTTGCGCAAGAGAGAAGAGAGCCCGAGATTAGCGGCCAGAAGACCGCCGAGCGCGAACACCGCTCCAAAAACGAGGGGCAAGTACGTCTTCTTGTCGCTCGCGTCGATCTGGTGCGAGAAGACCGCGATGACAAGTACGCCCACGCCCAAGAAGAGCAGGCCTGCGCAGCCCGGTGCGACGCAGTCCGCGTATTTCTTCAGCATGTTCAGGCTGTCGCCGGCAGGGCCCGGATCCGTGAACTCGGCCCACAGACGGGAGAGCGCCAAGGCCACTGAGACCTCGACTTCTTCTTCTTTCACCAACCGCCGCCTCCTCCGCCGCCCGAGCTGCCGCCTCCGCCGCCTCCGCCGCCTCCGCCGCCGGAGCCAGGCATTGAGACGCCCGCCGCGAGCGTGCCGGCCGCAACGGCCCAGGCGCCCGAAGAACCTCCGCCCCCGAAGGATCCGCCTCCGCCGGTAAACCCGCCCGCGTCGCCGGAAAACGATCCGCTTCCCGAAGAGGACGAGCCGGACCCGCCGCTTGCCACAGCCGCCGCGCTCGCCGCCCCGCCAAAGGAACGGAACCAGCGGTCTACGGCTGGACCCAGACCGAAAGCCACGACCCAGGGAAACCAGGAGTCCTTCAGCTGCGGCCTGGGTTGTGCCAGCTCCCGCTCGAAGAAACGGCGTGCCGCGACGAGCTCTTTTCGCCGCGCGATCTTTTTCGGGCCCTCACGAGTCTTCGCGACGTTGAAAAGGTTGCTGAGAATGGCAAGCCGCAGCAGCAGCAGCCCGACGAGGATCGGCAGCGGCGACAGCCCGCCGAAGTTCACGGATTGCCAGGCTCCCCGCAGGAAGAGCAGCGGCACGAAGCCAAACGAGAGTGCCCAGGGCGCAAGCCGGTCCATGCGCCGCTGGTAGAACCACGCACCGACGAGACCCAGGGCCCACCAGAAACCGCTCGAGATCGCGAGGCCCAGCACGCTGCCCGGGTCGGCCTGCCCGCGCGCGGCTTCGAGCACGAGCAGGGCGACGCCGCAGGCAAAGAGCAGAAACGTCGGCCAGCGGACCGGGCGGCCCGAGCGGTCCTGGAAATCCGGATGGGCCGAGAGCTTGCGGAGCAGGCCCGGCCGGATCGTCGCGGCGGGGTCAAAGCCCTTTCTCTCGTAGTGCGCCTTGATCTCGGCGGTCGACGTCTTCGTGCGATTGTCGAAGAAGAGCGCTTCGAGCAGCTCCTTCTCGTAGCCCGTGAAGGAGGTGAGCGGCGCCTTCAGGCTCATCGTCAGCTCTTTTGCGGAGGCGGTCGTCTCGAGCTTCTTCTCGGCCGTCAATTTCGCCAGCACCGCCGCCACTTCGGGAGCCCCTACCTTGTCGTCCCAGAGCGCGCCGGCTTCTTCGGGCGCGAGCGAAAAGAGCTTCTTCTGGAGCCACGCCTCGTCGATCGATTTCAGCGGCACGCTCGAGCCGAAACGGCCGAGCGAAGACTCACGCGCATAGAAGCGGAAGGCCAGCAAGAGAACAGCCGCCAGAAGAGCGCCGAAGAGCACAAGCCGTGTCGACCGGGAAGTCCCCGTCCGCACGCCGGAAGGCGAGCCGCCGTCCGGACGCGTGAGCTCCGCATGCACGACGAAGCCGCCACCCGGAGGCAGCCGGCCGGCACTCCGATGGCTGGCAAAGCCCGCGGGAGCCCTCCAGGCAGGATCGAGCTCCAGGTCGACGGAGAGCGCCTCGATTGTCTGCTCCGCGCTGGGCAGCCCGAAGTTGTGATCGAGAACGTAGGTCTCTCCCTGCTTCAAGAGCACGCCCGAGAGCGTGTAGGAGATCTCGTAGCCGATCTCGGTGTTCTCGAAGGGAGGGTCCGAGGGAAGGCGACTGCGCCAGCGAAGCGTGGTCGCATCCGTGAAGGCGTAGCGGTCCACCTCATCGACGCTGCCCGATTTGAGATCGCGCACGGCGCCGGTCGCCGGGTCGAGGCGCCGCATACTTTCGAAGGAGAGTCTCTGCCCGGGAAAGAGGCGGAAGGACCGCTCGCCGCCGTTCCAATCGCCCGTGAAGACCATGGCGTGGCGCTCGACGACATGGAGACTGCCGTCGGCATTCAGCCGCGCCTTCACATCCAGGGCTCGCCAGTGGAGGGACTTCTGGGCGAGCGCGGAGCTCGCGCCAAGGAACAACGCAAGCAGAGCCCCAATGATGGCGCGCCGGCTAAATCGCATGAATGATCCCGCCCAATCAGGGTATCCCGCTTCGAAGAGGTCGTCGAGCACGGCAGATTCGCAGTCGCCGCGCCGCCTCCTCGGAGGCGAGCGGCAGCCGCACGACCTTGTCGGGCGACGTCTCCCCCGAGACGAGCGTGACGTCCGACGGCGCGAGGCCGAACGCCTCCGCGACGAGAGCGAGCACCTCGCGGTTCGCCTTGCCCCTTTCGGGCGGCGCCTTCACGGAGAGCTTGAGGGCACCGCCGTGCGGGCCGAGGACACGCGTGCGCGAGGCGCCGGCCGAGACGCGCAGGCGCAGTCGCGTCCCGTCGCCGTCGCCGGTGAAGTCGAGAGTGTCGCCGTCCACCGGCTCAGGGCCGCGGAGCGGGCGCGGGGACCGGAGCCTCGTCACCCGCGCCTTCAGAGGCCTCGTCCGCCGGGAACAGCGTCGCCTGCGGATCGGGCGCGCGGAGCGGCACCGGATAGCGGCCCGAGAAGCAGGCCGAACACGTCTCGTTGTCCCGGTGTCCGAACGCTTCGAGCATGCCCTCGAGGCTCAGGTAGCCGAGGGAGTCGGCCTCGATGAACGCGCGGATCTCCTCGACGGATTTCGACGAGGCGATGAGCTCTTTGCGACGGGGGGTGTCGATCCCGTAGTGGCAGGGGTTCTGGGTCGGCGGCGAGGAGATGCGGAGGTGGACCTGGCTCGCGCCGGCCGCCTTCAGCATGCGGACGAGCTTGCGGGACGTCGTCCCGCGCACGATCGAGTCGTCCACGAGGACGATGCGCTTGCCGCCGACGACCGAGCGCACGGCGTTGAGCTTCACCTTGACCCCGAAGTTCCGGATCGACTGCTTGGGCTCGATGAACGTCCGCCCGACGTAGTGGTTGCGGACGAGGCCCATCCCGTACCGGATCCCGCTCTCCTCGGCAAATCCGAGGGCCGCGAACATGCCGGAGTCCGGAACCGGCACGACCACGTCCGCCGGGACCGGGTGCTCGCGGGCGAGGCGCTGGCCGAAGACGCGCCGCGACTCGGCCACGGACTTGCCGAAGATGGACGAGTCGGGCCGCGCGAAGTAGACGTGCTCGAAGACGCAATAGGCCGTTCGCTGGCCCATCGCGAACGAAGCCGACGCGGTGCCGCCCGCGTCGAACAAGACGATCTCTCCCGGCTCGACGTCGCGCAGCGGCTCGGCGTCGATGAGGTCGAAGGCGCAGGTCTCCGACGCGATGACGGTCGCGGCCGGCTGGCCCGGCACCTTGAGGCGCCCCATCGTGAGGGGGCGGATCCCTTGCGGGTCGCGCGCCGCAAGGACGCGGTCTCTCGCGAGAAGGACGATCGAATAGGCGCCACGCACGCGCGCCAGGGCCTCGCGCAGGGCCCCGACGACGTCGTCGCGCCGGGAGCGCGCCATGAGGTGGAGGAAGACCTCGGTGTCCGACGACGTCGTGAAGATCGAGCCTTCCTGCTCGAGCTCCCGCCGGATCTCGTCGGCATTGACGAGGTTTCCGTTGTGGCCGATCGCGAGAGGGCCCTTGTTCGTGTTGTAGACGATGGGCTGCGCATTCTCGAGGCGCGACTCTCCGGTCGTCGAATAGCGGACGTGGCCGATCGCCGAGTGCCCCGGCAGGCGCGCGAGGCGGGCTTCGTCGAAGATGTCCGCGACGTAGCCCATCTGTTTCTCGACGGCCATCCGCTGGCCCGTCCAGGTCACGATGCCCGCGGACTCCTGCCCGCGGTGCTGCATCGCATACAGGCCGAGGTACGTCAGGTTCGCGGCATCCGGGTGGCCGAAGATGCCGAAGACCCCGCACTCGTCGCGGAACTTGTCCTCAGCCTCGTCCCGGAGAACCCCCGCCACGCGCAGAGTCTAGTCTGTAAACGCCGCACGCCCCAAGACCGTCCAAGCGGCATGAAGAAGCCGTCTCTCGCCCGCGCATTCGTCGCCGCCGCGGCGCTCGCGTTCGCGGGCTGCTCGGGAGCCGGAGGGCGTCCGTCCGCCTCCGGTCCGGAGGCGCCCGCCGTCCGGATTCCGCAGAACCGTTGGACCCCGGACAAGCAGGCTCGTCACGCTCTCGACCGCCTCGGCTACGGGCCGCTCCCCGGCGAAGCGGAGGCCGTCGCGCGCTCCGGCGTCGCGGCCTGGATCCGGCGACAGCTGTCGCCAGGCGGGATCGAGGACGGAGCGGTGGACGCGAAGCTGCACGGCCTTCCGACCCTCGGGATGACGGTCCCGGCGCTCTTCCGCGAATTCCCGCGCCCGCAGGACGTCGCGAAGGCGAACGAAATCGAGAAAGACGGCCCCGAGGCGCGCGAGAAAGTGAAAGACCTGATGCCGCCGGAGAAACGCCCGGCCGTCATCGCGCACGAGCTGGCGGCCGCCAAGCTCGTGCGCGCCGTCGAGAGCCGCCGCCAGCTCCAGGAGGTCCTCGTCGACTTCTGGTTCAACCACTTCAACGTCTTCGACGGCAAGGGTGAGGACCGCTGGATGGTCGGCGCCTACGAGCGCGACGCGATCCGGCCTCACGTCTTCGGACGCTTCCGGGACCTCCTCGGCGCGACGGCCTCGCACCCCGCGATGCTGTTCTACCTCGACAACTGGATGTCGACCCGCGAAGGGCTCCGGGGCATCAACGAGAACTATGCCCGCGAGCTGATGGAGCTCCACACGCTGGGCGTCGACGGCGGCTACACGCAGGAGGACGTCCGCGAGGTCGCCCGTAGCTTCACGGGCTGGTCCCTCGTCCCGCCGCGCGGCGGGGCGCCCGCCGCGAAGGGTCCGCTCGCCAATCTCGAGCCCGGCACGTTCGTCTTCCGGCCCCGCGCCCACGACGCGGGAGAGAAGCGCGTCCTCGGGACCGCGATCCCCGCAGGCGGCGGCCGGAACGACGGCGAGCTCGTCCTCGACCTGCTCGCGCGGCACCCGTCGACCGCCCGCTTCGTCGCAACGAAGCTCTGCCGCCGGTTCGTCGCCGATGACCCGCCCCCCGCGCTCGTCGCGCGCGTCGCGGCCGTCTTCGCGCGCACGGACGGAGACCTCCGCTCCGTCTACGCGGCGATCTTCTCGTCGCCGGAGTTCTGGTCGGACGAGGCGTACCGGGCCAAGACGAAGACGCCCCTCGAGCTCGCAGCGTCCTCCGTGCGCGCCCTCGGCGGCAGCGTCGATCCGGCGCAGGCCGGGCCGCTCGCCCGGCAGGTCGCGTTGATGGGCCAGCCGCTCTACAAGTGCCCGCCCCCCACGGGCTGGGCGGACATCGCCGACGCGTGGGTCGGCGCCGGCACGCTGATGAACCGCCTCGGGTTCGGCGCCGCGCTCGCGGCCGGAAAGATCCCCGGCGTCACGGCCGACCCGGCCCGGATCGCGTCCGGCGCTCCCGATCCCGTCCGCGTCGCGGCGCTCGCGCTCGGCGGCCCGGACTTCCAGAAGAAGTGAACGACATGGATTCGCACCGCGACCGCCGCTTCTTCCTCAAGTCCTCCGGCCTCGCGCTCGCCGGGCTCGGCTTCGCGCCGGGTTTCCTGACGCGCGCGCTTGCGGCGACCGATCCCGTCCGCCGCAAGGTCCTCGTCACGATCTTCCAGAGGGGCGCGGTGGACGGGCTGTCGATGGTGCCGCCCGTCGTCGAACCCGCGTACGCGGCCGCGCGTCCCGGGATCGCGATCCCGCCGCCGGGTGCGGCGGAGGGTGCCGCGTTCGATCTCGACGGCCACTTCGCCCTCCACCCGGCTCTCGGCGCGCTCCGGCCCCTGTGGACCGGCGGCTCCCTCGCCGTCGTCCACGCGGTCGGCTCGCCCGACCCCACGCGCTCGCACTTCGACGCCCAGGACTTCCTCGACGCGGGGACTCCCGGCGTGAAGTCGACCGCCGACGGCTGGTTGAACCGGGCGCTCCAGGCCAGTCCCGAGCCCGGCGCCACGCCGCTCCGGGCCGTCGCGCTCCAGCCGAACCTCCCGCGCTCTCTCTCCGGCCGCGCCGCCGCCCTCTCGATGAACGCGATCTCGGAGTTCGGCGTCCGCGGCGGCAGGGCCGGCGAGGCGCTCGCGGTGCGCCTGTCTCAGGAGTACGCCGCCGCGCCAGACCGGGGTCTGCGCACGACGGGCCGGGAGGCGTTCGACGCCGTCCGCATCCTGCGCGAGGCGAACCCGGCGCGGTTCACGCCTCGCCAGGGCGCCGGGTACCCGGCCGCGCCGATCGGACAGCGGCTCAAGCAGATTGCGCAGCTCATCAAGGCGGATGTCGGCCTCGAGATCGCCGCGACGGACTGCGGCGGATGGGATACGCATGCCGGCCAGGGCGGAGCGCAGGGCCAGCTCTCGAACCGGCTGCGGGAGCTCGGCGACGCGCTCTCTGCCTTCTCGACGGACCTTTGCGAACGGATGGCCGACGTCTGCGTCGTCACGATGACCGAGTTCGGCCGCACCGTGAGGGAGAACGGCACCCGCGGCACGGACCACGGACACGGCTCGGTCATGCTCGTCCTCGGCGGCGGCGTGAGGGGCCGCCGCGTCGTCGCGCGCTGGAAGGGCCTGAAGGAGCAGGACCTCTTCGAGGGGCGGGACCTCGCGGCGACGATCGACCACCGCGAGGTCCTGGGCGAGGTGCTCGCAAGCCACCTCGGCGTCCGGGACCTCGCGGCGGTTTTCCCGGGCTTCACCGCCCGGGAGCCCGTCGGCCTCTTCTAGTTGATCTTCGTGTCGCCCTTCTCGAGCTTCGCGATCGCATCCGAGATGCCCTTCTTGTTGGGCTCGTCCGGCGCCTGCTTGAGCGCGAGGCGACCTTCCTCGAGCGCCTTTTTCGCGTCGCCGGCGGCCGCGTAGCCGCGCATGAGCCCGACGTGCACGGGCCACTGGTCCGGGAAACGCTTCGCGTTCGTCTGGAAAATCGAGAGCGCCTGCTTCGTCTTGCCTTCGGCGAGGAGCGCGCGACCGACCTGGTGGATCTCGAACTTCGACGCACCCGGCAGGTTGATCGCCTTCTCCCACGACTTCGCGGCTTCGGCCTCGAGCCCGTTCGCGGCCTGGGCGCGCGCGAGAGTGGTCTGCGCGAGAACCTGGCCCTCGCCGCCGAAGTTCGGGCCGGCGCCGCGTTTCGCCCAGTCCAGCGCCTCGGGAAGGGCGATCTTGTTCCTGAGACAGTAGTCCGCCGCGCGCTGCCAGTTCTCCCAGCTGAAGCCCGTGTAGCCGCGCAGCTCGTCCCTCATCTTCGCGACCCAGCGCGCCGGAGCGTCGTCCACCGCGAGCGCGAGCGGCACCTGCAGGTCCTCCCACTTCAGGGCCACCGCGGCCTTTTCGGGCCCGCGCTCCGTGAATTCGTACGTGAGCCACTCGTGGTATTCGCTCTTCGCGGGCTTCGCCGTCACCCGGAGGACGTCTTCCTTCGGGTCGTACCAGTACGCTCCCCACGAGGTCGTGCTCTTCGAGAAGACGAACGTCCACTCCTCGGGGCCCGTGATCGCAAAGAGACCGTACGAGCCGGCCGGCAACGACCTGCCCTGGACCTTGATCTCCCCCGTCGTCGTGAAGACCGTGCCCTCGTTGGCGCCGGCGCGCCACGGGCAGGACTTGCAGTCGTTAAAGTCGAGCTCCGTCATCCCGTAGGGCACGAGCGTGCCCCAGATCTTTCCGCGCCGGTCGTTCCCCTTGAGGACGACCCGCGGGCTCCCGTACGAGATCGTGACCTCGACCGGCCCGACCTGCTGGGTGACGGAGGCCCGCTGGTTGTCTCCGCTGGCCGGGAGGTCGTGCGGCTGGGCGGTGGCCGAACCACCGGACAGAGTGACGAATGCGGCGGCAGCCACGAGTGCAAGGGCACGCAGGTTCTGTTTCATGGTCATTGATACGCACTGGGAAAGGACGTGTTGCACCGGCCTCTTACCTTCTAGGAAATCCCCCGGGTCTTCCCCAGAACTACATCGAGCATCCCGGTCGTCAGGCGCCTCGTGAACGTGTTCTGCTGGCTGACGTGGTACGAGGCGATCAGGCGGATTCCGCCGATTTCCACCTCCGCTCCGTGCGCGAACTTCGGCAGAGGTTTCGGCCTCGCGGACCCGTTCGCGACAAGCGCCTCGATCGCGGCCCTCCAGCCGTGCGCCCCGAGCGCAAGGACGACCCTGAGGTTCGGCAGGGCCGCGATCTCGCGGGCAAGGAAGGGAAGGCACCGCGCGAACTCGGCGGGAGTCGGCTTGTTGTCTGGCGGCGCGCAGCGCGCGGCAGCCGCAACGTATGCCCCGGTGAGGGTGAGCCCGTCGTCGCGTGAGTCGGAACGGGCCTGGTTCGCGAAGCCGGCGCGATGGAGCGCGGCAAACAGGAAATCGCCGGAAGCGTCGCCGGTGAAAACGCGGCCCGTGCGGTTGCCGCCGTGCGCCGCGGGCGCAAGACCGACGACGAGGAGAGACGCCGCCGCGTCGCCGAATCCGGGCACGGGACGGGCCCAGTAGCGCTGGCCGCGGAAGCGGCGCGGCGGGCTCGCGGCTGCGGCCTCGCGCCAGGCGACGAGGCGCGGGCAGGCGCGGCACGAGGCGATCTCCTGTGCGATCCGGGCGAGGGAGCGGGAGCCGGTGGTGCTCTTCAAATGAAAAACGCGGCCCCCGCAGACCGGAAGCCGCGTCGGACGTGAAAGGTCCTACTTCTTCGGGGCGACGGCCGTGCTCGTGGCCCTGGCGGCGGAGGCGGCGGCGTCCTTCGTGGCGGCGGCGGCCTTCTCGGCGCCTTCCTTCGTAGCGGCGGCGGCCTTTTCGGCGGCCTCCTTGGTCGCGTCGGCGGCCTTGGCGGCGGCGTCCTTCGTCGCGTCGGCGGCCTTCTCGGCTGCGGCGCCGACCGACTTGGCGGCCTCGGCGGTGGCGTCCTTGGCCTTCTCGATCGCCTTGTCGGCGGCCGCGCCGGCCTTCTCCATGGACGGCGTTTCGCTCTTTCCACAACCGGAGAGGGCGATCACGGACACGAGGGCGAGCGCAAGCGTTCCACCCATCGCACGACGGAAGTTGACGTTCATGTTCTTCTCCTTCAAGGGGTCTGTTTCCGGTCCGTTCCGGGCTTTCGCTGGATTTCGAGCAGGAATGCGGCGCGCAGAAAGTACGACGACGCGTGCAGGAACGCAACCGACCAGCCCACGGCGCCGTCGAGAAAGCCGCGCTTGACGACCAGGAACCGGAAGAACTCGAAGGCGGGCCGCACGAAGAGCCCGGCGGCGCTCCCCCGCGCGCCCCGGTCGTAACGGTCTTCGGCCCCGAGCTGCGCGTAACGGGACGCCTTGCGAAGGGCGTCCGAGAGGTCGCGATACGGATGGTGAACGAGCGGCGACGCGAGACGCCCGACGGCCCCGTCTACCGCCAGGGCCTCGTGGACGCGCCCTCCCTCGGCGCGCAGGCCGCACGAGCGTCGGCCCAGGCGCAGCTTGTAGTCCGGGTACCAGCTGCCGTGGCGGATCGGGCTTCCGAGGAAGTACGAGAGGCGGGGCATGCGGAAGCCGGCGACGGCCGGATCGTCGGCCTCGAGGGCGGCCAGGATCTCCAGCCGCAACGCCTCCGGAACGCGCTCGTCCGCGTCCAGGACGAGGACCCAGTCGTGGCGCGCGAGCTCGAGAGCCCGATTGCGCGAGCCCACGAAGCCCTCCCAGCCGATCGGGACGAAGCGGGCTCCCGCGAGCCGGGCACGCTCCGCCGTCGCGTCCGTCGAGCCCGTGTCGGCGACCACGATCTCGTCCGCGAACGCCACCGACACGAGCGCCGCCGGCAGGCGGTCCTCCTCGTTCTTGGTCAGGATCACCACCGAAAGCGGCGCGCGCACGGCGCGGACATTAGCAGGGCGCTATCCTCCTCGGCCGTGAGGCTGCTCGCGCTGGATCTCGGCCCCGGGATGCGCGGGGGGCAGCGCCAGTCCGCGCTCCTCCTCGCCGGCCTCGCCGCGCGCGGCCACACGATCCGGCTTCTCGCGCGCCGCCTCTCGCCTCTCGCGGCAGCCGCCCGCGCGTCCGGCCTCGACACCTCCGAGGTTCCCGCCGGCTCCGAGGCCTCCCCCGCGCTCCTCGTCGCCGTCGCGCGCGAGGCCCGGTCCTTCCGCCCCGGAATCGTGTACGCCGGCGACGCGCGCGGCCACGGCGCCGCGGTCTTCGGACGTGCGTCCGCGGGCGTGCCGCTCGTCGTCCACCGCCGCGTCGTCTTCACGCCCGGACGGAGCCCCCTCTCGCGGCTCAAGTACCGCGCGGCCGACCGCTACCTCGCCGTTTCGCGGGCCGTCGCCTCGTCTCTCGAGGCCGCCGGGATCCCGGCGGAGAAGATCGCCGTCGTCCCGGACGGGCTTGCAATCGACGCCTTTCGCAACAGCGTCGCGCCCCCGCCGCCCCCCTTCCGCCTCGTGCACGCCGGCGCGTTCGACGGGATGAAAGGGCAGGACGTCGTCATCGAATGCCTCGCGCGTCTCGTCGCGGAGGGGCTCGACGTCACGGCCCTCGTCCTCGGGGACGGCCCGGCGCGCCCGCGCGTCGAAGCGCAGGCTGCGGCGCGCGGCGTGGCGGGGCTCTGCTCGTTCGCGGGCCAGGTCGAGGACGCCGGGCGCCGTTTCGCGGAATCCCACCTCATGCTCCTCCCTTCGGCGAGCGAAGGCGGTCCGCTCGTCCTCGTCGAGGCGATGGCGGCCGGGTGCGCCGTCGTCGGACACGACGTTGGCGGCGCGCGCGAGATGGTCGCGGACGGGGCCGCGGGCGTCCTCGTCGAATCCCTCGATCCCGCCGCGTGGACGGACGCCGTGCGCGGCGTCCTCCTCGAGCCGGAGCGCCGGACCCGCCTCGTCGAAGCCGGGCGTGCGGCGGCGCTCGAGCGGACCATCGACCGCACGGTCGCGCAAGTCGAGAGCGAGCTCCTCCGGACCGGCGGGGAGCCCGCGTGAAGACCCTCGTGCGCGCGACGAACTGGGTCGGCGACGTCGTCATGTCGCGCCCCGCGCTCCGCGCGCTCAAGGCGGCCGATCCGGCTGGACGTCTCGCCGTTCTCGCGCGGCCGTGGGTCGCGGAGCTCTACCGGCTCGCGGACGAGGTCGACGACGTCCTCGTCGACGACCCCTCCGGACGTCACGCGGGCGGGTCCGGGCGCACGCGCCTCGCGGACGAGCTACGCGAGGCGGGTTTCGACCGCGCCGTGATCCTCCCGACGAGCTTCTCGACGGCCCTCGCCCTCGCGCGGGCGGGGGTTCCCGAGCGCATCGGCTACCGCGGCGACGGGCGCGGCGCGCTCCTCACGAAGGCGCTCCGCCTCGACCTCGCTGCGGGAGAGCACCAGGTCTGGAAGCACCTGCGCCTCGCGGCGGCGGCGGGTGCGGCAATTCCCGCGGAGCCGGACGTCTCGTGGAGCGCCGACGAGCCCGTCCGGGCGGCGGCGCGGGCGAGGCTCGCCGAAGCGGGCTTGTCCGGGCCGTTCGTCGCGGCGCACGTCGCCTCGTTCGCGCACGCCGCCAAGCGGTGGGACCTCGCGCGGTTCGCCGAAGTCTTCGAAGGCCTCGCGGCACGACACGGATTCGCGGTCGTCCTCCTCGGGAGCGCGGGCGAGAAGGGCGTCAACGCCGAGGCGGCGTCCCTCACGAAGAAGGCTCGCGTCGTCGACCTCAGCGGGAAAACGACGCTGCCCGAGGCCCTCGGTGTTCTTGCGTCCGCCCGGCTCTTCGTCGGAAACGACTCGGGCCTCGCGCACCTCGCGTCCGCGGCGGGCACCCCGTCCGTCGTCGTCTTCGGGCCGACGGACCCGGACGCGACGCGGCCGTGGGACGGGCCGCGGCCCGACGGCAGGCCGGTTCGCCTCGCCCTCGCAAGGCGGCGGACCCCCTGCGCGCCGTGCGGCTTCTCGATCTGCCCGATCGACCACGCCTGCATGGCGGCCGTGACGCCCGCCGACTTCCTCGCGGCGGCGGACTCGGTTCTCGCCTAGCGGAACCGGCGCGTGCCGACCGTGACCGCACGGACGTAGAGCGTCTCGCAGGCGCCCGGACCCGTGTCCGTGCGCGAGAGGCTCGTCTTCCAGACGAACCCGTCCGGACCGCTCACGTCCACGAGGTCGCCCTCGAGCCGCACGACGTCCCCGCGCCGCACGTGCGCGAGGGCGGACGCGATGCGAGAGTCCGCCGGGATCAGGTGCGTGTTCGCGGTGTGCGACGAGACGGTGGACGGATCGAGCGACATGTCGTGCGTCGACCAGTTGTAGAAGCGCCCCGTCTGGAGGTACGACACGTTCGACCACGCGGGCTCCCGCGTCGCAACTCCCCACGTCAGGACGAAGTCCCACGGAATGAGCGTGCCCGACGCGCCCGCACGGTAGCGCTCCGTCGCTGCGACGCGAGCGGCGACGTCGTACGACGCGCGCGGCGTGATCCGGAACGACCGCCGGCCGCGGGTCTCGACGAAGGGCTCGCGAGCCGGGTCCTCCTGGACGGGCTCCTTCAGAGCGTTGGGTCTCGGCGTTCCCTCCGACGACAGCAGCGCGAGCGGGATCCCGGGGAGGAACCGATCGACCGCGAAGAGCGCCACGAGAGCGATCGCGGCCGCCTTCAGGACGGCTCCCGCGCGTCCGCCCACGTCAGGCGCGGCGGGCCCGCTCCTCGTCCACGAAGCGGCACATCAGGTGGAGCGCGGCGAGGTGCAGCTCCTGGATGTGGGCCGTCTCGGTGGAGGGAACGACGATCCCGACCTCCCAGTTCGCGGCCTCCGCACGGCCCTTCTCGCCCGTCAAAAAGAGGGTCGAAAGACCACGCGCCTTCGCCGCGGCGAGCGCCTTCAGGACGTTCGGGCTCTTCCCGGAGGTCGTGAGACCCACGGCGACGTCGCCCGCCTTCGCGAGCGCCTCGATCTGACGGGAGAAGACGACGGAGTAGTCGTAGTCATTCGTGCAGGCGGTCAGGATGGCGATGTCCGACACGAGCGCGATCGCGGGGAGTGCGGGCCGGTCGTCCTTGTAGCGCACGACGAGCTCGGCCGCGAAGTGCTGCGCCTGTGTCGCGCTCCCGCCGTTCCCGAACGCGAACGTCGTGCGGCCCGAGAGCGCCGCATCCGCGACGAGGCGTGAGGCCTTCGCGACGCCCGCCCCCATCGAGGCCTCCGCGCCGGCCGCGAGCGCGGCGAGGTCCGCGAAGTAGGCGTGCATCAGGCGTCTCCCTTCATCCGGGCGACCATCGAGGAGGTCGAGCGCCCTTCCACGAGCGGCACGAGGACGACGCTCCCGCCGATCGACCTCACGAACGGCGCGCCGACGACCGTCCCTTCCACGTAGTCGCCGCCCTTCACGAGAACCTGCGGGCGGATCTCCTCGATGAGGAGCTGCGGCGTGTCCTCGTCGAAGACGACGACGAAGTCGACGGCGTCGAGCCCGCCGAGCACCTGCGCGCGGTCGGACTCCGAGAGGATCGGCCGGCCCTCGCCCTTGAGGCGTTTCACGGACGCGTCGCTGTTGATGCCGACGACGAGGACGTCGCCGTGCGCCCGCGCCTCGGCGAGGAGCTTGACGTGTCCCGGGTGGAGGAGGTCGAAGCACCCGTTCGTGAAGACGACGCGCTTGTGCGCGCGCCGGAGCACGGTCGAGACGGACGCGACGTGCGCGCGGCCGAGCACTTTCTCGTGCGGCGAGGCGACGAGGCCCTCGAGGAGATCGGCCCAGTGGATGGGCGTCGTCCCGACGCGCGCGACGGCGCAGCCGGCGGCCCGGTTCGCGACGTCCGCGGCCGAGGCGAGGTCGAGGCCGCAGCCGAGCGCGAGGCCGAGCGTCGCGAGGACCGTGTCCCCCGCGCCCGTCACGTCAAACACCTCGTGCGCCCGCGCCGCGATCCGCCGCGGCTCCTGCCCGCGGGCGAGGAGGAGCATGCCTTCCTCGGAGAGCTTCACGAGGAGGGCCTCGAGGCCGAGGTCGTCCCGGAGCTTCTCCCCGAGGCGCGCGACGGCCGGCAGGTCGCGGGCCGTCTCGCCCGTGACGGTCTCGAGCTCCTTGCGGTTCGGCGTCACGACCGTGGCGCCGCGGTAGCGGGAGTAGTCGCGCCCCTTGGGGTCGACGAGAGCCGGGATCCCCTTCGCGCGGGCTGCATCGAAGAGAGCCGACAGGACCGCGGGCGTGAGCGTCCCTTTCGCGTAGTCCGAGACGAGGAGGACGTCCGCGGAGGCGACCGCGGTCCGGGCCGCCGCGACGAGCGCGGCTTCGGCGCCGGGTGAGAGACCCGCGGGAAGCTCCTCGTCGACGCGGAGCATCTGCCGGCCGTCGGACACCATGCGCCGTTTGACCGGCGTCGTGCGCCGCTCGTCCACGACGACGGCGCCGGACGCGCCCGCGAGCGACGTCAGACGGCGCGCGAGCCACGCGCCCTCCTCGCCCGGGCCCACGGCGCCGAGCGTGACGGCGCGCGCGCCGAGGGCCGCGAGGTTCTCGACGACGTTCCCGGCTCCGCCCGCCCGCCGGCTCATGGAGGACAGCGAGAGGAGCGGAACGGGCGCCTCGGGCGCGACGCGCTCGACGCCGCCGATCCACGTCTCGTCGAGCATGAGGTCGCCCGCGACGGCGACGGTCACGCTGGGGGACGCGGCGGCGAGGACGGCGATCTCACGCGGGGTCAACGGGGTTTCCTCCGGCGAAGCTGGTCGAGCGCATCGGCGAGCGAGGGAGCCAGTATCGCATCCGGCGCACGCTCGCGGACCGTTGCGCGGTGCTCGCGCCCGTGCCCCGTGAGGACGTGGGCCTGCGCGGCGCCGAGCGCGACGCCCGCGCCGACGTCGTCCCACTTGTCGCCCAGGACGGCCGAGCGGCGCGCGGAGAGGCGATGCGCGGCGAGCGCACGCGCATGCAGGAGCGTCCCCGGCTTGCGGCAACGGCACCGGATCGAGAGCTCCGGCACGGCGCCGTCCGGATAGTGCGGGCACACGAGGACGTCCGCCACGGGGACGCCGCGGGCTTTGAGCCTCCGGACGACCTCCGCGTTCACGGCGTCGACCTCCTCGCGCGTCAGGACGCCGCGGGCGAGGCCCGACTGGTTCGTGACGACGAAGAGACGCGTTCCCTCGTCCGTGAACGTCTTCAGGCGCCCGGCCGCGCCGCGCGAGAGGCGCACGCCTTTCGGGTCCTTCAGGAAGCCGCGCTCGACGATGAGGGTCCCGTCCCGGTCGAGGAAGAGCGCGTCCCAGCGCGGGCGCCGGCCGGCGCGCGCGCGGGTCAAGACGCGCCCGCGAGGGCCTTTTTCACCGCGTCGTCGAACGCCTGCTGCGTCTGGGGCCCGGCGAGCTTCGCGACGAGCGTACCGTTGCGGTCGTAGACCAGCGTATACGGGACCGCACCGCTCCAGCCCTTGTCCACGGCGTCGATGAACACCTGCGGGTCGTGGCTCTTGGCCTGCCAGCAGACGAACGGGACCTTTTCCTTCGCGAGGTACTTCTCGACCGCCGGCGTCGCCTTGAGGGAGTCGGTGGAGATGAGGACGACGGCGACGTCCGTCGCCGGGAACGTCTTGGCGGCCGCGACGAGCGCGGGCATCTCCTCGCGACACGGATCGCACCAGGTGGCCCAGAAGTTCACGAGAAGGACGCGCCCCTTCTTGGGCGCGACGATGCGCGTCCGGTACTGCTCGGGCTTGACGAGCTTCACGGGCTCGGCCGCAGCCGGGACGGACGCCCCGACGAGCGCCGCGAACGCGACGAGAAGACCCGCGCGGCAGCTCAAACGCGCCTGATCGTGCACCCGAAGGCCTTCGTCTCGGGAGCCGGCACCGGCCTGCCCGCGAGGATCGCCTCGAGGGCGTTGCGCAGGTCGGGCGACTTCACGTTCTTCGGATCGTCCTGCGACTCGTCGATGCGGCCGTGGTACAGGAGGTCGCCCTTCGGCGAGATCACATAGACCTCGGGCGTCTTCTGGGCGCCGTAGCCGTCCGCGACCTTGTTGCCCTCGTCCTTGAGGACGGGAAAGCCGAGGCCGTTCGCCTTCGCGTGCTCGGCGACCTCGGGAGCGAGCTCGGCCTTGTTCGAGTTGATCCCGACGACGGCGACGCCCTTCGCGGCGTACTCCTTGCCGAGCGCGGCCATGCGGTCGTTGTAGGCGTTCGAGACCGGGCACTTCGTCGCGACGAAGATCACGGCGACCGCCTTGTTCTTCGCGAGAAGGTCCTTGAGCGCGACGGCCTTCCCGTCCGAGGTGGCGGGAAGGGTGAAGTCGGGCGCGGGCGCGCCGATCTTCAGGTCGGCGGCCGGCGCGACGGCGGCGGCGAGAACCGCCGCGGCGAGGACGGGGAGAAGCTTCTTCACGTGCGGACCTCCACGAGTCGGACGAAGGCCTCTTCCGAGGCGGCGGTGAGGCGGGAGACGGGCAGGTCGACCGCGGGCGCGGCGTTGACCGTGACGGTCAGGCGGTCCGGGACGACCCGGCCGAGGAGCGAGACGGCGACGCCGTGTCGGCGCGCCGCGTCCACGAGGTTGCGCTCGCGCCCGGCCGGCAGCGAGACGAGCGCGCGGCCCGCGGATTCCGCAAACAGCGCGCGCGTGGGCGACAGGGGCGAGCCGACATTCACGGCCGCGCCGAGCCCGCCGGCCGACGCCTCGGCGAGCGCGACCGCAAGACCGCCCGACGACAGGTCGTGCGCCGAGGAGATCATGCCGTCGCCGACGATCTCGACGAGGAGGTTCACGACGGCGCGGACGGACGCGAGATCGAGCGACGGGCACGGGCCCTCGTCGCGGCCGAGGACGGTCGCGAGGTATTCGCCCGCTCCCATCTCGTCGCGCGTCGTCCCGAGGAGGGCGACGACGTCGCCCACCTTCGCGAACCGCGAGCCCACGGCGATGGAAACGTCTTCGAGGAGGCCCACCATCCCCACGGTCGGCGTCGGGAGGATCGAGACGCCGTCCGTCTCGTTGTAGAGCGACACGTTGCCCGAGACGACGGGCGTCTCGAACGCACGGCACGCCTTTGCGAGACCGCGGATCGCCGCGACGAACTGGCCGAGGATCTCGGGCCGCTCCGGGTTCCCGAAGTTCAGGCAGTCCGTGACCGCGAGCGGCCGCGCGCCGACGCACGCGAGGTTGAGCGCGGCCTCGGCGACGGCGTGGGCGGCGCCGGTCTCCGGGTCCGCGGCGACGTAGCGCGGGGCGACGTCCGCCGTCGCCGCAATGCCCTTCGCCGTGCCCGGCACGCGTAGGACCGCGGCGTCGCCGCCGGGGCCCGCGACCGTGCTCGTGCGAACGCTCACGTCGTACTGCTCCCAGATCCACCGCTTGCTGCAGAGGTTCGGGGACGCGAGGAGCGTCAGGAGCGCCGCCTCGTCCGCGGGCGCGCCGTCGAGGGCGACGGGCGTCGCCGCG
>JBBQDQ010000046.1:0-21181 GCA_038319835.1 Thermoanaerobaculia bacterium | reverse complement strand
GTCCTTCTGGGGATGGCGCTGGCGCGCCGGCTGGCGGGGAATCGGGCGGCACTCGTCGCCGGCGTCCTCCTCACGCTCTGCCCGGCCCTCGTTCAGAGGTCCTCGGTCGTCATCGTCGATACGGTGGCGACGCTGTTCGTGACGGCCGCGCTCGTCGCGGTCCTGCGCCTTCTCCCGGACGGGTACGCAGGGCCGCCGCCCGCCCACCCGGTGCGCTGGGCTCTCGCGGCGGGCTTGCTCTCCGGTTTCGCCGCCGCGGCGAAGTACCCGGCGGGAGCCGTCCTCTTCGCGGTCCTCACGACGGTCGGTCTCCTGGACGCACCGATGCTCGCCCGCGTGCGCCTCGCCGTCGCGTCGATCGGGGCGGCCGGCGCGGCAGCGCTGCTCGGCATGCCGGCCCTCCTGCTGAAGCCCCGCGCCGTCCTCGAGTCGCTTCGGGAGCAGGTGACCCATTACGCCAATCCCTCGATGATGTCGACCAACGGAGCCGGGCCGTCGCTCCTCACGCAGACGTTCGCCCGCTATGAACTGGGGCTCGTGCTTCCGCTCGTCGGTGGAGCCGGGCTCGCACTTCTGCTGGCCCGACGCGACACTCGAAATGTCGTGATCCCGTGGGTCGTGCTCGCGGCGGCGGTCGTCGTCCCGGTTCTCGCCTTCCCGTTCCAGCCGTTCCGGAACGTCCTCCCTCTGGTCCCGCTCGTGATCGTGGGGGCAGCCGTCTCGTGCGAGGCTGCTGCGCGGCGCGCGCGCCCCGTCCTCGCAGCATTCGTAATCGCGCTCGTGGCGAGCTTCGCGCCTGGCCTTCTCCTCGTGATCCGGGTGCGCTCGGCGCGCGACACCCGTGCGGTTCTCGTCGATCGGCTCGCGCTGACGCTTCGCCCGGACGAACGCGTCCTCGTCGTCCGCGAGCTCGCGTTCCTGCCCGCGGAGCTCGTGCGGCTCGGGGCGGCCGCCACCGTGGTGCCCTGGAGCGACGTCCAAGCCGCGGCAGAGTCCAGCCGTTGGGCGGCAATCGTGTTCGGCCAGTTCGAGAAGCCCGTGGGGCCGTCCGCCCCGGACGCCTGGCTCGCGTCCCAGCCGGAGGTGTTCCGGGTCGGTTCGGTGCCGACGCCCATGAGTGCGTTTTTCTGGCGGACGAACGACGAGATGCTCATCGTCGCCCGCCCCCGGCCGTAGGGCCTACACCCCGTACGTCGACGGCGACGGCCGTCGCTCGTCCTCCCACGCGAGGAGCGAGGCCCAGAAGCCGACGCGCACCATCGCGAGGACGAAGAACCCGAACTGGCGGACTACGAAGAGCGCGGTCGTCGCCCCGTCGGTCTGCGGGTTCCAGCGGAGCCCGACCGACGTGAAGAGGACCTGCACGCCGAGTCCGATCGCGATCCAGGGGACGACGAGGAGAATCGCGGAGGGCCGATGGCCGCGCAGCCGCCGTTTCGCGACGCGGTAGGCGCCGCGCGCGTTCACGGCCTCGCCGCGGGCGAGCGCGACGCGCGCGAGGTCGTAGCGGAGGCCGACGTTCAGGAGGACGACCGCCCCGGCGAGGAGCCCCCACCAGAACGCGAGGTCCGGCCAGAACGTGTTCGGGGGTGCGTCCTTGAACACCTTGCCGATGAGCCTCACCGGGCCCGCGACGAGGATGCCCATCCAGATGCCCGCGGTCAGCGCGAAGCGCGCCGTCGCCCAGAGGTTCGCCTTGAAGAGGCCCGCGGACTCGGCGACGACGAGGCGGAAAACGGGGCGCGGACGATTTGCGATGAGCGCGCGCAGGAGGCCGCCCGTCAGGAAGACCTGCAGGAGCGCGAAGAGGACGAACGCCCCCGTCACTGCTGCGAGCACGATACCGATCTCGGGACCGCGCGATGCGACGAACGACAGGAACGCCCATCCGTCCCAGCCCTTCACGAGCGCCTCGCGGAACGCGCCCTCGTCCAGAGGGCCGAAGAGCCCCTTCAGCGGGAGCCACGCGACGAGCGCGGACGCGAGAAGCGAGAGCCAGAGGACGCCGGCGAGGCGGCGGTTGCGGAGGGCGGCGCCGAGGCCGGTCGAATAGACGCTCACAGGACACCCCACAGCGTGGAGATCAGGATCTCCACGAGATGCAGGGCGTAGACCCTCGCCTTGCCGGCGGCGGACGGCCCCTTGTACCGTTTCGTGTAGCGGGCGTTGTTCCACGGGTTGCGGTCGAGGACGACCTTCCGTTCCGGGTCGACCTCGGCTTTCACGAGCGGGGAGGACGACGTGACGCGGTACTTGATCCACTCGCTTGCGCCGTCCCACGTCCGCGTGAGCGTCGTCTTGTCTTTGAAGGTGAGGACGACGGTCGCGGGCATCAAGAGGTCTCCGTCGCGGACCACGGTGACGAGCGACTGCCACGGGCCCTTGTGTTTCTCGTCGTCCGGCTTCTTCTGCGGTTTCTTCTTCGGGTCCGGGTCGAAGTTGACGGGCTTGTCCGCGTCGTCGAAGCCCGTGAATCCGTCATCGGGAACCGTGCGGGCGTCGAGGATCGAATAGTCCACCCAGCCGCGTCCGTACCACGTCTTCTGGATCACGTCCGTCACGATCGGATTTCCGCTCGCACGCATGAAGTCGAAGAAATCCTCGGACGTCGGGTGGTCGAAGCGCCAGCGCTCCGCGTAGCCGCGGAACGCCTTCCAGAACGTTTCCTCGCCGAGGAGGAGCCGGATCTGCTGGACCGTCGTGCCGGTCTGCGCGTACGAGTTCCGCCCGTAGGAGCCCTCGCTCGCGTACTTCCACGCCTTCGAGAGGATCGGGTCGTGGTTCAGCGTGAGGGCCGCCTGCGCGCGGTTCATGTCTTCGTTCTTGAACCCGATGCCGGGCGGGACGCTCATGTACGTGCCGTACTTGCGGTCCACCATCACGAGCTCGGTGAAGGTGTTGATCCCCTCGTCCATCCAGCTCTCTTCGAACTCGTTCGAGGCGAGAAGGCCCATCCAGTAGCCGTGCGTGAACTCGTGGATCGTGACCATTTCCGGGAGGTAGATCTTGTCGAACGGCCAGCGCGCCAGCCACGTGTACGAGAGCGTCGTGTAGATCGTCTCGTACTCCATCCCGGTCGCGCCGGTGCCGTCCTCGGGCGTGTCGACGATCGAGATCTGCGCGTAGGGATAGGGGAACGCCCAGAGCCCCGTCCACGAAAGCGCCCACTTCTGCGCTTCGATGTGGCGCCGATCGAACGCGCCATGCTCGGGCTGGCGGTAGAGGCGGATCGCAACCTTGTGGAAGCCGGCGAGGAGGTCGGACTCGGAGCGCCCGAGGGTCTTCGCGGCACGCGCGAGCTCTTCCTTCGGGATGTCCTTCGCCGGGTCGAAGACGTCCTCGACGACGACGTACCGCGGGTCGGCCGTGAAGGCGAAGTTGTGGACGGCCTTCTGCTCGTAGACGAGCGTCTTTTTCCCGCCGTCCTTCTTCTCGGAGACGAGCGCGCCGGCCGAGCCGACGACGAACTTCTCGGGGAGCGTGATCGCGACCTTCCAGTCGCCCCAGTCGGCGTAGAACTCGGAGTTCGCGTGGTATTGGTGGCAGTTCCAGGCGGATTCGGTCGCGCGGCGGCGGCCCTTCGGCTCGTAGACGCCGATCTGCGGGAACCACTGTCCGAAGAAGAAGAAGTCGCGGACGAATCCCGCGCGCGCGTAGACCTTCGGGACCTTCGCCTTCCACGCGATCGCGAGCGTCGCGGTCTCGCCGGGCGGGACGGGGCGGGGGAGCGGGACGACGAGGACCGTCCGGTCGTCGGGGTTGCCGTCGTCCGGGCTCTCGAAGCGTGCGCCCTTGATCAGCTCGGTGCCGTCCCACTTCATCGAGGTCACGTCCGTGTAGCCCCAGCCCTTGCCCGTGTCGGCCTTGTCGCCGCGCAGCTGGCCGCCGGACTCCTTGAAGAACGTCGAGCGGTCGTTACGGAACGCGTTCCAGTAGAGGTGGAAGCGCAGCTCGCCGACGGGACCGTCCGACGGGTTCGTCCACTTCAGCGTCTCCGTTCCCGTGACGAGCTTCGTCTCGGGATCGAGAGAGACCTGGATGTCGTAGTCGACGATCTTCCGCGGCGCCTCGAGCGCGGCAGCGGGCGATCCGAGCACAAGAAGTGCAGCGGCGGCGAATGCGAGTTGTTTCATGGTCGCCCGGGATTCTAGCCCTGCGATAGAGTCCTTCGATGCGCGCGGGCGACCTCGTCTCCCTGACCGGCGGCACGGGCTTTGTGGGCAGCCACGTCGCCGACGCGCTCCTCGCCGCGGGATTCCGGGTCCGGGCGCTCGTGCGGCGCCCGGACGACGTCGCCTGGCTGAAGGGGACCGGCGTCGACGTCGTGAAGGGCGACGTCCGCGACCCGGCGACGCTGCATGGTCTCGTCGAGGGTGCCGCCGCCGTGGTTCATGTCGCCGGCAAGACGTCGGCGCGCAACGAGGCCGAGTACATGGCGGCGAACGCGGCGGGCACGGTGAACGTCTCGGCCGCGGCGAAGGCCCACGCCCCCGGCGCTCATGTCGTCCTCATCTCGTCTCAAGCGGCGGGCGGTCCGAGCCTGGACGGCAAGCCCGTGTCGTCCTCTGCCGCACCGCGCCCCGTCTCGTCCTACGGCCGCTCGAAGCTCGCGAGCGAAGAGGCGCTGCGACGCTCGGGAGTCCCGTTCACGATCCTCCGTCCCTGCGCGGTTTACGGGCCTCGCGAAACCGCGATCCGCGATCTTTTCGTCGCGGCCTCCCGGGGAGTCGTGCCGGTCCTGGCCGGAGGGAGGCCCCGCATTCACATGGTCTATGGACCGGATGTGGCGGCCTCCGTTCGGGGAGCCCTCGAACGGGCCCCCCGGGGAGAGACCTTCTACGTGGCTCACCCTGAGGTCCTGGACTACGGAGTCATCGCGGAGATCCTGGCCGGCCTTCCCACGCGCCGGCCTTTCCGCCTGCCCCTGCCCGCATCGCTGATCCGTGCCTCAGGTCACATAGTCGGAGCGCTCTCGGCGTTCGGAAAGGGCGCGCCCGCATTCAATCCGGAGAAGGCGGAGGAGATGCTCCAGAGCGCGTGGCTTTGCGACGTCGCCGAAGCGCAAGTCGCTCTCGGACAACCATTTCGAACGGACTTTCAAACCGGCGCGCGGCTGACGTGGGACTGGTATGTAGCCCATGGGTGGCTCGTGGACCGGGGTGGTAAAATCCGCGCAGGGGAGAGCAGATGACACAGCCACGTGCGGCGCGGCCTGAGGCCGCTGGGGGTGAAGCGATGTCCGCGAGGGTGCGGGAAGGGTCCCCCTCTGCCGCGAGCCGCTCACTCTTCGACAAGTGTCGGTCTTATACGGCCCCGGACGACCTCAAGGCCGCTGGTCTCTTCACCTTCTTCCGTACGATCGAGTCCGGACAGGATCCCGTCGTCGTCATGGGCGGCCGCGAGATGGTCATGCTCGGCTCGAACAACTATCTTGGCCTGACCTCCCACCCCAAGATCAAGGAAGCGGCCATCGCGGCGGTCCGCAAGTACGGTGCGGGCTGCGCCGGCAGCCGTCTCCTGAACGGAACTCTCGACATTCACGTCCAGCTCGAAGAGCGCCTCGCCCACTTCATGAAGAAGCCGGCCTGCGTGACGTTCTCGACCGGATTCGGCGTGAACCTCGGCGTCATTTCCTCCCTGGCCGGGAAGGGCGACACGATCTACCTCGACCGGCAGGACCACGCCTGCATCTACGACGGGGCGCGCCTCGCCGTCGGGGCGGAGGTCAAGAAATTCAAGCACAACGATCCGGCCGACCTTCGCCGACTCCTTGCGCTCGGCGGCGACCGCAGCGGCAAGATGCTCGTCGTGGACGGCGTCTTCTCGATGGAGGGTGACATCGCGCCCCTTCCCGACTACGCGCGCATCTGCGACGACTACGACGTGGCGTTCATGGTCGACGACGCGCACGGCGTCGGGGTCCTCGGCAAGCACGGACGCGGGACCGCCGAGCACTTCGGCATCGAGAACCGCGTCGACCTGATCATGGGCACGTTCTCGAAGTCGCTCGCGACCGTGGGCGGGTTCGTCGTGGGCGAGCCGGACGTCGTCAAGTTCGTGAAACACCGTGCCCGCTCGCTCATGTTCACGGCCGCGCCGCCGCCGGCGTCCGTCGCCGCGGTCCTCGCCGCGATCGACATCATCGAGGCCGAGCCCGAGCGCCGCGAGCGCCTCTGGGAGAACACACGCTTCATGCTGACCGCGCTCCGCGCGATCGGGTTCGACTGCGGCGAGTCCATGACGCCGGTCATCCCGGTAGTCGTCGGCCCCGACATGGTCGCGTTCAAGATGGCGAAGATGCTCGAAGACGAAGGCGTCTTCGTGAACGCCGTCGTGAGCCCCGCGTCCCCTCCGGGGCGCGCGCTCATCCGGACGTCCTACATGGCGACGCACACGCGCGCGCACCTCACGCGAGCCGTCGAGGCGTTCCACAAGGTGGGGCGCGAGCTCGGGCTCGTTTCGTAGGCGTGGCAGACGTCCGGATCACCCTCGTCGCCTCCTCCGGGGACCTGCGGGCTTTCGTCGACCTCCCGTTCCGCCTTTACGCGGACGACAAGGATTGGGCGCCGCCGCTCAAGTCGGACGTCCGGTGGATGCTGGACGTCTCGAAGAATCCGTTCTGGAAGCACGCGAAGCGCGAGTTGTTCCTCGCGCGGAAGGACGGAAAGGTCGTCGGGCGGATCGCGGCGATCGTCGACGAGGAGCACAACCGGGTGCATGGGGAGAAGACCGGGTTCTTCGGATTCTTCGAGTGCGAGAACGACCCCGATGCGGCGCGAACCCTCTTCGCGACAGCCGAGGAGTGGGTCCGCCGGGAGCTGCCCGGCTGCGGGCGCCTGCGTGGGCCCGTGAATCCTTCGATGAACGATGAGGTCGGCGCGCTCGTCCCTTCGGAAAGCGAACCCGGAATCCCGTTCCTGATGATGACCTACAACCCGGCGTACACCCTCGACCTCTTCGCCGCGGCCGGGTACGCGAAGGTCAAGGACGTCGTCGCGATCCTCGCGCCCGCGGACGGGCGGTCGCTGGGGCGACTCGAGCGGATCGCGGAGGCCGTGAAGCGTCGGGAGAAGGGGCGCGTCGTCGTCCGCACGATCCGCATGGACCGGTTCGCGGAGGAGCTCTCGATCGTCAAGGAGATCTACAACAGGGCCTGGGAGAAGAACTGGGGCTTCGTCCCGATGACGTCGGACGAGATCGACGCGATGGCGAAGAAGCTGAAGCCCCTCATCCATCCGCCGTGGGTCATGTTCGTCGAGCTGGACGGGAAGCAGGTCGCGTTCTACCTGTGCCTGCCCGACTACAACCTGGTTCTGAACAAGCTCGGCGGGTCGCTTCTTCCATTCGGCTGGCTGAAATTCCTCCTCCTGAAGAGGAAGATCGACCGCTGCCGGACGATGGCCCTCGGCATCCTTCCCGAGTACCGTCGGCGCGGCTTTGACTCGCTCCTCTACTGCGAGGCCGTGAAGGAAGCGGTCCGGTTGAAGTACAAGTCGGCGGAGTTCTCCTGGATGCTCGAGGACAACCTCGACATCCTGAAGCCGCTCGAGGTCTTCGGCGGGCGGATCTACCGCCGGTACCGGATCGTCGAGCGGAGTCTCGCCTGACCTGGCGCCGACTCCGGTGGGGGCTGGCGCTCGTCGCCGGCGTGTTGAGCGTCCTCCTCGTGGTCTCGACGCGGTTCCTCTCCTCGTTCGGGCGAGTCTCTTCGAGCCGGAAGGGGGAGCCGGCCGTATTCGACCTCGGGTGAAATCGGCCGCGGCAGATTGTGACATCGGTCAAATAGTGCCGTACCGTGGCCGCGTGGCCGCGCCCCGCTACCTCGTCCCGCAGGTGGAGAGGGATCTTCGCCGGAAGATGGTCTTCGTGTCCGGGCCGCGGCAGGTCGGAAAGACGACGATGGCAGGTGGTCTGAGGGGCGCGAAGAAGGGATACCTGAGCTGGGACGTCGCGGCGGACCGGGAGAAGATCCTGCGCGGACAGCTTCCGCCCGCGCCGCTCTGGGTCTTCGACGAGATCCACAAGTACCGATCGTGGCGGAACTAGCTGAAGCTGAAGACGCCGGGAGACCTTCGGAGCCTTCTGACCCTGGGCGGCTTCCCTGAGCCCTGGTTCGGCGGCTCCGAGGTCGAGGCGCGGCGGTGGTCGCGGGAGTACCGGGACCGCCTCGTGCGCGAGGACGTCGCGGGTCTCGAACGCGTTCAGGACCTCGGGAACATCGAGCTTCTCGCCCTACGTCTCCCCGAGCTCGTGGGTGCGCCGCTCTCTGTCAACGCGTTGCGCGAGGACCTGCAAGTCGCGCACAAGACCGTCGCGAACTGGCTTCGAATCCTCGAACGCCTCTAAGCGATCTTCCATCTCGCTCCCTTCGGGGCGCCGCGCCTTCGAGCCGTCAAGAAAGAACAGAAGCACTATCAGTTCGACTGGACGCTCGTCCCCGACTCCGGCGCGCGATTCGAGAACCTCGTGGCTTCGCATCTCCTGAAGTGGGTGCACTTCGAACAGGACGCGAAGGGGCGCGACCTCGAGCTTCGATACTTCGGCGACCGAGACGGCAGAGAAGTGGACTTCGTGGTCACCGAAAAGGGCGCCCCGCTGTTGTTCGTCGAGGCGAAGTTGGCCGATGCCAACATCTCGTCGAGCCTGCGCTCCCTGAAGGCGCTCTTTCCGAAGGCCGAGGCCTGGCAGATCTCGGCGGCCGGCACGAAGGACTACGTGAGCCCCGACGGCATCCGCGTGGCGCCGGCGGCGCTGTTCCTCTCGACGCTCGTCTAGAGTCCGCGCCCGAAACGCCGGTAGAGCGCGTTCCCGAGTGGGACCGCCACGAACGCGAGCGCAAGGCCCGCGAGGACGTCCGCGACGTAGTGGTACCGGCAGAAGACCGTCGCCATGACGAGGCCGACGGCGAAGGGCAGGAACGCCCAGAACGTCTTCCGCGACCGGCGCGCCGCCTCGAGGAGGACGGCCGTCACGACCATCGTGTGGCCGGACGGAAAGCAGTCGCGCTTGTTGCTCTCGAGCATGTTCAGCGTGTCGTCGATGACGCGGGCGACCGCGCCGCGCGGCAGGGAGCTGGCGTGCGTGATCGTGAAACGGGGGCCGACGGCCGGGACGAGGAAGTAGCCCACGTAGCTCACGAAGAAGACGAACACCATCGTGAACGCGTACCGTCCGAACTGGCGCTCCGCGGGCGGGCGCTCCCGGTCGTCCCGGAGGACGAGCGTGCCGAGAATGATCGGGTGGAAATAGTAGAGGGAGTAGAAGAACGTCAGGACGTCCGAGAGGAGCGGCGTCGCGAAACGCTCGAGGAACACCGTCGGGTCCCTGCCGGTCAGCCAGCGGTCGAAGGCGATGAGGTGCGGATCCTTGTCGACGGGGTTCACCGCCCGGATGAGCGGGCCGAGACCGTCGAAGATCACGACGATGCAGGCGATGACGTAATAATCGAGGAGGACTTGAAGACTCTTCGAAGGGTTCGGATGCCGGCCGCGCAGCCATGCGGCGACCGCCGGGACCAATGCAACTCCCCCCATTCTCAGAAGGACTCCCGGTCTGTCCAGTGCGCCGAACCTCACGAGCCCGGCGGCGACGAGGCAGACCGCGAACGTGGACGTCAAAACGTCGACGGGCTTCCAGCGCACCGGCGGTTTGTAGCACACGAACCTATAATCACCATCGTGCGCTGCGCCGCGATCCTCGTTCTGTCCGGCGCGCTTGCCGCGTCCGCCGCGGCCGCCCCGGCGATTGCGCCTCCTGGCGGAGGGGCGGTCGTCGTCGCGGACCTGAACGCCGAGATCCACGCGGTGAGCGCCGCCTTCGTCAAACGGGTGCTGCAGGACGCGGAGAACAGCGGTGCGCCGTTCGTCGTCCTCAGGATCGACACGCCGGGCGGCCGGATCGACTCCACGCGCACGATCGCGCAGGCCATCCTCGCCTCGCCGGTGCCGGTCGTCGGCTGGGTCGCCCCGCCGGGCGCGCAGGCGGCTTCGGCGGGTTTCATCATCCTGATGGCGTGCGACGTCGCCGCGATGGCGCCGGGCACGAACGCCGGCGCCGCTTCGCCGGTGGGCGGGCAGGGGGAGGACCTCCCGAAGACGCTCGCGAAGAAGGCGGGGGAGGACGTCTCGGCGCTCCTGCGCTCCGTCACGGAGCCCCGAGGCCGGCCGGTGAACGACGCGGTCAAGGCCGTGAGTGACGCGGCGTCTTATTCCGAGAGCGAGGCCCTGAAGAAGAAGCTCATCGAGATCGTCGCGCGGGACGAGAAGGACCTCCTCGCCCAGCTGGACGGAAGAACGGTCAAGCGGGTCGGCAAGCCGGATTCGGTCCTGAAGACGGCGGGCCTCGCGACGGTCTCGAGGTCCATGACACGCCGTGAGCGCATCCTCGGCGTCCTCGCGAGCCCCGGCCTCGCGGGCATCCTTTTCCTGATCGGCCTCGTCGGCCTCTATTCGGAGCTCTCGCACCCGGGCGGGATCCTTCCCGGCGTCCTCGGGGCGATCGCGCTGCTCCTCGCGCTCTTCGCGATGTCGGTCCTCCCCGTGAACGCGGCGGGCGTCGCCCTCCTCCTCGTCGGGGCGCTCTTCTTCTTCCTCGAGGTGAAGCTCGCATCGCACGGCGTCCTCGCGGTCGGAGGCGCCGCGGCGGTCGTCCTCGGCGGGATCCTGCTGTTCCCCGAGCAGGCCGGGGCGCCGCGCGGCGAATTCACGGTCCTCGTCGCGGGGGCCGTCGCGACGGCCGCGATTCTCTCGACCCTCTCGTTCAAGGCCCTCGCGATGAAGCGCCTGCCCGATCGTACGGGCCTCGGCGTCCTCGTCGGCCAGGTCGTCGCCGCGCGCACGCCCATCGCTCCGTCCGGCAAGGTCTTCGCCGACGGCGATCTCTGGAAGGCGCATTCCACGGTACCCGTAGCCGCCGGCGACCTCGTCGAGATCGTCGGCATCGAAGGCCTCACGCTTGCCGTGCGGCCGGCCCGCCCCGCGGGCCAGGAGCCCGGATGAACAATCTCGCGTTGCTCGTTCCCGTCGTCTTCGTGGCGATCGTCTTCCTTTCGAAGTGGATCAACATCCTCAACGAGTACGAGCGGGCCGTCACCTTCTGGCTCGGCCGCCTGTCGCCGCAGCCCAAGGGCCCTGGCCTGACGTTCATCTTCTGGCCGTTCGAAACGATGATCCGGATTTCGCTCAGGACGGTCGTCCTCGACGTCCCGCCGCAGGACGTCATCACGCGCGACAACGTGTCCGTGAAGGTAAACGCGGTCGTTTACTTCCACGTCATGGAGCCGTCGAAGGCGGTCGTGAAGGTCGAGAACTACCTCTACGCGACCTCGCAGCTCGCGCAGACGACGCTGCGCTCGATCCTCGGACAGGCGACGCTCGACGAGCTCCTCTCCTCGCGCGACAAGCTGAACGAGAACCTGCAGGAGATACTGGACAAGCACACCGACCCGTGGGGCGTCAAGGTCACGATGGTCGAGCTCAAGGGCGTCGACCTCCCGATCGAGATGCAGCGCGCGATGGCCAAGCAGGCCGAAGCCGAGCGCGAGAAGCGCGCGAAGATTATCCACGCGTCCGGCGAGTTCGAGGCGTCGAAGCAGCTGTCCGAGGCCGCGGCCATCATCGGGCGCGAGCCCGCGACGCTGCAGCTGCGCTACCTGCAGACGCTGACCGAGATCGCGACCGCGAAGAACTCGACGATCATCTTCCCGCTCCCGATGGACCTCATCAGCGCGTTCCTCAAGAAGGACAAGGCCTGATGCCGGGGCTCGGACTCGGCGACCGACCCGAGGAGACGCCGGCGGAGTCCGTGCCCGTCCACTACCAGATCTCGATCACGGGGCGGCAGGCGGGGTCCTTCTTCCTGCTGCTCCTCGCCGCCCTCGGGCTCTCGTTTTTCTTCGGGATGCGGACGGGCGCGGCCGCGCGGAAGGGGCCCGGCGGCGCCGCGGCGGTCCTCGCGTCCGCGTCGGACATCCCGGTGCCGACGCTCGCTCCGGCCGAGGGGCTGCGCGAGGAGAAGAAGCCCGACGACGCCCTCGGCATCAAGCCCGAGGAGAAGAAGGCCGCGGCGGCGGAGGAAAAGGAAGCCCGGGACGCAAAAAAGGCCGCGGAGGCCGCTCCGGCTCCCGTTCCGACGGCCGTTCCCCCGACGCCCGTGCCGCCGAAGCCGACGGTGGCGTCCACCCCGGCGCCGAAGACGCCGAAGCCCGCAGCCGCCGCGAAGCCGGCCCCCAAGGGGCCCTTCCACGTGCAGATCCTCGCGACGAGGAACGCCGCCGCCGCCGACGAGCTCGCCAGGCGCCTCAAGGAGGAGGGCTTCAGCGCCGACGTCGCGACGATTCCGGGGAAGCCGGGCTGGTTCCGGGTTCATGTGGGGCCGTTCAAGGACCGCGCAAGGGCCGAGGCGCAAGCGAAGAAGATCAAGGCGACCGACAAGCAGATCAAGAACGTCCCGATCGTGGTGCCGTGAGCCGTCCGCTCCCCGTCCGCGGCGAGCCGGCGCTTCCGCCGTGGATCCGCGAGAAAAAGCTGCGCCTCGACGACCTGCACGCGATCAAGGCGCGGATGCGCCTCGGCGGGCTCTCGACCGTCTGCGAGGAAGCGCGCTGCCCAAACCGCACGGAGTGCTTCGAGCGCAAGACCGCGACGTTCCTGATCGCGGGCGACGTCTGCACGCGGGCGTGCGGCTTCTGCCACATCACGTCGGGCAAGCCTGCGCCGCTCGACCCGCTCGAGCCCGCGAGCCTCGCGGCCGCCGCGCGCGACATGGGCCTCTCCCACGTCGTCGTGACGTCCGTCGACCGCGACGACCTGCCGGACGGAGGCGCCGCGCACTGGGCGGCGGTCGTCCGGGCGCTCAAGGACGGCGACGGGGAGCGGACCGTCGAGGTCCTCACGCCGGACTTCCAGGGGATCGCCGGACAGATCGATCGCGTGGCGGACGCCGGGCCGGACGTCTACAACCACAACGTCGAGACGGTCCCGCGCCTCTACGACACCGTCCGGCCGAAATCCGTTTTCGCGAGGTCCGTCGACCTCCTCGCGCGCGTCAAGGCGCGGCACCCGCGCATGACGGCGAAGTCGGGTCTCATGCTCGGCCTCGGCGAGCGCGACGACGAGGTGCTCGAGGTCTTCCGCGCGCTGCGCGGCGCGGGCGTCGACGTCGTGACGGTGGGGCAGTACCTCCGCCCCTCCGCGTGGAACCTGCCCGTCGTCGAGTACGCGACCCCGGCACGGTTCGCCTCTCTCGAGGCAAGGGGGATGGAGATGGGCTTCACGTCGGTCTTCGCGGGCCCGTTCGTCCGCTCGAGTTATCGCGCAGAAGAGCTTCTTGGACAGTGAATAACAGCCGTCGCACAGGCGCCGCCAGGTGCCGCACGGCTTGGCCGGCGCATGCTGCCTCTCTTGCCTTTTAGGAAATCCTCCCGTCTTCTCTTCTCTCTCGCCTCCGGCGTTCTTCTGGCGCTGTGTTTCCCGAACTTCTCGATCCTGCCGCTCCTCCCCGTCGCGCTGATTCCGCTCCTCGCGGCGCTGGACGGTCTGACGTGGAAAAAGGCGTTCCTCCCTGGCTTCGTTTTCGGCGCTGCGTTCTGGCTCGTCACGATCCCGTGGATCGCATACACCGTGCACCGCTTCGGAGGCGTCGGCTTGCCGCTCGCGGGCCTCGCGCTTGCGATCTCGGCGGCCCTCATGGCGGTGCCGTTCGGGCTCATGGCGTCGCTCTACGCCCGGATCGCGCCGCGCTCGGGGCCCGGCGTCGTCGCGGCCTTCGCCGCGGCGGGGGGCGTTCAGGAGGGCTTCCGGACGTACGTCTGGGTCTTCGGCGGTTTTCCGTGGAACCTCCTCGCGAATCCGCTCGCGGACGTGCCTGCGCTCCTCGGCAGCGTGGCCATCGGCGGCGTCTTCTTCACGTCGTTGCTCCTCGCGGCTCTCAACGCGGCGCTCTTCGTCGCGCTCACGCGCTCCGGGCGGAACGCGCGCCTGGGCTGGCTCCTCGGAGCCGCCGTCTGCGCGCTCGCCGCCGCGGCCGCGCACCCCGTGCACCCCCGCCCCTCGAACGAGGTACTCAAGGTCGGCGTCGTCCAGCCGAACGTCGACCAGGGCATCCGGTGGGACCGGAGCACCGCCGAGCGCGTCCAGCGGGACCTCGAGGACCAGACGCGCGCGCTCTGCCAGGCCGACCGCCCGGTCCTCGTCCTGTGGCCGGAGAGCGCATCGCCCTACGCGTGGTCGTTCAACGTTCCATACCGCGAGCGCGTGCAGCGCCTCTGCCGCGAGCTGGACGTCGCGATCCTCATGAGCACGGCATGGTCCGACGCGCCCGAGGACGAGGACGCGCCGTACTACAACGCCGCGCTCCTCGTCACGAAGGACGGAGCCGTGCTTCCGCCGTACTTCAAACAGCGGCTGGTCCCGTTCGGGGAGTACGTTCCGCTCGCGCCCGTCCTCCGGATGATCAGGCCGATCAGCCGCGCGGTGCCGGGCGGGTTCACGCCGGGCGCCGGGACGGTGCTGCTTTCCCTCGGCGACTGGAAGCTCGGAGGCGCCGTCTGTTACGAGGTCGTCTATCCGTGGATTGCGCGCCGGGAGGCCCGGGAAGGCGCCGACGTCCTCTTCACGCTCACGAACGACGCCTGGTACGGAAGGGCGGGCGCTCAGCGCCAGCACTGGCAGGCCGCCGTGCTGCGTGCGGTGGAGACGGGGCGGCCCCTCGTGAGGGCGGCCGTCACCGGCATCAGCGGCGCGGTGAATCCGGACGGGCGTGTCCTCGTGTCGCTTCCGGCCGGCCGGAAGGGCGCGTTCTCGGCTCCTGTCTTCCGCACGTCCGGAGCGCCTCCGGCGGTCGCCGCGGGTGACGCGATCCTGTGGGTTTGCGCGGCCGGCCTCCTCGCCGGTATCCTGCGTGCGCGGTTCCCCTCGCCCCGGGGTCCCGTGGCGGCTGCGTCCCCCGCTCCGCCGAGAGGAAACACGTGAACGAAGAACGCATTGAGCGACTGCTCGAACTCGCGTCGTCCGTGAGCTCCCTCCGGGGCTATCTTTGACGTCGTCAAAGCGGACCGGGAGAAGGCGGAGCTCGAGCGGAAGACCGGCGACCCGGGTTTCTGGTCCAACGCCCTCGAAGCGCAGGACACGCTCCGGAAGCTGAAGCGCGCCGAGCGCATCCTGGCCGACGACAAGGACCTCAAGGAACGGCAGGAGGAGCTCGAGATCCTCGCGGAGTTCCTCAAGTCCGGCGAGACCGTCGAGAAGGACGCCGACACGGCGATCGCGACGGTCGGGCCGTGGGCGCGCCGCAAGGAGCTGACCTTCAAGCTCACGAACGACGAGGACCCGCTGCCGGCGCTCGTCGAAATCCACGCGGGCGCGGGTGGCACGGAGGCCCAGGACTGGGCCGACATGCTCATGCGGATGTACCTCCGCTACGGCGAGCGGCAGGGCTGGAAGACGGACGTCCTCGAGGTCACGTACGCGGACGACGCCGGGATCAAGACCGCGACGCTGCGCTTCGAAGGGGAGTACGCCTACGGGCACATGAAGGCCGAGCGCGGCGTGCACCGGCTCGTGCGGATTTCGCCCTTCGACGCGGCCGCGCGGCGGCACACGTCCTTCGCGGCGGTCTACGTGTCGCCCGAGATCGACGACACGATCGAGGTCGAGATCGACGACAAGGACCTCCGGATCGACACGTTCCGCGCCGGCGGCAAGGGCGGCCAGCACGTCAACAAGACCGAGTCCGCGATCCGGATCACGCACCTTCCGTCGGGGCTCGTCGTGCAGTGCCAGAACGAGCGCTCCCAGCACAAGAACAAGGCGTCGGCGATGAAGGTCCTGCGCTCGCGCCTCTACCAGCGGGCGCTCGAGGAGCTGCAGGCCAAGAACGACGCGCGAGCGGGCACGAAGATGGAGATCGGGTTTGGATCGCAGATCCGTTCCTACGTCCTCGCGCCCTACCGGCTCATCAAGGACCACCGCACGAACTACGAGGTCGGGGACGTGGACCGCGTCCTCGACGGCGACCTCGACGGATTCATCGAGGCGTTCCTCCAGACGATGGTCAAGAGGGGCGAGAAGGCCGCCACGGATCGCCCGGGCTTCAACGCGGCCGATCCGGCGTGAGCGGGGACGGCGGCTCGAGCCGCGGCGGTGAGGCGCCCCGCACCTGGATCGAGGACGTGAGGGCCCGGCTCCTCCGGGACTGGCCCGAGCGGAAGCTCGAGCTCGAACGCGGCCCGAACGCGGGCCCGATCCGGCCGGCGTCGATCCTGATTCCGCTCTTCGTGCGGGAGAAGGCGCTCTGGACGCTCTTCACGAAGCGGACGGACCTCGTCGAGCATCACAAAGGGCAAATCTCGTTCCCCGGAGGCGGCGCGCACGCGTCGGACGCGAACCCCTGGGAGACCGCGATCCGGGAGACGGAAGAGGAGATCGGAATCCCGCGCGCGGGCGTGAAACTCCTCGGCACGCTCCCGAAGCTCGTCACCGTGACCGACTTCGAGATCTCGCCATTCGTGGGCGCGATCCCGTATCCGACCCAGTTCGTGCCGCACCCGGGGGAGGTCGAGTCGATCATAGAAGTGCCCGTGTCGTACCTCCTCGACCCGATGGTCGTCGAGGAGCGGCCGGTGAAGTGGAAGAGCCGCGACGTCATGACGCTCGTCTACCACTACAAGGGGCACGCGATCTGGGGCGCGACGGCCCGAATCCTCGCGGACTTCCTGACGGCGCTGCGGGGAGAGGCCGCGTAGAATCGTTCTCAGAACGTGACGCTCGCAGCGGGAACGCGCCTCGGCCCGTACGAGATCCTGTCGCCTCTGGGCGCCGGGGGGATGGGCGAGGTCTACCGGGCGCGCGACACGCGACTCTCCCGCGAGGCGGCCGTCAAGATCCTGCCCGCCGCTTTCGCGTCGGACGTAGAGCGTCTGAGGCGCTTCGAGAAGGAAGCGCGCTCGGCCTCGGCGCTGAGTCACCAGAACATCGTGACGGTCTATGACGTCGGAGACGCGGACGGCGTCTCGTGGATCGCCATGGAGCTCGTCGGGGGGCAGACGCTCCGGAAGCTTCTCGCGGACGGGGCCCTTCCGTTCAAGAAGCTGCTCGCCGTCGCCGCGCAGATCGCCGATGGCCTCGCAAAGGCCCACGAGACGGGCATCGCGCACCGCGACCTGAAGCCCGAGAACGTCATGGTGACGAAGGACGGGACGGTGAAGATCCTCGACTTCGGCCTCGCAAAGCTGGTCGAGCCGTCCCTCGGGGCAGGGGAACTGACGCAGACGCCCACGGTCTCGTTCGAAACCGAGGAAGGGGTCGTCCTTGGGACCGTCGTGTACATGTCGCCCGAGCAGGCCCTCGGAAGGAAGGTCGATTTCCGCTCGGACCAGTTCTCCTTTGGCTCGATGCTCTACGAGATGGCGACCGGGAAGCGGGCCTTTCCGCGGTCGAGCGCTCCGGAGACGTTGTCGGCGATCATCCGCGACGAACCGGAGCCTCTGGCCTCGGCGGCGGCCGGTCTCCCACTGCCGCTTCGTTGGATCGTGGAGCGTTGCCTCGCGAAGGATCCGGAGGATCGGTACGCGGCCACGAAGGACCTCGCGCGGGATCTTGGGCGCCTGAGGGACGGGGCGTCGGACCTGCTCACGTCGGCCGGTACCCGGCCTGCGGCGGGTTCTGGTCGCCGGACGGGCCGGATGCTGGCGCTCGCTGCCGTCGCGCTCGCGGCCGGCGCCGCCCTCGCGTTCGCCGTGCTCCGGAAGGCTCCAGCCGTCCCGGCCGTCTGGCGCCCGCTGACGTTTCGGCGCGGATCCATCGGGGGCGCGCGCTTCGCGCCGGACGGAAAAACGGTCGTCTACGCGGCTGCTTGGCAGGGGCACCCCGTTCAGCTGTTCACGACGAGGCTCGACAGCACGGAGTCGACGGCGCTGCCGCTGCCGAGCGCGAATCTCGCGTCCGTGTCGAGCAGAGGGATGCTCGCGATCGTACTGCCGCGGGAGCCTGCGTCCGTGATCGCCGAAGTCTCGCTCGCCGGGGGGGCGCCTCGTGAGCTCGTCGACGGTGCATGGCATTCTCTCCCGTTCGGGCCGGCCGTGGCGGACTGGGCGCCGGACGGAGCGGGCCTCGCGGTCGTGCGCAACGGGCAGGTGGAGTTCCCGGTCGGCAAGGTCCTCGTGCCGAGGCGCTCGAACGACCGAGTCTATAGCGTGAGGTTCTCGCCGGACGGGCAGCGGATCGCGTTCATCAGCGGCAGCTCTGCGGGAGGGTTCGCAGTTGGAACGACCGATCTCGCCGGCAAGCGGACGATCCTGCAAGACGGGCTGGAGTTCGCGACGTCGCTCGCGTGGCATCCGAAGACGGGCGAGATCTGGTTCTCCGCGCGCGAGCGGGATTCGCAAATCGGTGTGGTGAAGCTGCAGGCGGTGTCGCTCTCGGGGAAGCGGCGCGTCGTCGGCCGCGCTCCCACACTCCTGTTCGTGGAGGACATCGCGTCGGATGGGAGCGTCCTCGTCCGCAGCGACGACTGGCCGACAACGATGACGTGCCTTCCCCCCGGAGCGGCACGAGAGGTGGACCTCAGCTGGTTGGACTTCTCGACGGGCGTCGACCTTTCCGACGACGGACGCGACCTTCTCTTTACGGAGAGCGGCGCGGCGGGGGGCGCGAAGGGCGCCGTATACATGCGCAAAACGGACGGATCCGCAGCGGCCGTACGCCTCGGAGACGGGCAGAACGCTCAGGGCCTTTCCCCCGACCGCAAGTGGGTCGTCCAGGTCTCTCCGGAGCAGCTCGTTCTTCTCCCCGTGGGCGCGGGCGAGCCACGGACGATCCGGGACGAAGGCCTCGAGTACCGCGCGGCCGAGTGGTTCCGGGACGGCAAGAGGCTTCTCGTCGAGGCGTCGGCGCCAGGCAAGCCGTCGCGTCTTTATGTACGGGACGTCGCCGCGGGCCCCCCGAGACCGTTTACCCCCGAGGGATTCCGCTTCAAGGTTCTTGCGCCGGACGGCAATGCCGTTGTGGCGGCGGACCCAAAGGGTGAGGTGGTTCTCGTTCCTGTCGCGGGAGGCCCACCGAGGCCACTTCCCGGATTGGGCGCCGCGGAACGCATCCTGCGGTTCGACGCGACCGGAAGGAGCCTTTTCATTCTTGGGCAAGGGGCTGCGCTGCGCATCGAGCGTTACGAGCTTGCCACGGCCACGCGGACGCTCTGGAAGGAGATCACCCTTTTGGACCCGACCGGTGTCGACAGGATGTTCAGCGTGCAGTTGACGCCTGACGGCGCGTGCTATTGCTACAGCTTCATGCGGAGCCTGTCCCGGCTCTTCGTCGTCGAGGGGCTACGTTAGGCCCTACGAGGAAGGCGACGCGCGCTTCACGAACGCGGCCGAGGCCGCGGCCCGGTCCCGGTTCGCCTTGTAGAGTGCGACGGAGCCGTCCTTCGCGATCGCCCGGTCGAAGTAGGCGACCGCTTCGTCGTACCGGCCGCGCTCGACCGCCACGGCGCCCGCCTCGTTGAAGAGCTCCGGCGCGTCGAGCGCGAGCGCCCTCTCGAGGGTCTCGGCGGCATCCTTGAGGGCCCCGGTCTGGCGCTGCGCGCGTGCGAGAGCCCACGCGGCGTCCACGCTCTGCGGCGCACGGAGGACCGCCTTCTTCAGGGGCTCGATCGCGTCGGCCGCCTGGCCCCGCTCGAGGAGGAGGCCGCCGAGGCCGGCGAGCGCGGGCGCGTAGTCCGGGTCGGACCGGATCGCCTCGCGGTATTCCTTCTCGGCCTCTTTCCAGAGGCCCTTCCTCCGGAGGACGCTTGCGAGGTTCGCGCGGACGATCTCGCGGTCCGGTTCGGCGGCAGCGGCCTTCGTGAGGGGCTCGAGCGCGGCGTCGAGGTCTTTGGCCTGCAGGAGGACCGACCCGTACTCGGTGAGGATGGACGAGTCCTTCGGTGCGGCGGCCGCCGCCGTCGCGAAGACCTGCCGGGAGTGAGGGAGGTCGCCGTCGGCACGCGCCTTGCGTCCGAGCGCGACGAGCTTGTCGCGGTTCTCCGGGTTCACCTCGGCCGCCTTGCGGAGCGAGTCCAGCGCGGGCTCCCAGCTCTTGTCCGCCATGTAGAACTCGTAGAGGTCGAGGAGCGCCCCCTCGTTCTTCTCGTCGTACTTGAGCGCCTGCTTGAGGTTCGCCTCCGCGAGGACCCTTTCGCCCCGCATCGAGAACGCGTTCCCGAGGAGGCGGTAGGCGTCGGACGACTGCGGATCGACCTCGAGAAGGCGGTTCGCCGCAGCCTGCGCGTTCAGGGCGTCGCCGTGCGAGAGGGCGGCACGGCCGAGAGCGATGTAGTCGACCGAGGCGCCGGGACCCGCCGCGATCTTCACCGGGCCGGACGAGGGCGCTGGAGCGGGAACGGAGGCTGGAACGGCCGCCGGAGGAGCGGCGGGAGCGACGGGAGCCTGCGCGGGCAGCGGCGCCTTCGAAGGGTCGGCCTTCGCGGCGCGGAGGCGCGAGGCCTCGTTGAACTTGCCGAGCTTCTCGTACGCGGCGGCGAGGAGGTCGAGACACTCGGCGTCGAGCTTCTCGCGCGGAACGTTGTACGTCAGGTCGTGGATGACGTCCTCGGCGGCGCCGTCCGCGAGCTTCTCCCGCGCGACGCGCTTGAGCTCGGCGAGGTCGGCCGCGGGCGCCGGCGGGATCACGCGCGCGGAGGCCTTCACGTCGGACGCGACCTTCACGAACTCGGGCGAGTAGAAATCCGGGACGATCTCGAGATCGGGACTGGCGCCGTACGCGCGGCGCAGGGCGTCCTGGGTTTCGGCGCGCTTGCCCTCGTTGAAGTGGGCCCAGGCGCACTGGACGAGCATGCGGCCCTTGCGCGTTGCGTCGCCGGCCGCGGACGCCGCGCTTTCGAACTTCAGGGCGGAGCGACGGAACTGGCCCGCGTTGAAGGCCTTGCGTGCTTCCTTTTCGAGCGATTCGGAGCCTTCCTGCGCGAGCGCGGACGCCCCGAGCACGAGGATCGCACAGGCCGCCGTGAGAATCGTCCGGATGCGCACGGACGGATTGTAGCTATTCTTTCTTCAGATCGATCCGGTACTTGTGCTGGGCTTCCTCGTCGAGGTCGATCGTTTTCGTCTCGGTCCGGTAACCGGCCATCCGCACGACGATCTCGTGCGGCCCCGCGGCGAGGAACCTCTTGAACGAACCCTCCGCGG
>JBBQDQ010000045.1:0-21190 GCA_038319835.1 Thermoanaerobaculia bacterium | reverse complement strand
GCCGTCCGGCTCGCGCATGCGGGCCAGCGTCTCGACGGCGACGATGCGCCCGGTCCCGACCTCCGCGACGGGCTGGAAGTAGGGGACGAAGCGGTTCTCGGCGAGCGCGGCGCGGATGCGGTTCGACTGCTCGCGGAGGCGACCCGTGCGGTCGCGCTCGCGGTCGGACGGATCGTGCAGCCGCACGCGCGCCCCGCCCCGGCGCTTGGCCTGGTGCATCGCGAGGTCGGCCGCAAGGAAGAGGTCCGCCGCGCCGCCGGCGTGGTCGGGGAAGACGGCGACGCCCGCGCTCGCGGTGAGCGAGAGCGCGTTGCCTTCCCAGTCCGGCGTGAGCTTCCGGATGACGGTGACGACGCTATCGGCGCGCGCCGTGGCTTCCGGCGCGCCCGTCCCGGGGAACAGCATCGCGACCTCGTCGCCGCCGACGCGCCCGCACAGCTCGCCGGGCTGGAGCAAGGCGCGGAGCGTGTCCGCCATCGCGCGCAGGTACTCGTCGCCGGCGAGGAGGCCGTGCGTGTCGTTCAGTGTCTTGAAGTTGTCGAGGCCCAGGATGATGAGCGCGAGCGGGCGGGCGAAGAGGTCCGCGCGCGCGATCTCGCGCTCGAGCCCGAAGTGGAACTGTTCGCGGTTCGCGAAGCCCGTCAGGGCGTCCGCCGGCTCCGCCGCCGTCTTGGCCCCTTCGGTCCGGGCCGCGGCCGCCGCGCCCGTGAGCTCCCGCGCCGCCGCGATGAAGCCACCCTCGCCCGCCTGGGCGGCGTAGCACGTCGAGATCCAGTAGACGCGCTCCGGGACGTCGATTCCGGCCGGCAGGCGGGATTCCCAGTTTCGGAGGCCGCCGGATGCGCCGGCCGCGAGGAAACGGGCCCGGCCCTCCGCGTTCGCCCAGAACGGGCCGGCGGAGTCGGGCGCCCCTTCGACGCTCCCGGGGCTCGGCACGCCCTCGGCGACCGCCACGAGGTTCGCGAGCAGGACCTGCCCGTCACGGTCGAAGAGGACGGTGGCGTCGGGGGAGTCGACCAGCAGCGTCGACGGACGCCGGACGACGCCGGAGGCCTTGCGTCCTTCGCGCAGCTTGATCGGCTGCGTGTCCGTTTGTGACTTCGGCTTCTGCAAGAGGCTCCTCGGACGGGCTCTGGGAGCCGATTATCGCCCGAGAGCCTCCAGGGCGTCACCCGTGAGCCGGTATGTGCGCCAGCCGTCCATCGAAACGGCCCCGAGGGCCTCGTAGAACCCGATGGCGGGCTCGTTCCACGTCAGGACGCTCCATTCCATGCGTCCGCAGCCGCGCTCGACCGCGATCGCGGCCAGTCGCGCGAGCAGCGCCTTGCCTGCGCCGAGCCCCCGGCGCTCGGGCTTCACGTAGAGGTCCTCGAGGTAGAGGCCGGGCCGCGTGAGCCAGGTGGAGTAGTTGTGGAAGAAGAGCGCAAAGCCGATGAGCTCGTCTCCAGCCTCCGCGACGATCGCCTCGGCGAACGGCTTCGGCCCGAAGAGGTGCCGCTCGAGGAGGGACGGGTCCGCGTGGCAGTCCTCGGGCTGGCGCTCGTAGAGGGCGAGCTCCTCGATGAGACCGACGATCGCGGGCACGTCCCCGCGGCGCGCCTCCCGCAGGTTGAATCCCGGTGCGTTCATGCGGCCCCCCGTGTGCGCAGGATGTCCCGGAGCACGCTCGTGGCTCCGTTGATGACGAACTGGACGCCGATGACGGCGGTGATGAGGCCCATGACCTTCGCGACGATCCGCTGGCCCGTCTCCCCGAGCCGGCCGACGATGGCCGGGGAGGCGATGAGGATGAGAAACGTCAGGACGATGTTGGCGAGGAGCGCGCCCCCGACGGCCGCGCGATGGAGCGCGTCCTCGGACTGCCCGACGAGGACCATCATCGTGGAGATCGCGCCCGGTCCCGCAATCAGCGGGATTCCGAGCGGCACGATCGACGGGTCGGCGCCGGGCGCGGGAGCCCCCGGCTCGTCGTGGCGGTCCTCCTGCACGGCCTTGATCCCGAGGGCCGTGAAGATGATGCCGCCCGCGATCTGGAAGGCGGGGACCGTGATCCCGTAGAAGGCGAAGATCGTCCCGCCGGCCGCCGCGAACAGCGCGAGGATGCCGAGCGCCGCGAGGCACGCCCGCAACGCGACGTGCCGCCGGGCCGCCGCGGAGGCACCCGGCGTGAGCGCGACGAAGATCGGAGCCGCCGAGACCGGGTTGATCACGGAGAAGAGAGACGAGAAGGCGAGAAGGGCGAAGTGGCCCGCGGCGAAGTTCATCCGGCGCGCATGTTACGGGGGAGGTGCTAAAACGGCGACGTGCGAACCCGCCCGCCGTTCTACGGCCTCCTGACCCGGCGCGTCGGCGCCGCGCGCCTCGCGGCGGCGCTGCCGCACCTGCCCGCGGGCGGCAACGTCCTCGACGTGGGATGCGGGCTCACGGATCTTCCGCGTCGCTTCGCCGGTTACGTCGGCTGCGACCGGAATCCTGACGTTCTCGCGGCCCAGAGAAGGGAATTCCCGGAGAGAGACTTCTTCGAGTGGGACATCGCCGCCGACGCGGCGCCGCCCGGGCTTTTCGGCAAGGGACCCTTCGAAGGAATTCTTCTTCTGGCGGTCCTCGAGCACGTGCGGGGGCCCTCGGAAGTGCTGGCGCGTCTTTCTCCTCTGCTTTCTCCGGGCGGCCGCCTGGTCGCGACGACGCCGCATCCGTCCGGGCGCTGGCCGCTGGAGGCGGGCGCGGCGCTCGGCTTGCTCTCGGCTCACGCGCACGACGAGCACGAAACGCTCCTCGGGCGCGAGGCGCTCGCGGACGCCGGCCGCGGAGCCGGCCTCGCCCTCGTTGTCTACCGGCGCTTCCTCCTCGGCATGAACCAGCTCGCGGTCTTCTCCCGGTGACGGAGCGCCTCCGCCCCGGTCGCCGAGGCGCGGACGAGATCCGCGTCGTGAACGCCCGTACGCACAACCTCAAGGACGTGACGTGCTCGATCCCGGTCGGCGCGCTCACCGTCGTCACGGGGCCGTCGGGCTCCGGCAAGTCGTCTCTCGCGTTCGACACGCTCTACGCGGAGGGCCAACGCCGCTTCGTCGAGTCCATGTCGACGTACGCGCGGCAGTACCTCGAGCGCCTCGAGCGGCCGGACGTGGACGATATCACCCACGTCCTCCCGGCGATCGCGATCGAGCAGAAGGCGCCGGCGCGCTCGGCCCGCTCGACGATCGGCTCGGCGACCGAGATCCACGACGTCCTGAGACTCCTCTTTTCGGCCGCGGGCGCGCTCAACTGCCCGGACGACGGCAGCCCGGTGCGCCGCGAGACGCCCGACACCGTCCGCGCGGCGCTCCTCGACGCGTTCGGCGAGGGGGCGCGTCTCCTCGTGATCGCGCCGCGGAAGGTCACGTCGTTCGAGGCGGAAAGCGCGGAGTGGAGACGACTCGGCTTCTTCCGCACCGTCTCTGCGGCGGGGGAGGTCCTGGAGATTTCTTCGAATGAGGAACCGGGGAAGAGAGCGGCGGCGCGCGGCGCGCCGTTCCCGCTGCTCGTCGGCCGCCACGTGCTCTCGGGCTCCGATCCGGAAATTCTCCGCTCGGTTTCAATGGCATTCGACTCTTCGGACGGCGAGGTTCGCGCGGTGCGTGCCGGCGAGCCTCTTGCGTCGGCCCGCACGTTCCGCCGCGGCCTGTCGTGCAACGCCTGCGGCCGGGCGTTCGCGGACCCGGTGCCGGCGCTCTTCTCGTTCAACTCTCCGCGCGGCGCGTGCGAAACCTGCCAGGGTTTCGGTCGCGTCACCGGGATCGACGCGGCGCGCGTGATCCCGGACGCCCGCAAGACGCTGCGCGAGCGGCCGGTGGCGCCGTTCAACTCGCCTTCCTACGAGAGCGCCTACGACGACCTCAAGGCCGTCTCGCGGCGGCTCAAGCTGCGCTGGGACGTCCCGTGGAACGAGCTCAGCGAGCGGGAGCGCGACGTCGTCTGGAAGGGTTCGGGCGACTGGTACGGCGTCGAAGGCCTCTTCAAATACCTCGAGAAGAAGCGCTACAAGGTGCACGTCCGCGTCCTGCTCTCGCGGTACCGCGGGTACTCGACCTGCCCCGCGTGCCGCGGCGCGCGCCTGAGGCCCGAAGCGCTCGCGGTCACCGTGGGCGGGAAGACGATCGCCGGGGTCTGCGACCTGACCCTCGACGGCTTCCTCGCGTTCCTCGGCGCCCTCCCGCTGCGCGAGGCCGAGCGCGAGAGGGCGGCCTCTCTCGTCGAGGAGCTCACGCGGCGCGCGCGCACGCTCGTCGAGATCGGCCTCGGCTACCTGACGCTCGCCCGCACGATGCGCACGCTGTCGGGCGGCGAGGCCCAACGCGTCCAGCTCGGCTCGGCGATCGGCAACGCCCTCACGGGCACGCTCTACGTCCTCGACGAGCCGACGGTCGGCCTCCACGCCCGTGACACGCGTCGCCTCCTCACGGTCCTCGAGCGTCTCGCGACCGCGGGCAACGCCGTCGTCGCCGTCGAGCACGACACGGACGTCATCCGCGCGGCCGACCACGTCATCGACCTCGGGCCCGGGGCGGGCGCGCGGGGCGGGCGGCTCGTCTTCGAGGGGACGCCGCTCGAGCTCGAGTCCCAGGACACCGCGACGGGGAGGAGCCTGAAGATAGAGAAAGAGATTCTTCTTGCTTCGGAGGGAAAGCCCTACGGGCCGACCGCTGCGACTGACGCCGTCGCAGCCGAGACGGTGGGTGCCTTCGGTCCGCGCTCCGGCCCCTATCCACCTTCAAAGAAATCTTCCTCTTCCTCTTTCTCTTCCTCATATTCGTCTTCGCCCTCGATCCGTGTCGTGGGTGCCCGGGCCAACAACCTCCAGAACCTCACGGTCTCCTTTCCTCTTCGCTGTCTCGTCGCCGTCTCCGGCGTCTCGGGCTCCGGGAAGTCCTCCCTCGTCGTCGACGTCCTCGCCGCCGGCGCCCGGCAGCGGTTGGGCAAGGGCCTGCTGCCGGGGATCGACGCGGTGGGGGAGCACGACGCGATCGAGGGCCTCGAGCGCGTTTCCGACGTCGTCCTCGTCGACCAGTCGCCGCTCGGGCGCTCGTCGCGCTCGAATCCCGCGACCGTCACGAAGGCCTGGGACGAGGTCCGGACGCTCCTCGCCCGGACGCCCGCCGCGAAGTCGCGCGGGCTCGAGAAGGGGGCCTTCAGCTTCAACGCCGTGGGCGGGCGCTGCGAGCGGTGCGAGGGCGCGGGCGTCGTGACCGTCGACATGCAGTTCCTCGCGGACGTGACGATCGCCTGCGACGCCTGCGACGGGCGGCGGTTCAAGCCCGAGGTCCTCGAGGTGCGGCTCAGGGGGAAGAACGTCGACGAGCTCCTCGCGACGACCGTCGACGAAGCGCGGCTGCTCTTCGCCGACGCGTCCGCGATCGCGGATCGACTCCAGCCGCTCTCAGACGCGGGTCTGGGCTACCTCACGCTCGGCCAGTCGACCGCGACGCTCTCGGGCGGCGAGGCGCAGCGGCTCAAGATCGCCTCCTTCCTGCGAGGGGCGGAGGCTCCGAAAGAGCCGGTCCTCTTCGTGTTCGACGAGCCGACGACCGGCCTTGCGCCGTCGGACGTCGACGTCCTCCTCTCCGTGTTCCGCCGGCTGCTCGCGGCGGGGCATTCCATCGTCGCGGTCGAGCACAACACGGGCTTCCTCTCCCGCGCCGACCACCTGATCGAGCTGGGCCCGGACGGCGGGCCGGGGGGCGGCCGCGTCGTCTTCGAGGGTGCTCCGGCGGTGCTCGCGGCCCGCGGCGGGACGCCGACTGCGGCTGCCCTGCGGGGCCGGGTACAATTTCCGGCACGGTGACGGAAGAGAAGTGGCGATACGTTCTCGCGGCCGAAGGCCGTGAGATCGATCTCTCGGACGGCGAGGTGACGCTCGGGCGGAGCCGCACCTCGACGGTGAGGCTCGAGCACGAGTCCGTCTCGCGTTCTCATGCCCTCCTGACCTTCGACCGCGGCGAGGCGGTCGTGAAGGACCTCAACTCCTCGAACGGCACGTTCGTGGGCGGCAAGCGGATCGCGCGCGAGACCCGGCTCGTGAACGGCGACCGGCTCCAGCTCGGCGCCGCCGTGATCGAGGTGAGGATCGTCCCGCCGAACGTCCCGTCCGAGCGCACGGCCATGCTCCCGGCCGACCAGCTCCCGGATGCGCCCCCGCGGCCGCCTTCGGGCATCACGTACGAGCCAGTTCCCGGCCTCACGAACCCCGGCCTCGCGCCGCAGGGGGCGCCGTTCGTCCCGGAGCCCGTTTCCGCGTCGGATCTCTTCCGCGACGTCGACCGCTCTCCCGCCGGGGATCTCTCGCTCGTCGTCGACGTCTTCCCGCCCATGGGCGGGGAGCCCGACGAGGTATCGACGATCGCACCGCCGGTGCTGGCGTCCCCGCCGGCGCCGGCCTCGGCCGAGCCTCCACGGGAGCTTGCCGACTTCTCGATCCGCATGAACGAGGGCGACCGGGCCGCGCGCATCCCGGTCGGGGAGCGGGCCGCGAGCTTCCGCGAACGCCGCACACCCGCCTTCAACGAAGGGCCGCGCAACGCCGCCAACCCGTTCGCGCGGCTCCTCGCCGCGATCGTGGACGCGGTGATCCTCGCCGCGATCAACGTGCTGCTCTTCGCGCCCGTCTTCCTGATCGACTATTTCCGCTCGGAGCTCCAGACGCGCGACGCCGCTCCCGACTGGGCGTTCCGCGCAATCACGGCGCTCTCGGTCCTCCTTGCGGTCCTCGCGAACGTGCTCTACGTCGTCGGCGGCTGGGCGTGGCGCGGGCGGACGCCCGGCAAGTCGCTCCTCGGCCTCGCCGTCGTCAAGCGCGGCGCGACGTCGGGGAACGGGATCGGCTGGCGGGCCGCCTTCGTCCGCGCCATCGTCTGCGTCCTCGCGGGGCTTCCGCTCGGGCTCGGGTGGGCGTGGGCGTTCTTCGAGAAGGAGCGACGCGCTTTCCAGGACCTCGCGGCCGGGACCTGGGTGATCAGGGTCCGCTGAGCGTCGTGAGGAGCGAAGGGCTGAGGAGCGCGTCCTCGGCCCGCTTCGGGCCGCCGCGCTCGCGCCAGGCGCCGAGCGAGCGGCGGGCGCGGGACAGCAGGGTCGGGTCGGCTTCGCCCTCCAGCACGTAGCGCGTCCCGAGGACGAGGCACTGCAGCAGGTCGGCTTCGCGGGCTTCCGGACGCGAAGCTCTCAGCCCCGCGAGAGCGGCCTCGGCGCCGTCGAAGTCGCCCGCCGAGAAGAGCACGAGGATCCTCTCGATCCGGGCGCTGCCGTCGTCCGGGCGGGCCGGGGCCGCCGTCGGCGCGGGGAGCACGGGCGCCAGGGTGGGCGCCGCGGTCTGGACGGGCGTCGCCGCCGGAGATGGCGTCGGCGCGGCCGCGGCCTCCCGGGCCGCCGCACGCCTGTCCAGCGCGTCGACGCGGGCGAGGAGGTCGCCGTACTCCGGGAACCGCCGGATGAGTCCCGCATCGCGCGAGCGGGCGAGGTCTTCGCGGGCCGCTGCTTCTTCCCCGAGCTCCATCAGGGCCGCACCTCGCCAGTACCAGGGGTCGTACAGGTCGACGTAATAGCGGTTCGTCCCGAAATGCTCCTTGACGTCCCGGTGCCCCGTCGCGAGGGCCTCGTTCATGCGTTTCAGGACCTCCGCCCAGTCCTTCCGCCCGGCCGCCGCAACCCCGGACTGATAGGCCTTGACGGCCGCGTCGGGGGGTAGAATCGACTGTGGCGCGGCGGGGCCCGCCAGCGCCAGAAAAAGCGCGGCCAGAGCCGGGGTCCAGCCGGAAACGCGTGGGGTGGGGACCGCGACGGGACACTCCCTCGGAAGCACTTGGAAGGGATTGTAGAGAACGATGGGTTTCCCCCGCCGATTCACGCTCCGCTTCGCCCCCGCGGCCGTCCTGGCGGCCGTCCTCGCCGTGGCGCCCGCCGCCGCCCAAACGACGAGCCCGTGCCCGGGCGGGACTCCGGTCCTCACGGGCCCCTCGGTGGTCCAGGCGGGCGAGACCTACGCCGTGTCGTGGACGAACGTCCTCGGAAGCGTCGTGCCCGCGAACGCCGCGAACTCGTATCTCGTGGAGCGGGCCCTCGACGCCGCGTTCACGAAAATCTCCGACGCCGTCACGACGCAGCGCTCCGCGCTGACGCTCCCGACCGCTCCCGCCGGCGCGACGACCCTGTACCACCGGGTCCGGGTCAACACGTCCTGCCCGACGTTTGCTGTCATCGTCTCGAATATCCTCGCGGTTCCCGTCAAGACCACGTGCGACGCCCCGCCCTCCGTCGGCCTCCTCTCGGCATCGCCCGAGAACCCGCCGGCGCTCTCGACGTGGGTCGTCTCGTGGAGCACGCTGGGCACCGGGCCCGGGCCGGGCGTCGCCGTCGCGAACCTGAAGTTCCGCATCCGCCGGACGAGCGCGCTCGAGCCGGACGGCAAGGAGTGGGTCGTGGACGGCGGGGCCGCCTCGTTCGCGGGCCCGCCGGGAGACTACGTGTTCGAAGTGCGGGCCGAGGCCGCTTGCGGCGCCATCGGCCCCTGGTCTCCTCCGAAGAAGGTGACGGTCGGAACCACCCTCCAGCCGGCCCTCGTTCTCGTCTCGGAGCCGGCGCCGCTGGCCGAGCTCGTTCCGCCCGCGGGCGTCCGGCCCGGAATGTCGTTCATGGTCCGCAACGCCGGCACGAACCCCGTCACGGCCACCACGCAGTGCGGCGATTCGGGCTTCGCGATCGCGCCCGCCACGTTCACGCTCGCGGCGGGCGCCACGCAGGAGATTTCGGTCACGTCGCTGTACGTGACCGCGCTCGCCCAGCCCGTGCGCACGTCCGTGACGGTGTCGTCCGGCGCCTCGACGCTGAGCGTTCCGATCGCGATCGTCCTCGCCGGCAAAGCCGCCGGGGCCCCGGTTTCGTGGAGCCAGGCGGCCGTGGACGTGGACGTGAACGGATCGGCCGTCACGCGGAGCCTGGTGAATACGGGCGGCGTGACGGCGGCGTTCGTCGGCTCGGTCAAGGCGCCCTGGATCACGGTCCAGTCCCTCGACGGGCAGCCGTGGGACAGGCCCATGGCCCCGTTCGAAACGCGCCCGGTCCAGCTCGTGATCGACCGTGCGAAGCGCCGCGCCGAAACCGGAACCGAAGTGGGCGCCATCGCGCTCTGGACGGTCGGATTCTCCACGCCGCAGACGCTCGTCGCCATCGACGACGGGCCGCGCATCCCCCCGGCCGGGACGGGCGCGGCGCCGGCCCCCGCGTCGTCCGCGAAGACGCGCGTGCTCTACGCGTCCTTCCCGAACGCGCTCGACGCCAAGGGAGTCGGGCGTTACGCCGCCGACCTGTGGCTGACGAACACGGACGTCGTCAACCCGATCACCCTTTCCCTGTTCTTCAACCCCGTCGGCGCGCCCGGCGACGGGTCGGCGATCCGCCGCTTCGACGTCCCGCTCGCCAGGGGCGAGACGCGCCGTTTCCGGAACGTCGTCGCGACGCTGCTCGGCTCGGAGGGCGCCTTCACGGTCGAGGTGCGTTCGTCGGCGCCGACCTTGAGCGCAACGGCCCTCGTCGCGAACACGGCGGTCCCCGCCGTCGCCGCCCAGCGCCGCGCGCTGACGGGCACAGCCTCGGGCTCGTACGGGTTCGAGATGCGTCCGACGTCGCCGGGGGAGGGCGCGAAGCAGAGCGACCCGGTTCACGTCGTCTCCGGCCTCGCACACGACGCGAATCGTCGGTCGAACCTGCTTCTCCTGGAGACCTCCGGGTACGACTCGACCGTTCTGATCGAGTTGTTCGACGCCGGGGGCAAGCCCGTCGTGAAGAACGGACAGGTTGTCCAGCTCCTGAAGACCGTTCCGGCGAACGGGACGCTTCAGATCAACGACGCCGACGAGCTCTTCGACGCGCCCCCGCTTGCGGCGGGTGCATACGCGTACGCGCGGCTCACGTGGAAGACGAGCGCGACGGATTTCCTGGGGAGCGAGAAAGGGTCGGTTGTCGGAATGGCCACCGTCATCGACAACCGCACGCAGGATTCCTCGCTGCACGTCGGAGTTTCCGTAAATGCGTTGAATCCCGTCTACGTTCCGACGAACAGCGCGGACACCTCACGTTCGGCGCTCGCCTCTCTCCCGTATGCAGGCGGACCCGCGCTTCTCGCGTTCCCGGCGGCGCATTCGGCGGGCGCAGCCCTCGCGACGGGCGCGAAGCCGTTCTGGCGGACGAGGGTGACGTTGACGAACACCGCGGAAACACAGCGCTCCGCGGTCCTGGAGTTTCGAAATGCCTCCGACCCCACCGACCTCACGGTCAGGCAGCTGGGTGTCGGTCTCTCGCCCGGCGGCGTGTTCTCCATCGAAGACATCCTCGAGGCGCCTTCGATTGGAATCTTCCCGGGCCAGAACAGCTATGGTTCCGTGACGATCGGCGCCAAGTCGAACAGCGACGGATGGGCAGGCGTCGACGTCCAGACGGAGACCTACACCGTCGACCCAACGCAGGGCGTTGGCGACTACAAGACCGGCATGGAAGGCTACGCGTACTTTCACGGGTATTCGTCCTTCCAGTCGAACCTCGGCACGATGTCTTTCGATGGCGCCGAGAACAGCACGAACTACCGGACGAACATCATCCTTCACGAGGTCGCCAACTCCTCGTGCGACGTGATCATCTCGGCCTACATGCCGGGCTCGTTCGTCCCGGTCGCGTCCGCGACGCATCGCCTTGCGCCCCTTGGCTATTTCTCCGACGAGCTCTTCGCAAACGTCCTCGGCCTGAACCTGACCGAAGTCACCGACGTCAGGATCATCGTGAGGCAGATCGCGGGCGACGGTGTCTTCCTCGCCTTCGCCTCGAAGATCGACCGTGCGAGCGGTGACCCCGCGAACATCTTTCTGCGCCCCGCCGCCGCGGGCACGGGCCGCTGACGGGGTCCTTGGCCGGCGCCGTCGAACGGATCGCCCACTACCGGATCCTGAAGCGGATCGGCCGCGGCGGCATGGGAATCGTGTACCAGGCCGTCGACGAGCGCGACGGCCGCCTCGTCGCCCTCAAGGTCATCCGCGAGGCCGAGGCCCCCGGCGACGAGTCCGCGGTCCACCAGCACGAGGCGCGCGTGCGCTTCGACCGCGAGGCCGCGATCCTCAAGAGCCTCTTGCACGTGAACGTCGTGACGTTCTACGAGATCGGCGAGGAGGACGGGACGCCCTGGCTCGCGATGGAGTATCTCGACGGCGTGCCGCTCACCTCTTACGCGGGAAAGCCGTGGACCGAGACGCTCCCGCTCCTCGTCCAGGCGGCGCACGGGATGGAGTACCTCACCTCGCGCGGGATCGTCCACCGCGACCTCTCGCCCGACAACATTCTCGTAATCGAGCGCGGCGGGGACCTCATCGTCAAGCTTCTCGACTTCGGCATCGCGAAGCTCTTCGAGCACGCGACCGGCCTCGAGTCGCTCACCGCGACGGGGTTTTTCCTCGGCAAGGTCGCCTACGGGTCGCCCGAGCAGCTCGGGGCGCTCGGGCACGGCGCGACACTCGACTGGCGGAGCGACGTCTACAGCCTCGGCGTCATCTTCTACCAGGTCCTCGCGGGCCAGCGGCCGTTCGAGGGCAAAGCGCCCGTCGAGTACATCGCGGCGCATCTGAACGCGACGGCGCCACCCGTCGCTGCGCCTCACGACGCGCCCGCGCTCCCGGTGCCGCTCGTCCGCCTCATCGGGCAGATGCTCGAGAAACGCCGTGAGGACCGGCCGGGGGGCTGGCGCGAGATCGTGGACCGGCTCGTGGCCGTCCTGCGTTCCTCGGGGAGCACGGCGCGGCTCCCGGAGTCGGTCGACCGCCCGTTGCCGCCCGCGGCCGTCACGGGCAGGACCGCCCTCGTCGGACAGGCCCCGTCCGCGGCGCCCCCGCGCCGCGGACGGAGGATCGAGGCGCGCGTCCTCGCGAGCGTCGCCGCGGCCGCGCTCGTCCTCGTCCTGGCCGCCACGTGGTACTCGCGCCGCGCGCACGAGCCGGATAAGCCCGCGCGGTCCGTGACGGCGGCCGCGGCGGCGCGGACCGCGCCCGCGGGCTTGCCCGCGGCGGCGGCGCCTCTCACCGGACGCCTGCGAATCCTCGCCCTCCCGTACGCGCGCGTTCTCTCGGTCGTGGACGAAACGGGGAAGGCCGTTGCGCTTCCAAAGGAGGCGACGACGCCCCTCCTCCTCCGCGACCTCGCGCCCGGAACGTACCGCGTCGCGCTCGCGGGGCCGGACGGAACCCGCCGCGTCGAGCGGCGCGTCGAAGTGTCCGCGGGGGCCGCGGAGCTCCTCTCCGAGCCATTCGAGGCGCCCTCCTCGCTCGCCCAGCTGCTCAGGACCGGAGGTTCGAAGCCATGACGTCGCCTTTCCGCCGGCCGGCTCGGGCCCTCGGCCTCCTTCTGGTTGCGGCGCTCGCACCGCGGCCTGCCGCCGCCCAGCTCGACTCGGCGCTCCTCTCGAAGCTGCGCTTCAACCTCACGAACGCGGGCGGCAAGTCTCTTGCGATGGGCGGCGCCTTCTCGGCGATCGCCGACGACGCGACGGCGGCGCTCGCGAACCCGGCGGGCCTCGGGCTGATCTCGTCGATCGAGATCGCGGTGTCCGGCAAGCGCGTGGACGAGACGCTCTCCCTCGCGACGGCCCGCTCCGTCGCCACCGCAAGCCTCGTGACGCCGTATCCGCCCGTGGCGACGTCGGCCGTCGGTCTCGACGCGAGCACGACGGGCGTGGAGTTCGCGGGCCTCGTCGTCCCGATCTCGCGCCGGCTCGTCGCCGCAATCACGTACGCCGAGAACCTCCGGTTCGAGGGCGACGCCGGCGCAGGCGGCTACCCGTATCTCGAGCTCCGGGACAACCGCTCCGGCGGGACCACGCGCCGTGACTTTCTCTTCGAGTTCCGCGAATACGGCTCCGTGAAGCTGTCGAACCGGCTCCTCGCGGCGTCGCTGGCTTATCGCGTCACGGAGAGCCTGCGGATCGGCGGTGGCGTCACCCTCAACCGCGCGACCTTCGACCTCGGCGGAGACGCGGGCGGCCCGCACCGGATCGTGAGCCAGACGTATCTCTCGCCGACGGCCCAGGAGACGCTGACGACCACGATGGGCGTTCAGGGCCTCGGCGGGACTCAGGTCGGCTTCGTTGCGGGCGTCCACGCCGACCTCATCGCCGACGGGACGCTCACGTTCGGCGCCGACTACCGCTGGACGCAGGCGGCCGAGGGGACGCTCGTGATCGGCGGACACATCCCGACGGCGCTCGCGGGTCAGACCGCCCGGACCTTCAAGTTCCGCGTCCCGAGTGACGCGTCCGTCGGTCTCGCGGCGCACCCGATGCCCGGGCTCACGATCGCGGCCGAGGTCCAGTGGGTGCGCTACGGCGAGATCTTCGACCGTGCTCTGCCCGTCGTCCCTTACGCCGGCCTCCTGTCGACCGGTTACAACGTGGACGGCATTCTCGCGGACCTCTCGCCCGCTCCGAACGTCTTCGTCCCCCGCCTCGGCTTCGAATACGTCGCCGGCGGCAAGGACGTGCGTGTGGCCTTCCGCGTCGGATACCACCGCGAACCCGCCCACGGTGTGACGGCGAGCCTCGCGGCGAAGGAGCCCGCGTCCGGCCAGCCTTACCCGATCACGGACCCGCCTTACTCGGAGAGCATCGCGGCGGTGTTCGACGGGGGCCGCGCGGACGACCGCTTCACGGGCGGTCTCGGGCTGACGGTGTTCCGCGCCCTCTCCGTTGATTTCGGGTTCGACGTGGGGCGCGACTCGCGGCAGTTCGCCGTGAGCCTCTTCTACCGCTTCTAGGCCGTCGGGGCCCCGGCCGGCCCGTCGTCGTCGCGCGTTTCGACGGCGATGCGGTCGCGCGCGCCGTCGCGCGTCGCGTCGTCGAGCGCGGCCTCCGCGCGCCGGATGAGGTTCTCGACGGTCGTATTCTCGAGCGGGCGCCGGACGGAGATCCCCGCCGACGCGGTCACGCCTGCCGCCTTCGCCGCGGAGCCGCGGATCCTCTCCACGGCGCCCCGTGCGCTCGCCTCGTCGGCCTCGACGAGGAGCGCCGCGAACGAGTCGGGGGCCCACCGGGCCGGGACGTCGATGCCGCGGACCGCCCGGGCGACGCCCTGGCCGAAGGCCGCGACGATCTCGTCGACGGCGACGGAGTCCTTCTCGTGGCGGACCGCGTCGAACCCGTCCAGCTCGAAGAGGACGAGCGCGAGCGGCCGGCGCGTGCGCTCGGCGCGGAAGAGCTCGTCGCGCGAGCGGGCCATGAACGTCCCGCGGTTCGGGAGGTTCGTGAGCGCGTCCGTCGTCGCGCGCGTGAAGAGGCGGCGCTCTTCGTCCGCGGCGGTCGGGAGGAGGAGGGCCGTGAAGGCGAGGAATGCGGTGCCGAGCAGAACGCCCGAGGCGGAGGGCGCCGCCGGGCCGCGCCGCGAGGCGATCTCGGCGATGGCGCCTACGAGGAGGATTCCGGTCGCGCCGAAGGCGAGGAACGTGTCGCGCCGCCGGTTCTCCCTGCGCGTGAGGATCCATGCGGTCCCCGCCGTAACGGCGGCGAGCGACGCCACGGCGAGGCCGTCCAGCCAGCCTGCGGACGCGGGTAGCGCGAGCCCGAGCGCGGCGCCAGCGACCGCCGGGGCGAGCAGCGCGAGGCGCAGGCCGCGGGCTCCGAGGCCGAGAATCCGGAGGAGGAAGAGGAATCCGACAGCCGGCAGGAGGAACGAGAGCGCACGCATGAGGCGCCCGAGCACTTCCCTCGAGAGCGGGATGGGAACGGGGGTCAGGAGCGGCGCCGTGAGCCAGAACGCAACCGCGAAGGCGAGCACCGCGTAGAGGCCCAGCTCCACGCGCGAGCGGTTCCAGCGCAAGAGGAGCGCGGCAAGGACACCCAGAGACGCCACGAGGAGCGCGCAGAACAGCACGAGGACCTGTGACAGCGTGAAGAGCACTATTCTTGACGAATTCTACGCGCTGCCCGGGACCGGCTGCCCGGCGCGGGCCGCGAAGTCCGCGATCGTCGTCCGGAGGCCCTCCTCGAGCCCGACCTTCGGCTCCCAGCCGATGCGGGCCTTTGCGAGCGAGATGTCCGGCCGGCGCTGCCTCGGGTCGTCCACGGGCAGGGGGCGGTGGACGACCGAGGCCGGCGTCCCCGTGAGGCGTTTGATCGTCCCGGCGAACTGCGAAACGGTCATCTCGGCCGGGTTGCCGATATTCATCGGGTCCCGGTAGTCCGACATCAGGAGGCGGTGGATGCCCTCGATGAGGTCCGAGACGTAGCAGAAGGAGCGCGTCTGCGAGCCGTCCCCGAAGACCGTGAGGGGTTCGTTGCGCAGCGCCTGCCCGATGAGGGACGGCACGATGCGGCCGTCGTTAGGCCGCATCCGCGGCCCGTAGGTGTTGAAGATCCGGACGATGCGCGTGTCGACCTTGTGGAAGTTCCGGTACGCGATCGTCATCGCCTCGGCGAAACGCTTGGCCTCGTCGTAGCAGCCGCGCGGGCCCACCGGGTTCACGTTGCCCCAGTACGTCTCCGGCTGCGGGTGGACGAGCGGGTCGCCGTAGACCTCGGACGTCGAAGCGAGGAGAAAGCGGGCGCCCTTGGCGCGGGCGAGGCCGAGCGCCTTGTGTGTCCCGAGAGCGCCGACCTTGAGCGTCTGGATGGGGATCTGGAGGTAGTCGATCGGGGAAGCGGGCGAGGCGAAGTGGAGGATCGCGTCGACCGGGCCGTCGAGGTAGATGTACTCCGTGACGTCGTGGTGGACGAACCGGAATTTCCGATTTCCCGCGAGGTGCGCGATGTTGCGCACGTCGCCCGTCACGAGGTTGTCGAGGCCGACGACCTCGTGCCCCTCGGCGAGGAGCCGGTCCGTGAGGTGGCTGCCGAGGAAACCCGCGGCCCCCGTGACGACCGCCCGCATCAGGCGCGCCCGAGCCCGACGTAGTTCCAGCCCGCCTTCTTCATATCCTTCGGCTCGTAGAGATTCCGGAGGTCGACGAAGTTCTTGGCCTTCATCGTCTTCTCGATGCGGGGAAGGTCGAGTTTGCGGAACTGGTTCCAGTCGGTCGCGAGGACGAGGATGTCGGCGCCCGCGATGCACGCGTACTGGTCCTCGGCGAGCTTGAGCGTCGGCATCTCCTTCTTCGCGTTCTCCATGGCCGCGGGGTCGTATGCGACGACGTCCGCGCCCCGCGCGAGGAGGTCCGCGGCGAGCTTGAGGCTCGCGCTCTCGCGGATGTCGTCCGTCTCGGGCTTGAAGGCGATGCCGAGGAGCGCGACGCGCTTGCCCTTCACGCTTCCGCAAAGCCCCTCGACCTTCTCGATCATCCGGGCCTTGACGCGGTTGTTCGCCGAGAGCGTGGCTTCCATGAGCTCGAACGTGTAGCCCACCTTGCGGGCGAGGTCCACGACGGCCGAGGAGTCCTTCGGGAAGCAGGACCCGCCGTAGCCGGGGCCGGGGTTCAGGAACTGCGGCGCGATGCGCTTGTCGAGGCCCATCCCGCGCGCGACGTCCTTGACGTCGGCGCCCATCTTGTCGCACATCATCGCGATCTCGTTGATGAACGTGATCTTGAGCGCGAGGAAGCCGTTCGAGGCGTACTTGATGAGCTCGGCGGACTCGACGTCCGTGACGACGAACGGCACGCCCGCGATCGCGAGGGGCGAGTAGACGTCCTTCACGATCGCAATCGCCTCCTCGTCGCGCGAGCCGATCACGACGCGGTCCGGGTGCATGAAGTCCTCGATCGCCGAGCCCTCGCGCAGGAACTCGGGGTTCGAGACCACCGAGAATTTGTGCTTCCCGTTCTTCTTCAGGATCTCCTCGATCTGCGCGCCCGTCCCGGTCGGGACGGTCGACTTCGTCACGACGACCTTGTAGCCGTTCATGTGCTCGCGGATCGACTCGGCCACCTGGAAGATGAACGAGAGATCGGGCGAGCCGTCGTCTTTCGGGGGGGTCCCGACGGCGATGAAGATCACGAGAGAGCGCTCGATTGCCTCGACGATGTCCGTCGAGAAGCGCAGCCGCCCGGCCTTCTCGTTCTTGTGGATCAGCTCCTCGAGGCCCGGCTCGTAAATGGGGGAGACGCCGCTCTTCAGGAGCGCGATCTTGGTCTCGTCCTTGTCGACGCAGGTCACGTCCATGCCGAAATCGGACAGACAGGCGCCGGTCACGAGGCCGACGTAGCCCGTTCCGACCATGCAGATGTTCATCGGGGAGGTGCCTCCGAGAGGTGGGATCCCAAGGGGGGGGATTCTACGCTCCCGAGTGCGTCGGGAAAGGGTCTGCGGGGCGAAGAAGTACTCTGCGCCCGGCCCTTCGGCGGACGGCTAAGGCGGCATCTTCACCGACAAGATCGAGGGCTCGTAAGCAGAATCGCCCATGAAAGCCACCTGGGCGACACAACTCTCCCCCTGAGTGCGCACGACCCGTAGCGTGATGAAGCCGTTTACGTCCGACGGCGAAACTGGTCCGGCGTTACCTTGACCCTGGATGTTGACGATGACCGTCCGCTTCACGACGGGAAGGTTTTTCTCGAAGTACGGGCCGGCGTACGGCTTCGTCATCCCGATCCGGACCTCGAATGTCTCGAGCGTCGGCCCCACGGCTCCGACCTTCATCGGCGATCCGACGGGTTTCACCGACAGGAGCTCAAGTTTCGTCTTCGACTTCCTGATCGTCAGCGTTGTGTACGCCCAGTCCGACGTGAGCATCCTGCCGACCGCTACAAAACGGGCCTTGATGGGAATGACTCCTTCGGAGACGGATTCCGGCACGTCGAACAGGAAGTCATGGCCGCAGGTGCGCTCCTGGGAAAGGACCGGCCAGCCGGGGACATCGACTTCGACGCGGCAATGTTCCCCCTCTTTCCAGAGCACAATCGGCGACGTCTTTCCACCATCCATCACGATGCCCGGGTTGAACGTGAAGAGATTGCCGATGGATCCCTTCGGCTCCACGGGGATCGTCATGGCCGTGCTGACTTTGGTGTTACGCGTCGGGACATTCGCGAGCACGGGAGCAAGTTTCGTGGTCGGCGGCGGGGTCGACTTCGTCTGTTCGGCGGCGGAGAGACCCGGAGCGGCCACGAGAAGGACGAGGAATGTTAGGGCGTGGAGTTCGCGCTCCGGCATAGAGCAACCGTGAGGTCGTGGTGGAGGGCCCAACCCGACCCGCGTGACAGTCTCTTGTCGGGTATCGTCCCGAAGGGATGCGCCCAGATCGTTGCCTTTCGCCGCCGTCCTCGCTGTAGCTGCTCAGGACCTTGTTCAACGGGTCTCCTTCACCGACAGGAGCGAGGAGGAGAGCCGCACGTGCGTGTCTCATGGGGCGCGTCCTCCGGGCTCAGTGGTGCGTCTTGTGCGGCGCAGAAGGCGTCAGAACCGCCGAAACGGAGGAGGGCCCGTAGGCCCCGTCGCCAAGGAAGAGGAGCTGAACTTTGGGTGTCGCGGCCGGGACGTGAATGACCTGGAACCGGATGAGACCAGACGCGTCCGATTGCGGAACGGGCCCGGTCTGACCGCCCTCGACGTTCACCTGGACGGACCGGCCCGGAAGGGGAATCGAGACCCCGGAGGGGAGCATCTTGTTGACGGCGACGTAGACGTCCTCCGCCGCCGTGACGCTGGCGAAGGGCGCGAGGCTCGCCGGCAGCTGGCCGGCGCCGTGCGTGAGCGTGAGCTTCGTGGGCGATTTGCGGTACGTGACCTTGGCGTTCGCCCAGGCCGAGGCGATGTAGTCCACGCTCCCGAGGACGCGCGCGTTCACCGTGTGGAAGTCGCCCGTGGCGAGGTTCTCCGGGATGTCGATCGAGAACGGCTTGTTGCACTGAAGCTCGAGAGTCCGCTCCGGCAGTGGCGGCATCAGGACCTGGAAGCGGCAGGGCGCGGCGAGCGTGTGGATGTCCGCGCTGCCGCCGGAGAACGTGACGCGCGGGGTGACGACGGCGGCCGTTCCGATGTAGGCGTCGACCGGATAGAGGAACAGCTCGGTGTTCGCCTTCGGGCGCGGGGTCGGGATCCGGCCGACCGCGGAGACGACCGCGCTGGACGGCAGCGACGGAGCGGCTTTGCCCGAGTCCGCTGCTGCTGAGGCGCCTGCGGTGACGACGCCGGTAGCCGCGGAGAGCACGAGGGCGAGAAGGCGCTGGTTCATCGGTTTCTCCCTGCCTCAGTTCGGCTTGACGTACGTCTTCGTGGCGGACGAGGCTGCGTACGACGCGTTGCCGTGGAACGTGGCTTCGACCGACCACGGCGACGGCTTGGGCGGGAACGTGAGCTGGTGCACGACGACCTGTCCGGGCGACGTGCTCACGGTGTTGTCGTACGCCCCGTTCACGGTGATCTCGACGGGGAGCCCGAGCGCCTTGCCGTCGTGCTGGCGGACGAGGGTCATGAAGTACGAGCCGTAAGGCGTCCCGCCCTCGTTCTTGTAGGTCCCCCAGACGAGATCCGAGAGCTTGATCTGAGTCGTCGCCTTGGTGATGCGGAGCGTCCCGTCGGCGTGGGCGGACGCCCACTCCGCGCTCTCGGCCGTGGTCGCCGTCGTCATCGGCGTTCTCCGGGCGCCCCTCACGGCTTCACGGGCATCGTGAACGTGAGGTTCTTGACGATGCTGTCGTTCGCGTAGTTCGCGTCGTTTTTCCCGGCGTCCGCGAGTGAGGCTCCGACCTGGAACGCGCACTTGATGACGCCGTCGTGCGGGACCGGCGGCGGCGCGTTCGGGGGTGCGGGCATGTACTTGACGTTTGCGGTGGCGAAACCGGAAGGTTGGACCACGACGGACTCAGTCGGTTTGAGCCCTTTGATCAGCGTGTCGGACCCCGTGTAGCGAGGGACGCAGCTCTTCTTCGTGACAGGGTCCTCGCCGACGACGAAGACGCCGATCCGGAGATATTCGTCCTCGGACTTCGAGCCGCCGATATTGACCACGGCGAAGTGCATCGGCCACTGACCCGGCAGGTCCGGCGAGAGGCTGACCGCGAGGTCGGGCTTCAGCGCGTTCCGCATGGCCGGCTGAGGGATCGGGACCGACGGTGCCGTGGTCGCTGGTCTCTTGCTCGAGTCGGCGGCCGCGGGGTGTCCGACGGCGGCGAGGGCGAGGAACGCGAAGAGCGCGAAGAGCGCGAAGAGCGCGAGGGGCGTCCGTTTCATCGGATTCTCCTTCATCGCGTGAGCGTCCGCGCGGCGTGCGCGGACTGGTACGAATCGGTCTCGTGCGACTGGCAGTCGAGCGTCCACGGCCCGTTCCCGGGCAACGAGAGGTTCGTCCCGTGCGGTTCGTAGGCCTGGACGGCCGGAGCCCCGTTGATCACGACGTCGATCGACGCCGACGGGATCGGTTTGCCGTCGAGCGCGCGCACGACGTGGACGGTCACGATCGGAACTCCGGGTCCCTTGTTCTTTCCTTCGTTGTAGACGAGCTGCAGGTCGGAAATCGTGATCTTCGTCAGGCCCTTCACGACCCAGAGCGCCTGCGACGCCTTCGAGGCCCCGTGTGTCGCGTCGCCGGCAAACGCCGCCGTGAAGCGGTACGTGACGTTGCCTTTCGTCCCGTCCGGGATCCGCACCCCGTAGACCGCCTTCCCCAGGGCGTCCGTCTGGCCGGACCCGTTGAAGAGGCCCGGGGATTCGAAGGCGACCGCGCGGCCGGCGAGCGGCTGCCCGGCGGCGTCTCGGAGGACCGCTTCGAGCGCGACCTGATCGCCTGGCGTGCCGGCCCGGCGCTCGGCGGTCAGCTTCGACGGAGCCTCGAGCTTGCGGAGCGTGGACGGGTCGACCTTGAGGTCGGCCCGGGCGGTGTGCGCGGCCGTGGATGCGAGGAGGGACGCGGCGAGAGCGGCCGCGAACGGGTTCCACAGGGTCCGGGAGGGTGCCGGCATCGTGATTCTCCTGCGGGAGAAGACGGAGCGTCGAGGTCCGCGGCATAGACGCGGAAGCGTGAGAGCCGTCACGAGGCCCGCCGCCCTGCCGGCCAGCACGGGAACCGGGTATCGTCCACCCGTGCCCCGCCGCCGTTCGATCGTCCTCGCGGCCCTCCTCGCCGCCTCCGCGTCTCGCGCCGACGTGGTGGTCGTCGAGGCGGCTCCCGGCGGGGAAGCCGCAAGAGCGAAGCTGAAGGCGGGCGACCGGCTCGTGTCCTGGCAGCGCGGAGCGTCGAAGAAGGCAGAGGCCGCGTCCGGCGCC
>JBBQDQ010000044.1:0-21404 GCA_038319835.1 Thermoanaerobaculia bacterium | reverse complement strand
AGGGCGGCGCTCCGTAAGGCCTCGGCCGACGCGGGAATCGCCGGGGCGGACGCACGATTCGCGGACGCCGAGCGCCTCCTCGAGTCCGCCGTCGTGAAGGCGTACGTCGCGGCGGCCGTGGCCTTACGGAGCGCCGCCCTCTCGCGCGGCTCCGCGGACGCGTTCGAGCGGACCGTCACGCTCGCGAAGGAGCGCGAGGCCGCGGGAGACATCTCCGCGTCCGAGCGGGCGCAGGTGGAGATCGCCGGCGGACGGTTCCGCGCGGACGCCGCGCAGGCCGACCTCGCGGTCGGCAACGCCGCCCGCGCACTCGCCGCCCTCCTGAACCGCCCGTCCGTCGCGCTCGCGGACGACCTCGACGCTCTCGTCGCGAGCGGCGCGCCGCCGGCGGAAGGCGACGACGCGGCCGTCCTCGCCCGGCGGCCCGACGTCGCGGCTCTCGAGGCCGCCACGCGCAAGGCGGAAGCCGAGCTCTCCCTCCAGAAGGCGTTCCGCGTGCCCGATCCGACGCTCCAGGCCCAATACGAGCGCGAGCCTCCCGACAGGGGGAACACGTTCGGGTTCGGCGTCTCGCTCCCCGTCCCGCTCTTCAACCGCAACGTTCCACAGATCCGGATGGCCGAGATCGCGCGCGACGCGGCCAGGCGCGACCTCGCGCGGGGCCGGATCCGCGCAGGGCTGGACCTCGCCGCCACGCGGCAGGCGCTCGAGATCGCGGCCTCCCGTGCCGGCCGCCTCTCGGGAGAGCTGCTCCCGAAGGCCGAATCCGTCCGCGACGCCGTGGGCTATTCGTACGAACAGGGCGCCGCCTCGCTCCTCGAGCTGCTCGAGGTCGAGCGCAACGCGAACGACCTCCGGCTCGCCGCCGCCGCCGCTCAGGGCGACCTCGCCGCCGCGCGCGCGGATTTCCGCGCCGCGCGCCCCGAAGCGCCCGCTCAGGAGACGAAATGAAGACTCGCGCCGCCGCCGCCGTTGCCGCCGCGCTCGCCGCGTCCCTCGCCGCCTTCTCCGCGGGATGCGGAAAGGCCCATCCCTCCGCCGAGCCGCCGGCACCCGCCGTCGACGGAGACACCATCGCGTTCGCTGAAGGCGCTCCACAGCTCGCGTCGTTCGCCCTCGAGCCCGCGACGCGCGAAGCGGCCCCGCCGGCCACCGTCACCGGGCGCCTCGCCTGGGACGAGGACGCGACTGTCCGCGTCCTTCCGCCCGTCGCCGGCCGTATCGTCGCGCTGCGGGGCGCCGTTGGTTCCCGCGTCGCCGCCGGCGACGTCCTTGCCGAGCTCTCGTCGCCCGACTACGGCCAGGCACAGGCCGACGCGGCCCGGGCCGTGGCGGATTTCGCCGCTGCCACGCGCAACCGCGACCGCGCTGCGCGGCTCTTCGAACGCGGTGCGGCTCCCCGCAAAGACCTCGAGGCCGCCGACTCGGATCTGTCCCGCGCGCGCGCCGAGGCCTCCCGTACGTCGGCACGGCTCACCCGTTGGGGTGGCGACCCGGCGTCCCTGTTGGACATCGCTCGTGGCCCGGACCAGCTCTTCCGCCTCCTCGCGCCACTCCCCGGCGTGATTGTCGAGCGCAACGCGAACTCCGGTCAGGAGGTGCGTCCGGACGCGCCGGCTCCCCTCTTCGTCGTCACGAATCCGCGCAGCCTCTGGGTCTGGCTCGACGTCACGGAGCGCGACCTCTCGCTCCTTTCGCCAGGCGAGCGGCTGGCCGTCCGCTCGTCCGCGTGGCCCGGGCGCACCTTCGACGGCCACCTCACCCTCGTCGGCGACGCCCTCGACCCGGCGACGCGCACCGTCCGCGCCCGCGGGCGCGTCGAGAACCTCGACGGCCTCCTGAAGGCCGAGATGTACGTGACGGTCGAGGTCTCCGCGAAGGGCGCGGTGACGGCCGTCGTCGTGCCGGCGCGCGCCGTCCTCGGCGACGGAGCCACGCGCTGGTGCTTCGTCGAGAGCGGGCCACGGCGGTTCCTGCGGACGAAGGTCGCCGTCGGGCCCGAGCGCAGCGGCAAAGTCCCGGTCCTCTCGGGAATCTCCGAGGGCGCCCGCGTCGTGACGGACGGCAGTCTCCTCCTCTCCTCGCTCTTCGCATCGGCAGGAGAAAAGTCAGGAGACAGGACGGGAGACCGGAAGTGATCCGCGCCGTCGTCTCGTGGGCGCTCCGCCGAAGGCCGATCGTCCTCGCGCTCCTGGCCGTCTTCGTGGCCTTCGGCGTCCTCGCGTTTCTGAGGCTCCCGGTCGAGGCGTATCCGGACGTTACGAACGTCCAGGTCCAGATCATCACGCTCTTCCCCGGCCACGCCGCCGAGGAGGTCGAACGACTCGTCACGATTCCCGTCGAGAACGAGATGAACGGGATTCCGAAGCGCGCCTCCATGCGTTCGATCTCGATCTTCGGCCTCTCGGTCGTCACGATCGTCTTCGAGGACGACGCGGACCGGGCCTACGTCCGCAACCAGGCCTTCGAGCGCCTCCAGTCCGTCGTCCTTCCCCAGGGCGCGCAGGCGAACCTCTCCCCGGACTCGACGCCCGTCGGCGAGATCTACCGTTACACGCTCGCCGGACCGCCCAGCTTTTCCGCCCTCGAGCTCAAGTCGCTCGAGGATTGGGTCGTCGAGCGCAAGCTCCGCACGGTCCCCGGCGTCGTCGACGTCGTCGGCTTCGGAGGGCCGACGAAGCAGTACCAGGTCAACGTCGACCCGCTCAAGCTCAAGTCCTACGGTCTCACGCTCGCGCAGGTCTTCGACGCGCTGTCGAAGGGAAACCGCAACGCTGGCGGGGCCTATATCGAGCACGGCGCGGAGATGTACGTCGTGCGCGGCCTCGGGCTCGTGCAGTCCACGGACGACATCGGCGAGATCGCCGTCGCGACGCGGAACGGGACGCCCGTGAGGATCCGCGACGTCGCCGCGGCCGGCGTCGGGCCGCGGATCCGCCTCGGCCGCGTCGGCAAGACCGTCGGCGCGGCCGACGAGGACGACGTCGTTCAGGGCATCGTTCTCCTCCGCAAGGGCGAGAACGCCCTCGAAGTCCTCGAGCGCGTCCGCGCAAAGGTGGCGGAGATCAACCACGGAGGCCTCCCGCCTGGCGTGAAGATCGTTCCGCATTACGACCGCACGGCGCTGATCGATCGGACGCTCCACACGGTGCGCCGGAACATGGCCGAGGGGATCGGGTTCGTCCTCGTGATCCTCGTGGCGTTCCTGGGGATCCGAAACGCCCGTTCCGCTCTCGTCGTCGCGGCCGTCGTCCCGCTCTCCCTCCTCGGCGCATTCCTTCTGCTCGACCTCCGCGGCGTTCCTGCGAACCTGATCTCGATGGGGGCGATCGACTTCGGGATCATCGTGGACTCGGCCGTCGTCGTCGTCGAGAACCTCCTGCGGATCCTCGAGGAGCGCCGCGAGAAGGTCCGCTCGCTCTCAGCCGCGATCGTGGAGGCCGTGGACGAGGTGGGCAAGCCGATCCTCTTCTCCAAGGCGATCCTGATCACGGCGTTCCTCCCGCTCTACACCCTGCAGCGCGTCGAGGGAAAAATCTTCCGGCCCATGGCGCTCACGCTGACGTTCGCGCTCGTCTGGGGCACGGTGCTCGCTCTCACGATCGTCCCGGTCCTCGCGAGCTTCGCGGTCAAGCGCCGGACCGGCGCGCCGGGCTCCGGCGCCGACGAGGAGTCCGCCGTCGTCCGCGCGCTCGGTCGCCTCTATCGCCCCGCCCTCACGTTCGTCCTCTCGCACCGCAAGACCGCCGTCGCGGCGTCGGCAGCCCTCCTCGCGGCGGGGGTCGCAGTGGCCGCGCTCCTGGGATCCGAGTTCCTGCCGAAGCTCGACGAGGGCGCCCTCTGGGTCCGCGCGACGTTCCCGGGCTCCATCTCCCCGACCGAGGCCGCCCGCCTCACGCGACAGATCCGGACGACGCTCGCGTCGTTCCCCGAGGTGAAGGCCGTCGTGAGCCAGCTCGGCAGGCCCGACGACGGGACCGACGTCAACGGCTTCGACACGTCGGAGCTCTACGTGGACCTGATCCCGCGCGACCAGTGGAAGACCGCGAGGACCCGCGACGCGCTCTCGGATGCCATGAACCAGAAGCTCTCCGCGATCCCGGGCATCGAGCTCACGTTCTCGCAGGTCATCGAGGACAACGTGAACGAGGCCGTCTCGGGCATCAAGAGTGAGCTGTCCGTCAAGATCTTCGGCGAGGACCCGGCCGTCCTGCAGGACCTCGCCGACCGGACGGCCGCCATCCTCGACGGCGTCCCGGGCGCCGCGGACGTCGCGGCCGAGCGCCTTTCGGGCCAGCCGCAGGTCCAGATTTCCGTGGACCGGCCCGCGATCGGCCGGTACGGCCTCTCCGTGTCCGACGTCCAGACCGTCATCGAAACCGCGCTCGGCGGCGCCGTCGCGACGCAGATCCTCGAGGGCGAGAAGACGTTCGACCTCGTCGTGCGCGTCGATCCGGGCGCCGTGACGGGCCTCGAGTCGATCCGCGCGATCCCGATCCTGGGCCCGAACGGCGAGAAGCTCACGCTCGGGTCCGTGGCCGACGTGCGCCTCGCGCCGGGCTCGGCGCGCGTCTTCCGCGAGGAGAACTCGCGGCGGATCGCCGTGAAGCTCTCGGTCCGCGGGCGCGATCTCGGCTCGCTCGTCTCGGAGGCGCAGAAGAAGGTCGACGCGGCCGTGACGCTCCCGCCAGGCTATCGACTCGAATGGACGGGCGCATTCGAGAACCAGCAGCGCGCCCTCAAGCGGCTCCTCGTCGTCCTGCCGATCACGCTCGCCGCGATCTTCTTCCTCCTCTTCGCGGCGTTCGACTCGCCGCGCCTCGCGACCCTCATCCTCCTGAACGTTCCCTTCGCGGCCGTCGGCGGACTCTTCGCGCTCCCGCTCGCGGGGCTCACGCTCTCCGTCTCGGCCCTCGTCGGGTTCATCGCACTCTTCGGCGTCTCCGTCCAGAACGGTGTCCTCCTCGTCGAGCGCATCCGCGACCTGCGCCGGGAAGGCCGGTCCACCGCCGAGGCAGTGTCCGGAGGCGCGCTCTCGCGCTTCCGACCCGTGCTCATGACAGCCGCGATGGCCGCCTTCGGACTTCTCCCGGCCGCGCTCTCGCACGCCGTCGGCGCCGAGACCCAGCGCCCGTTCGCCGTCGTCATCATTGGGGGCCTCGTGACCGCGACTCTCCTGACCCTGTTCATCCTGCCTGCCCTCTACGAGCTCTTCGAACGCGAAGAGGAGGAGTACTGATGCGCTACGTCCTCGGGTTCTTTCCCCCCGACCGTCTCTTCGCCCTCGTGGACTCGCTCTCGGAGTCGCACGTCCACGGCCTCACGATCTCGGACGCACGCGGGTTCGGACAGGAGCACGACGCAACGCACCCCGAGCACCACGAGCACCGCGGCGTCGAGATGACGAAGAAGATCCGCGTCGAGATCGTCTGCCGCGACGAGGAGGCCGACGCGGTCGTCGAGGCGCTCTACCGCGCGGGGCACACTGGCCGCCGCGGGGACGGCAAGGTCTTCGTCCTGCCGGTCCTCGAGGCGCTGCGCATCAAGACGGGCGAGCGCGGTGACGCGGCCCTCGGCCCGGGCGGCCCCGGGTAGGGCCGCCCGGCCGATCTCAGCGGCTCATCGGGATGTACGACCCGTCCGAGTTGTGCTGATCGTTCAGGATGCCGTACGTGACGAAGCGCGACGCTCCCGAGAGCCGCTCGACCTTCGCGAAGCCTCCCGTCGCCCCGCGAGAGCCGAGCGGCTGGTTGAACTGCCTCCACTCTCCCGGCGCGAGCATCGCCGCGTCGGGGCTCGCGAGCGCGACCCCGTCGGCACCGTAGTACGTGATCCGGAGCGAGATCGCGTCCCCCGCGTCGCCGCGATTGACGACGGCGACGTTCGAGCGCTGTGCCGCGTTCTGCTGCAGGCCGTTGACGTACGCAAGCGCCGTTGCGCTCCCTCCGAGGGTCAGGCCCGGGTAAAAGAGCCCGAACGTCCCGCCGCCTGCAGCGTTCGTGAAGGTGCGCGCGCCCGCCGCGAGCGACGAGGCGGGCGTGCCCGGCAGGGCCTTGACGAGGAGGGCGCCTCCGACGTTGCCCGAAGAGGGGATCGAGAGCCCGAGATTTCTCAGAAAGGTCATTGCGTCCGGCTGAATCCGTTGTTCTCCGGCAGCGAGGGTGACGCTCACCGTGCCGGTCCCTGCCGAAGAGAGCTGAGGCGAGCCCGTGTACGTCAGCGTGAGCGGCAGCGGCGCGCTCGTGAAGTTCGTGAGCGTCAGCTCGCTCTGGTAGCCGGCCGCGGAAAGGACGATCGGGATCAGCCGGTCCGCGCCCGTGGCGTCGCCCGGCACGAGCGCCGGGACGAACGAACCGTCGGAGGTGACGGCGTCGTTGAGAACGCCGTAGGCCGTGAAGGGGGACGCCCCCGAGAGCTTCGTGACGACCGCGCGGCCCGAGGAGGCCTGCCCGAGGAGCGGCGTGTTGATCTGCGCCCAGCCGTACCCCGGAAGCGTCTGGTCGACGGGGCCGGACAGCGCCTCGCCGTTCGGGCCCTGGAGCTGGGTGCGCAACGTCACGGGGTCGGGCCCGCCGTTGACGAGAGCCAGATTCGAGCGCTGGGCCGCGTTCTGCTGGAGCCCGAAGACCGTGGCCGTCGTCGTCGAGGTCGAAGATCCCGTGTAGAAGAGGCCGAACGTCCCGCCCGCGCCCGGCGTCGAGGTTCTCCCTCCGATGAAGATCTCGCTTGCCGCCGCGCCGGGATAGATCGCCCGCAGCGTGCCGATGCGCGTGCCGTCGGCCGGCAGGGGCAGGCCCGCCGCCGTCAGGAAGGCGATCGCATCGGCGATGACGCGGACTTCGCCGGGCTGAAGCGTCACGCTCGCGTAGCCCGAGCCCCCTCCGACGGAGGAGGCGTACTGGAGGAGGACCGTCGTCGGGGCCGCCGCCCGCGCGATCAGGGTCAGCTCCGTCGTGTAATGGGCGCCGCCCGCCCCGACGACGTCGAGGACGACGGGAAGAAGCAGCTCCGGGCCCGCCGCGACGCTGCCCTGAGGGACGCGCACGTTGACGACCCGGGTCGCCGTCGCCGACAGACCCGCCCGGTCCGCCACGCGGAACGTCACGGTGTACGTCCCCGGCACCGCGAACGCGTGCGTGACGCTCGAGCCGGTCGCCGTAAGGCCGTCGCCGAAGTCCCAGCTCGTCGTCAGGACGTCGCCCGCGTCCGGATCCGACGCCACGCCGTGGAAGGCTGACGCGATCCCGGCGTCGAGCGTCGGGGATCCCGCCGGCAAGTCGATCGAAGCCGTCGGAGGCTGGTCGGGCGGCAGAGCGACGAGCGCGATTTCCCACATGGCGCGCCCGAAGGTCGCGACGCGCATCTTCGAGCCGTCCGGGAGGATCGCGATCGCCATGACCGGGACGTTCGGAAGGCCCGTCCCGTAGCGCGCCCAGGTTGCGCCTCGGTCGGGCGACCGGTAGACGCCCACGTACGTGCCCGCCCACAGGACGTTCGCGTCCGAGGGATCCTGCTCGAGGGCCTCGACGGGGACGTCCGGGAGGCCGTTCGGCTTGCCCGTGTGAGAGATGGCCGCCCACGTCGCGCCGGCGTCGGACGACGCGAACACACGCTCCACTCCCGGAGCGGCGATCGCGCTCGCAACCCAGAGATTCCTCGGGTTCGCGCGGTCGAAGCGGATCGCGGAGAGCGTGTTGACGGGCAGCGTGGCGCCCGCGGAAAACGTCGCGCCGCCGTCCGACGAGAAGAAGGTCCGGCCGCCGGACGACGCGACTGCGACGGCCTTCGGGTCGGCGGGACTCACACTGAACTCCCAGATCGTGACGCCAGACGGCAGGAGGGTCTGTGTCGCCGACTTCCAGGTGCCGCCGCCGTCGAGGGACTCCCAGATCGCGCGCGCGGTCGACGTCAGAACGTGCTCCGGCACAGAGGGGTCCTGCACGAGCTTCGTGTAGAAATACGTGGAGTCCCCGGCCGCGGGCCTGATCGAGACGGATCCGAAGAGGGTGCCGCCGTCGGTCGACCGGTAGATGGCCTCGTCGTAGATCGAGCCGAGGACCTGGAGCGGGTTCGTCGGGTGAAGGAGGCAGCCGATGCCGTCCCCGCCGATGACGTGCGACCACGTCCCGTCGGCCTTCCGCAGGCTCGAGCCGTTGTCCTGGGCTCCGCCCATCACGACGCCGGGCGCCGCGGGGCTCTGGCACACGGAATAGAACTGGAAAGTGGCGAGGCCCCGGTTCAGGTTCGCGAAGCTCGCGCCGCTGTCCGTGGTCGAGAAGATCCCGCCGTCGCAGCCGAGGTAGAGGATCGACCCGTCCGGTGCCCAAAGGTGGACGTGCTGGTCGGCGTGCACGTACGGCGCCTTCGGGGGCGCATTGACCCAACCCGAAGCGTGCTTCCACGTGACGCCGCCGTCGGCCGACTTGTAGTTGTCGAGGCCTCCGACCCACACCGTGCGTGCGTCCCGCGGGTCCACGCTGATGACGGACGCGTAGTACATCTGTTCGTTGGCGAGCGCCCTCAGGGCGTCCGCGGCGCCGAGCGCGGACCACGTTCCTCCGCCGTCCGTCGACTTCGCCACGTCGTAGAGATCTCCGAGGTTCTGGTCGTCGGCGCAGCCATTGGCGTCGACCGTCTCCATGGCGATCAGCGCGTAGACCACCGTGGGGTCCGACGGTGCGGAGGCGAGCTCGACGCGCGAACGCTTCACGGAGGGCGCGGAGCCCGGAAGGTTGACGTTCTCGGCCCAGGTCTGCCCGCCGTCCGTCGACGTCCAGAGCCGGCCCGGCCGGTACGTCGAGCTCGAGGGGACGACACACGCGCCTCCCTGGAAGGACTCGACGCCGGGGCGGAACGTCGCCGCGAGCATCACGGCCGGGTTCGTCGGAGAAACTGCGAGTGCGTTCGCCCACGCGTCACCCGCCGCCGCGAGCGTCTTCGTCCACGTGTCGCCCCCGTCCGTCGACCGCAGGAGGCCCTTGTCCGTGCCCGCGAGGAGAATCCGCGGGTTGGACGGATCCACGCGGAGGAACCAGAACTCGCCGCCGGGGGACGAGGCCGTGAGCGTCCAGGTGTCGCCGCCGTCCGTCGAGGCGAGGAGGCCGGGGCCGGGTGCATACCCGCCCAGGGACTGCCGGCCCGATCCGCCTCCCGCGTAGATCCTCCTCGGATCCGAAGGGGCGACCGCAATCGCGCCAATCGCCGTCGGTCCGATGGAGTCCGTGAGCGGCGTCCAGGTCGCGCCGGCGTCCTTCGACCGCCAGATGCCTCCGCCCGCAGGCCCGATGAAGATCGTCCCCGGGTCCGACGGGTGGATCGCGATCGCGTTGACGAGACCGGAGTCGAGAAGGCCGGGGAACGAGCCGCTGAAGACTCCCTGCGGCGCCTCGGACGGCCCGAGGGACACCCACGAGGGCCCCGCGGCGAGGCTCGAACGCCGCGCACGCTCGGCGCGGATCTCGGCCGCTCCGATCGGCGCCGCGCGCCGGAAGACCTCGGCGCGGGACGCCCCGTGGATCTCCCGGAAACGCTCCTCGGCTGCGCGGGACCGCTCGAGGCGCTCGGCGAACTCGCCCTTGCCCGCCGCCTCCGCCCCCGCGACGGGCTGCGCGGCGACGGCCGCGAGCAGCACGGCCAGCGATGCGGCGAGACGGGCGGCGTGCATGGAGCCTCCTGAACGGATCGAGTCTCCCCTTGTCGTAGCATCCGGTCAATCCTCCGGAGGTCACGCATGAACCGAACGTCTCCCGGACTCCTCGTGGCCGTCCTCGCCATACGAACGGCGTCCGCCGCCGCTCCCTCTTCTGCCCCCGAGGCCAAAGCGATCGTCGAGGATCTCGTCGCCTGCGGGACGCGCCACTCACTCTCCTCGTGGACCGATCCGAAACGGGGGATCGGGTGCGGGCGCGACGCCGTCCTCAAGCGCTTCGACGCCGTCGAGAAGGCCACGGGCGGCAAGCTCCGTGTCGTCGTCGACAAATACGAGACGAAGGGACCTCGGACGAAGGACGTTGCCGTCCCGATGGAGAACGTCTACGCGATCCTCGGCGGAACCGATCCCGTGCTCTCGAAGACCGCCTTCGTGGTTTCGGGACATTTCGATTCGATGCCCTCGAGCGTGATGGACCCCGTGACGGACGCCCCGGGCGCCGACGACGACGCCTCCGGCACGGCCGCGGCGATCCTCGCGGCGCGCGCTCTCGGCGCGACGCCCGCGCGCGCGACGCTGGTCTTCGCGGCCGTCGCGGGCGAGGAGCAGGGTCTCCTCGGGGCCAGGCGGCTGCTTGAATGGCTCGGGACGCACGGCTACGCCGTCGGCGGCATGATCACGTGCGACATCGTCGGCGCGACGAACGGGAGCGCCGACCGGAGAGTCCGCGTCTTCTCCGAAGGCGGGCCGGACGGCATCGACACGCCGGGCCGCCAGATGGCGCGCCTCGTCGAGGACGTGAACGGGAAAGAAAGGGTTCGCCTGGTCTTCCGGCTGGACCGGTTCGGCCGCGGCGGCGACCACCGGCCGTTCGTCGAGGCGGGCCTCCCCGCCGTGCGCTTCACCGAGCCCCTCGAGGACTACCGCCACGAGCACCAGACGCCGCGGACCGAGAACGGAATCGAGTACGGCGACCTCGTGAAGTTCATGGACTTCGACGAGATCGCGGCGACGGCCGACGTCGTCGCCAAGACGCTCGCGGAGATGGCGAATGCACCCGCGCCGCCCAGAAAAGTCACGCTCGGCGGAGTGGTGACGGACTCAGCAAAGATTCTCTTGGAAGGTGATTGGGACCAGGAGCGCGCGGGGTACGAGATCCTGTGGAGAGAGACCACCGAGGCCCGGTGGAGCGTCCTCCGGCCTGCGGCGCCGCCGTCTTCCGGCGCCGCGCCCTCCTCCTCTTCAACATTCGAAGAAATCCTCTCTTCGGTCTCCACGGACAACCATTACTTCGCGGCGCGAAGCATCGGGAAGAACGGGAAGCGTTCGATCGCCGTGCCGGCCGTCGCGGCCCCGAGGCCGCCCAAGCCATGAGCCTCACGTTCCTCGACTGGGCCATCGTCGTCGCGTACTTCGCCCTCTCGATCGGGATCGGCTTCGCCTTCACGAAGAAGGGCGGCGAGTCGCTCGAGGAGTATTTCGTCGCCGGCCGCAACGTCCCGTGGTGGCTCGCGGGCGCCGCGATGATCGCGACGACCTTCGCGGCCGACACGCCGCTCGTCGTGACCGGCCTCGTCGCGGCGCACGGCGTTGCGGGCAACTGGATCTGGTGGAACTTCGTGATGTCCGGGACGCTCACGGTGTTCCTGTACGCGCGCCTCTGGCGTCGCGCGAAGGTCATGACGGACGTCGAGTTCGCCGAGATCCGCTACAGCGGCAGGCCCGCGACGTTCCTGCGCGGCTTCCGCGCGCTCTACCTCGCGCTCCCGATCAACCTCATCATCCTCGGCTGGGTCACGCTCGCGATGATCAAGATCCTCCAGATCTCGCTGGGGATCAAGCCGCTCTGGGCCGTCGGCCTCTGCTTCGTAATCACGGTCGGCTACTCGGCCGCCGCCGGGATGTGGGCCGTCCTCTGGACCGACCTCGTCCAGCTCGTCATCAAGATGACTGCCGTCATCCTCCTCGCGTACTTCGCCGTGAAGAAGGTCGGCGGCATCGTGGCGCTCGAGGAAGGCCTCGCGAAGCACTTCGGCTCGGTGGACGCCGCGATCTCGTTCCTCCCGCCCGCGGGCTCGGCCTGGATGCCCGCGATCGCGCTCTTCACGTTCCTCGGCGTCCAGTGGTGGGCCGCGTGGTACCCCGGCGCCGAGCCCGGCGGCGGCGGTTACGTCGCGCAGCGGATCTTCTCGGCGAAGACCGAGCGCGACGGGATTCTCGCGACGCTCTTCTTCAACGTCGGGCACTACGCGCTCCGGCCGTGGCCGTGGATCCTCACGGGCCTCGCGACCGTGCTCCTCTACCCCGCCGGCGTCCTCGTGAACGGAAAGCCCGACCACGAGGCCGCGTACGTGCAGGCGATGGTCGACCTCATGCCGGCGGGCTGGAAGGGCTTCATGCTCGCGGGCTTCGCGGCCGCGTACATGTCCACCGTCGGGACGCACCTGAACTGGGGGGCTTCGTATCTCGTCGGGGACGTCTACAAGAGATTTCTTCGAAAGGGTGAGAGCGAGAAGCACTACGTCATGGTTTCGCGGTGGACGACCGTGGGGCTGTTTCTCCTCTCCATCGTCGTGACCTTGAATCTGTCGTCCATCGAGGGCGCATGGCGCTTCCTCCTCGCTCTCGGGAGCGGGACGGGTCTCGTCCTGATCCTGCGCTGGTACTGGTGGCGCGTGAACGCGTGGAGCGAGATCTCCGCGATGCTGACGTCGATGGTCGTCTCGCTCGCCGCATTCAAGTTCGTCCCGGAGGGCTCGGGTCCGGGCGCCGCGTTCGAGCGGCAGGCGATCGTCATGCTCGTGACGGTCGTCGCCACCACGGTCGTCTGGCTCGCGGTGACGTTCCTGACCTCTCCGGAGCCCGACGCGACGCTCGACGCGTTCTACATGCGCGTAAGGCCCGGGGGCCCCGGCTGGGCGCGCGTTTCGCAGCGGCTGGGATTCGGCCGCGAGTCGATCCCCGGAGGCGCGATGTCGTTCCTGAACTGGGGTCTCGGCATCCTCCTCGTCTACACGGCGCTCTTCGGAATCGGGAAGATCGTCTTCGGACGCCTCCTCACGGGCTTCGAGCTCCTCGACGTCGCGATCGTCGCCTTCATCCTCATCATGTGGAATCTCCGGCGCGAGGAGAAGCGCCGGGCGGCCACGGAAGGGTGAACCGGCCCGACCGGACCTCTATGCTTCAGCGCACGAGGTGCAGGCCCGTCTGGCGCGGGAGGACGAACGAGATCGTCCCGTCGGCGGCGATCGCCGCGTCCTCCTCCTGCATCATCGAGACGGGCTGGCCGCTCCACTCGGGGACGGGCGTCGTCGCCTGCAGCTCGATCGAGAACCACGTCGAAGGCGTGACCTTCACGTCGCCGCGCCCCGGGATCGCCTGCTGGCGGTCCCAGAGGCCGACGATCGGGCCCGCGCCGTGGCCGTGGTCACCGATCGGGTGCGTGTAGACGGAGCCGTCGAGGCCCTCGGCCTTCGCGGCCGCGAGCACGTCGAGGAGCACTTCGTTGCCCGTGCGTCCCGGCTTCATCCGCGCGAGGACGAGGTCCTGGAGGCGGTTCGAGTTCTCAAGCGCCTTCCGGAGGCCCGCGGGTGCGTCCGGCTCCCCTTCCTTCAGAACGTACGCCATGTGCTGCGTGTCCGTGTTGAGGCCCATCGCCTCGATCCCGAAGTCGCAGTGCAGAAGGTCGCCGCGCTGGATCACGACCGGCTTCGTCTCGGCAAGACTGCTCTTCACCGTCACGCCGGGGCGCTGTACGTCCACCGTGGGCGGGAACCACTCCCCGAGCCCGAGGTCGTTGACGCGCTGGCGCATCCACCAGACCACGTCGTCGGTCGTCGTGACGCCGGGCGTGACGACGTCGGACGAGAACGCCTTCGCGATGATCCCGTGCGCGATCGCCATCATCCGGCGGTACGTCGGAAGCATCCCGGGAACGTGCGTCGCGATGACCTCGAGAGGGAGCCCCTCCGCACGGACGATCTTTTCCTTCCACGGGCCGAGCGCCTCTTCCAGCTCCTCGCGGTCGCCCGCGGAGAGTCCGTCCGAGAAAGCGTGGGTCTTCGAGACGTCGATCGCGATCGACGCGGGCTTTCTCTCGTCGAGGAGCTTGCGCAGGAGCGCCCACTGCGCGTTCCCCCAGAGCTCGTGGTTCTCGACCTCGGGGTCGCGGTAGACCGTGTAGAGGCCGCCGTTCGAGCCACCGCCGAGGGCGAGGCGCTCGACGCCCTTCTCCGGACCCCGGTCGTGGAAGACGAGGATCGTCCGGCGGCGCGCCGCCATCGTCGAGGGCGAGACGAGCGAGAAGAACACGGGGTCCTCGTGGTACTCGCGGCAGACGACGAGCCACATGGCGATGCGGTGCTTGCGCATGAGCGCGGGCACGACCCTCTCGAGCCTCTCCTTCACCCACTCCTGCCGGATCGCGTGCTGCTCGCGCATCGGCGGCAGGGTGTCGACGGATGCCGCGGGCGCGGCGAGCGGGAGAAGAACGAAGGACAGGAAGATGCTTCTGCAAATGAAAGACATCAGGCCACGCTCTTCTCCGGCACGAACGTCATCGCGCGTTCGGCAAGCGCCGTGATCGTCAGCGAGGGGTTCACGCCCGGGTTCGCGGACATCGCGGACCCGTCCACGACCCAGAGCCCGTCGTAGCCGAAGACGCGGTTCTTCGAGTCGATGACGCCGCCCGCGGGCGTGTCCCCCATGCAGCACCCGCCGAGGATATGGGCCGTCGTCGGGATGCCGAGCAGCGTCTCCGTCAGAAGGCTCTGCGTGAAGCCGCCGAGCTTCTCCTCGACGCGCCGCGCGAGCTCGGTCGCCTCGGGGACCCACGCCTTCGCGCGCGTCCCCGAACCCGGCGCGGTCGCGAGCGCGTGGCGGAAGCCGTTGCGTAGACCGCGGCCGAGCGTCATGCGCAGCGTGCCGTCCACCGTGCGCATGTAGAGGAGGATCATCGTGTGTTTCGCCCAGTCGGGCGTGAGCCACGCCTTCAGCGTCTTGCCGGGGTGGCGGAAGAGGAGGCCGAGCGCGTTCGCGAGGCGCTCGACGACCGTATCGCCGGGCGCGTGCGGCATCGCGAGGAGGCGGAAGAAGCCCGAGCCCGCCGGGTAGCGGACGGGCTCGAGGTGCGAATGCTCGTCCGTCTCGAGGATCGAGCCGATCGCGATCCCCTTCGAGAGGTCCTCGTTCTTGTCGCTCACGACGCCCATGAGGACCTCGGAGTTCGTCCGGACGAAATCGCCGATGCGGTCCGAGATCTTCGGCAGGCCCTCCGGGCTCTCCTTGAGCTTCAGCAGGAGCTCGACGGTCCCGATGACGCCGCCCGCGAAGACGACGTTCCGCGCCGTCATCGTCGTCTTCCTCCGCAGGAACGGGAACGGCTCGCGGCCGCGGCGAACGGTCAGCTCGTAGCCGCCGCCCTCGAGCGGCTTCACCCACGTGACTTCGGAGTCGGACTCGATCCGCGCGCCCTTCTTCTCGGCGAACCAGAGGTAGTTCTTGTCGAGCGTGTTCTTGGCGCCGTGGCGGCAGCCGATCATGCAGGCGCCGCAGGAGTGGCAGCCCGTCCGCTCGGGGCCCTCTCCGCCGAAGTACGGATCCGGCACTGTGACGCCGGGCTCGCCGAAAAACACCGCCACGTCGGTGGACTGCCACTTGTCCACGAGGCCGAGGTCCCGTCCGACGTCGCGCAGCACCTCGTCCGGCGGCGACGTGAACGGGACGCGCGTCGTGCCGAGCATTCGCTTCGCCGTCGCGTAGTGCGCCGCGAGCTCCCGTTTCCAGTCCGCGAGGGACGCCCACGACGGCGACGTGAAGAACGAGTCCCCGGGCACGGGCAGCGTGTTCGCGTAGACGAGCGAGCCGCCCCCCACGCCGACGCCCGAGAGCGCCGTGACGTGCTTGAGGAACGTCATCTTGAAGAGGCCGCGGAAGCCGAGGCCCGGCAGCCAGAAGTACTTCGGGAGGTTCCAGTTGGTCTTCGGAAAATCCTCCGGGGAGAAGCGCGTTCCCTTCTCGAGGACGACCACCCGCCAGCCCTTCTCCGCGAGGCGCAGGGCCGAGACGCTCCCGCCGAAGCCGGAGCCGACGACCGCAAAGTCCGTGTCGAAGTCGCGTGCCATGCGGCGAGTCTATCGCTGGGCGCGTGCTAGTCTGAAGACGGAGTCCGAGACTCACATGAGAAAACTCCTGATCGTCGCCGCCGCCGTCGTGTTCGCGCTCTGGTACTTCCGCACGAAGTCCGCGGCGCCCATCGTGACGACGTCCGACTCCCTCCCCGCCGTTTCGGCGGGGCCGGGCTGCCTGCTCGAGGCCGAGAACGCGAACCGGCTCCTCGCGGACGCCTCCCGGCTCCTCCTGAACGTGCCGGTGGACGGCGGCGCGTGGCGGGATGCCGAGGACCACGCGACGCAGGCGATCTCCCGCGCCGAGTCCACGTGCTCGGGCGGAGCCACCGAAGCCGAGCGATCCGCGCTTCTCGACGCGAGGGAGGCGCTCTCGCTGATGCGGACGTCGCTCTCGGAAGCTTCCAACGCCGCGAAGGGCGCTGGCGGATTCCAGGGCGCCGTCCGGCAGGAGCAGATCGACTCCCGGCTTTCAGCCGCCAGAACGAGGCTCGGCGGGCGGTAGGCCCTACTCGACGTATTTGTAGCCGGTCCCCGTGTCGAAGACGACGATCCGCTCGCCGCGATCGACCTTGCCGGCGGCGGCAAGCTTCTTGACGGCCTCCCACGCGGCGCCGCCCTCGGGCGCCGCGAAGAGCCCCTCGTGCGAGGCCAGCTCGAGGACGCCGCGGCGCATCTCGTCGTCGGTCACGGTCACGGCCTCACCCTTCGAGGCGCGGAGAATCTTCAGGATCAGATAGTCCGCGTACGCCTTCGGGACGCGGAGCCCGCTCGCGTACGTGTGCGCGTTCTCGAACCGCACGGAGACGTCCTTCCCTTCCGCGACCGCCTTCGGGATGGGCGCGCAGCCCTCGGCCTGCACGGAGACCATGCGCGGGCGCGCGGGGCCGATCCACCCGAGCGCCTCCATCTCGTCGAAGGCCTTCCACATCCCGATGAGGCCCGTGCCGCCTCCAGTCGGATAGACGACGACGTCGGGCAGCGTCCAGCCGAGCTGCTCGGCGATCTCGTAGCCCATCGTCTTCTTGCCCTCGACGCGGTACGGCTCCTTGAGCGTCGAAACGTCGAACCAGCCTTCGGCCTCCTTTCTCTGCGCGACGATCTTTCCGCAGTCGTCGATGAGGCCGTCCACGAGGCCGACCTTCGCGCCGTACGCTTCGCACTCGATCCGGAAGACCTTCGGCGTGTCCTTCGGCATGAAGACGTGGCACTCGAGGCCCGCCTTCGCAGCGTAGGCCGCCGCGGCGCCGCCCGCGTTGCCCGCGGTCGGGAGCGCGATCTTCCGTGCCCCGAGCGCCCTGGCCATCGTGACGGCCGCGGCGAGGCCGCGCGCCTTGAAGGACCCCGTCGGGTTGCCGGCCTCTTCCTTGATCCAGAGGTTCGGCAGGCCGTGCGCGGCGCCAAGACGGTCCGCCTTGAGGAGCGGCGTCCCGCCCTCGCCGAGCGTCACGATCTCGTCCGGTGAGCGCGCCGGCATCGCCTCGTGCCAGCGCCACATTCCCGCCGGGCGCCCCGCCCCGTCCTTCGGGAACGGCCTCAGGTCGTAGACCGCGAAGAGCGAACCGCCGCAGCCCGGCTTCGTGCACACGTTGAGGAGGGGCCCGATGCCGTACGTCTCGTCGCACTTCGTGCAGGAGAGGCCGGAAAGAAGGGAGAACGTCACGCCGTCACTCGGCGACGATTCCGATCGCCTTCCCGGTCGCGCAGTCGATGCGAAGGAGCTGTGTCGACGCGAGGCCGTAATTCTGGACCCGGTAGTCGCCCTTGCCGTTCGCCGAGCGGCGCAGCTCGAGGAGCGTCTTGTCGCGCGGGTCGATCATCGGGTTCCGGCAGCCCTCGTCCGGCTTCGGCTCGTTCGCCTTGCCGACGCCCGACTGCACGACCACGAAGTGGTCCGGGAGGTCGAGCGGGACGCCGACGATCGGGCCCGACATGTCGTTCTTCCCGGACGCGCACCCGGCCAGCGCGAGAAGCAGCGCGGCCGCGAGACCCTTGTTCGTCTTGTGCATGGTGAAACGTTAGCAGAGACGTGCGCTCAGCGGGTCTCGGTGACCTTGTGGATTCCGCGCGGGCGGTCCGGGTCGAGACCGCGGGCGCGCGCCGCGTGGAACGCGAGGAGCTGCCCGGGCACGATCGAGACGAGCGGCGCGAGCAGCTCGGGCACGCGCGGGACCGGGAGCGACCCGCGGCGCCGCGGGCCGATCGCGAGGACGGGGCTCCCCCGGCGGGCGAGCTCCTTCCCGAGGACTTCCATCTCCGGCGCGGGGCGCGAACCCGGCGGCGAGACGAGGATCACGGGCAGGCCCTTCTCGGCCATCGCGATCGGGCCGTGCTGGAAGTCGGCCGCCGAATAGGGTTCCGCGAGGAGGAGCGCGAGCTCCTTGAGCTTGAGCGCGATCTCGTAGGCCGTCGGGAAGTGCAGGCCGCGGCCGAGAACGACCGCGCGCTGCGCCTCGGCGAGCGGGGCCGCCAGGGCCTCGGCCGCCGGCTCGACGCCGAGCGCCTCGTCCATCGCGTCCGGGACCGCGTCGAGGGCCTCGCGCTCCCTCCGCCGCCCGCCCATCGAGAGGACGAGGAGCGCGACCGCCGCGAGCTGCGCCGTGTAGGTCTTCGTGGCCGCGACGCTCCGTTCGACGCCCGCGTGGAGAGGAAGGACCCAATCGGCGGCCCGCGCGAGCGGACTCGAGGCGTCGTTCACGATCGCGAGCGTCGGCGCGCCGGCGCGGCGCGCGGCCGCGACCGTCTCGACGACGTCCGGCGAGCGCCCCGACTGCGAGATCCCGATCACAAGGGCGCCCTTCACACGCGGCGGCCGGCCGTAGAGCGTGACGAGCGAAGGCGCCGCCAGGGCGACGGGCAGGCGGTGGACGATCCCGAACGCGTACTGCGCGTAGCGCGCCGCGTTGTCCGACGTGCCGCGCGCCGCGACGAGGACCCAGGAGAGGTCCGCCGCCGCGAGCCGGGCGCCGAGCGCCGCGACGCGCCGTCCCTCGCGCGCGAGGAGGCGGGCGACGGCGGCCGGCTGTTCGCCGATCTCGGCGCGAAGAACGGAGCGCGGGGGGCGGAACATCGTGCGAGGATAACGCGGAGGCAGGCCGTGTTCGGACGCGAGCGCAAGACCCCGCGGCGCCGGACGCCGCGTTTCCTCAGGCCGATCCTGCGCCCGATGGCGTTCCGCGTCCTCCCGCGCGACCTCCGGCCCCGGCGGGTCGGCCGCCTCGCCGCCGCGCTCCCGGAAGGCGTGCGCGACCCCGCCTTCGAAGTCCTGCTCCGGCGGATCGACGCTTCCCCGATCCACCGCGGAAACGCGGTCACGCTCTACTTCGACGGCGCACCGGCGTTCGCGGCGATGTGCGAGGCGATCTCCTCCGCGCGCGAAGAGGTCCTCCTCGAGGCGTACATCCTCAAGGACGACGGGGCGGGGCGGACGCTGGCCGACGCCCTGGCCGACGCGGCGCGGCGCGGCGTGGCCGTGCGCGTCCTTGCGGACGCGTTCGGATCGAGCGCCACGCACGGATCGTTCTGGAAGCACCTCGAGGAGCGGCGCGTCGCGGTGCGGCTCTACCACCCCCTGTTCCCGTACCTCTGGTACCAGCCCTATCGCGACCACCGGAAGATCCTCGTGGTGGACCGGCGCGTCGCGTTCACGGGCGGCATGAACGTCGGCGAGGAGTACGGCTCGGCCCTGCACACGACCAAGCCCGGGACGACGTGGCGCGACACGCACGCGCGCCTCGTCGGGCCCGCGGCGTGGGAGATGGCCGTCGTCTTCCGCGAGGGCTGGGAGGGCGCCGGCGGCGCGCCGTTCGAGATCCCTCCGCTCGCCCTCCCGCCCGACGGCGCGCCGCGCCCCGCCGGCGCGTCCCTTCTCGTCCTCGATTCGGCGCCGGGGCGCGGGCACGAAGAGACGGCCTCGGTCCTCGCGGCGGCGATCGCGGCCTCGCGTTCCCGTTTCTGGCTCACGAACGCGTACTTCGCTCCCCGTCGCGACGCGCTTCCGCTCCTCGCGGACGCGGCCCAACGCGGCGTCGACGTGCGCCTCCTGCTCCCGGGAGTCAGCGACGTGCCGCTCGTCCGCCACGCGGGGCACGGGTCGTACCGGCACCTCCTGAAGCACGGGGTGCGGATCTTCGAGTACCTCCCGGCCGTGCTCCACGCGAAGACCTTCGTCGCGGACGGGTACCTCTCGATGGTCGGATCCACGAACATGGACTTCCGTTCGTTCCACTTCAACTCGGAGTGCAACGTGGTCCTGCTCGACGCCGGCGTCGCCAAGATTCTCGAGGAGCGCTTCGAGTCCGATCTCGAGGGCGCGGCGGAGATCACGCTCGCGGACTGGGACCGCCGCACGCTCCTGCACCGGCTCGGCGACCAGATCGCCCGGGCATTCTCGCCGCTTCTCTGATTGCGACCCTTATCATCGGGCGATGAGACGCCTCTTCTCCTGGTTCGCCGCGGCTCTCGTCCTCGCCGGCCCCGCGATTCCGACGCCCGCCCAGATCATCACGTCGGTGGCCGGGAACGGGGACCACACGTTCTCGCCCGACGGCTCCCCGGCGGCGACGTCTTCGCTCGCCCTCGCGACCGACGGGGTCGTGAACGTCGTCTTCGACGACGACGGGAACATGGTGTTCGCCGAGGCCCGCGTGTGCCGCATCCGCCGCATCGTGCGGAAGACGGGACTCCTCGAGACGCTCGCCGGGAACGGGTCCTGCGGGTACTCGGGCGACGGAGGCCCCGCGAGAGAGGCGCGCCTCAAGGCGCCCGCCGAGATCGCCTTCGACCGGCACGGCAACCTCTACATCGCCGACGCCGGGAACAACCTCGTCCGCCGCGTGGACCGCAAGACCGACGTCATCACGTCAGTCGCCGGCAACCGCTATGCGAATTACACCGGCGACGGGATCGCCACGGCCGTCCCCATCGGTCGACCGAGCGGCCTTGCCTTCGACCGGAAGGGGCGGCTCGTGATCTCCGAGGTCTTCGGCGCGAGGCTGCGCCGCCTGGACTTCGAGACCGGAAAGACCGAGACGATCGCCGGCAAGAACGATCTGATGTTCATGAGGGGCGGGCCCGCGCTCGAGACCGGGTTCGCGTGGCCCAACAGCCCCCGTTACGACCGGAGCGGGGCGCTGTTCTTCGCCGCGACCGGAAATAACCGAATCCTCCGGCTGGACCCGAAGGGCGAGACCGTGACCGCGTACGCCGGCAACGGACTCGCCGACCGCAAGGGCGACGGGGGACCTGCCGTCGACGCGGCGCTGAACCAGCCCGCTTCACTCGCCGTCGACGGGGCCGGGAACGTCTTCATGTGCGACACGATGAACAACGTGGTCCGCCGTGTCGACGCGAAGACCGGAGTCATCACGAACGTGGCCGGGACGGGCAAAGAAGCGTTCGGGGGCGACGGCGGCCCGGCCGCGGCTGCCCCGCTCTCGGACCCGCTCGGGCTCGGCCTCGACGGCAAGGGCAACCTCTACGTCGTCGACGCCCGGAACTCCCGGATCCGGAAGATCGAGGGCGTCGCCGCCCGCTGAGAAGGCGTCCGTTTCCCGGCGCGGCCGGGCGTGGCAAGCTCGGGGCGTGACACGCTGCGCATCCGTCCTCCGCCCCGCCCGCGCCGTCTCGTT